>NZ_JBLQUK010000007.1:0-176466 GCF_047872805.1 Qipengyuania sp. ASV99 | reverse complement strand
CCCCCGGGCCTCCAACCACGGCCCCGGCGCCGGGGGGGCCCCCCCCCCCCCCCCCCCCCCGCCGCGGCGCCCCCCCGGGGGGGGGGGGGGGGGGGGGGCCCCCCCCCCCCCCCCCCCCCCCCCCCCGGGGGGGGGGGGGCCCCCTTTCTTTGGCTCTTGGGTAGGCCGCGTGTGCAGCCCCGCCTTGCGCGCGCCTTACAGCCCGCCCGGCCCGCAATCATTGGCAAGATAGTCGAGCATCTTGGTGTAGAATTGCTGCTGGTGCGTATACATCAGCGTCCGGTAAAAGTGATCGGCGTCCTCCAGCGTCACGAATTCGCCGGTCTTGCCCGCAGCCTCAAACGCCTTCTTGTAATCCTCAAAGTGGTAATACAGCACGCGGCTGTCATCTTCGGGATGGACCATCAGCAGCGGGATATTGACCTTGCTGACTTCTTGGATCGGATTGATGCCAATCGTTCCGCGCCGTTCGGCCCAATCGTTCAGCGCCTTAGGAATGCGGCCCGCCCGGCCCGCGCCAAGGCGATAGGTCTTGGCCGGATCAGCCACCGCCGCGCCGGCAATCGCGCATTGGTAAATCTGTGGCTCACGGCTCAGAGAAACGAGCGCCGCATAACCGCCATAGGACCAACCGAACATCGCAATCCGATCAGGATCGACCAGACCCTGCTCGACCAGATAGAGCGCGCCGTCATCCTTGTCGTCCTGCATCTTGCCGCCATGTTCGCCGTATCCGCCGTCAAAATGCGCTTTGCCCCAGCCGACGGTCATCCGGTATTGCGGTTGCAGCACCATATATCCCGCCGAGGCCAGCAACTGGCCCCATTCGTCATAGCTGATGACTTCGGTCACGTGCGGCCCGCCGTGGGGCAGCACGATCAGCGGAAACGGCCCTTCGCCCTGCGGCTTGGTCACATAGCCGGGGATCATCATCCCGTCGCGCGCGGGGTAACGGATATACTCAACATCCGCGAGCGCTTCCTGATTGAGCAGCGGGTTGCGGCTACCGAGCTTGGCAAGCTGACCGTCCTTCACCAGCCAGAATGAACCGGGGTCTTTCGGCCCGCGATTGCTCACCACCATCGTGCGCCCGTCATACGAACGGCTCGAAATGTTGATCTGATGCGCATAGGGGATTTGCTGTTCGAGCGCTTCATACAGCGCCTGCTCTTCGGCGTCGAACCAGTGGCGTTCCCATTTTGCGCCTGGATATTGCGCATAGGCAAGCGTGTCCCTGCCCGGAATTGAATGCGTGCCGATCGACATGACATCGGCATCCGGTGCCGAAAAAACCTCGCGCCCGTATTCACCGGTTTCGAAATTGAACTCCCACAAGGATGCCTTGTCGGCCCCGTTGCGTGCTTCAATCATATAGCCGAGGTTGGGGTTTTCAGGGTCGATATGCGCCAGCCCCTGAAATCCGGCGAGGAAGCGGTAGAGGTTCTCGTGATCGTTCTGATCGTAGACCGTGCCGAACTGCGTCCAAGAACCGTCACCCGGCTTACGGTAATAGGTCCTTACCGTGAAGTCAGATTCCTGGCCGATCGCAAAGCGCGGATTGCCCTTATTATCGAAGATAATGTTGCCGTATTTGGACGTGCCGCGCATCACCAGCGACTGGCTGCCGGTTTTCAGATTCAGCCGGTAAAACGAGCGCGGGCGGAACGCCGCGAATGGGTCGACGCCGAGGTCGGCGACCGATTCCGCCGCAGCAACCAGCACTTCGTCGGGTTCATCGGGCAGGGTATTGATCACCGCCAGATTGCCATCGACCTGGCTGAATTTGTTGCGCTCAAGATTGTAGAAATAGGTCGCGTAATTGCGCGTGTCGTCTTCCTGACGGCGCACGGTTTCGCGTTTGATTTCCCAGGCGTTGCCGACGATCACATTGGGGCTGACCCATTGCGCGCTGATGATCTCCATCGGATCGGCGTTGAGCGTGCGATAGGGCGTGCTGAGATCGCTGGTTTTGTAGATCTGCAGCAAATATTCGCCTTCGCGGCTCGGGTTGATGTGGACCAGCAGGTGCTGCCCGTCGGGCGAGATCTGCACCGCGTTCACCACATCGCGCAGCGCCCAAACGTCGATGGGAACGGATGACGTTGCTTGCGTGGCGGAGGGCGCAGCGACGCTGAGGCCAAGCGTTGAAACGCCGAGCATTGCCGCCATCAGCGGCTTTTTCAAAAGGTTCATGGCTTTATTCTTCCCGTTGGATTTCCAGTTAATCCCCTGCGGCTTTGCGTCACCTCCAAATCGGCAGACCCGCATGGGAGCAGAATAAACAAAAAAGCGGCCCCACGGCAAGTGCCGAGGAGCCGCTGATTTTAGGCTTGATCGATCCTTTATTCGCTTAGAAGCGGTATAGAACCTGGCCAAAGAATTCACGGCCATCAAGATCGTAACCGTTACCAATCGGAGTGTTGGCGATACCGAACACTTCGTTGGTGTCGATCAGCGGTGGATCTTCGTTGAAGATGTTCCGAACGCCCGCGATGATACGGAAATCGCCATTGTCCCAACGCACCGACGCGGTGTGGACGAAGTATTCTTCGGCAAAGCCAACGTCGCGGCAGAACACGCCGTCCCCCGGAACCGTTGCAGTGCCGCCGCCGGTGCAAGTATCGGCGAAGAAGCCGGTGGGCAGGCCATCGGGTCCGTTACCGAATGCATCGGAGAATGGGTCAACCCCCACAGGGTCCTGAGCCACATCGCCGATGTAGCGGGTCTGCCATGTGAAACGGAAGTCCTTCCAATCGACATTGAAGGTTGCCCGACCGGTCCAGCTTGGGAAACCGAAACGACCAGCAAAATCAGTGGTGTCAGCAGTCCCGTCGTCAGCGACAGTCGTTGTCGAACGTTCAATCAGGTGGTTCGCCACGAAATTGAGTTGGAGGTCGAACACTTCGCCGCCCAGAGTCACTGGGTAACCAAAGGTCGCATTCAAATCGAGACCACGAACCGATTCTGTTTCAAGGTTGATAAAGCCAGAATTGATCTGGTTGATCAGGAAACGGTCCGCAGCAAGGCCGCTGAACTCGACACGATCACAGAACGGGCTGCGCTCTGATTCGGTGCGCGCAAAGCAGTCGTTCACGATGAACTGCGAGCTTGGCTCGACGATCGAGTCCTTCAGCTTGATGTCGAAGTAGTTGAAATTCAACGCGACATCAAAACCGCTGGGGAAGCTTTCCTCAAAGGCGAAACCTGCGGTGATCGAACGCGATGTTTCAGGATCGATATCCAGGCTGCCGCCGGTGAAGATTTGCGTGCTGGTCTGTGAAATTGTGTTGGTCCCGGCGGCGTCGATACCGACGCTGGTAGGGTCACGACCTTCACGGATGCAGTTTGCAAGAACCTGCGGATCGCGTTCGTCCTGTGACGCATCATACCCGCCACCAAGCGAATCGAACGCCGCTGCGGGCACCGCACAGGGATCGAAAATATTGCCGAAGCCTGACTGGTTGCGCAGGAAGTTTTCACGCAGGTTTGGTGCGCGGAACGAAGTGCCGTAGCTCATCTTGAAGAGGAGCGGCGGAACCGGACGCCAGCCGCCCTTGAGCGAGAACGTGCCGTTGGTGCCGTAGAACTCTTCGTCAGTGATACGGCCCGAAACGTTGACCGTCAGTTCCTCGACCAAAGTTTCACCCGCCATCAGCGGAATGTCGAGCTCACCAAAGGCTTCACGGATCCACTTGGAACCGCTTGCGCCGCCATCGGCAAAGAAGCCCCAGAAAAGTCCGTTTGAGGCTACAAAGTCAGGCTGCGAATCAATCGTATCTTCGCGCCATTCGGCACCAAGCACGATTCCGACCGGACCTGCGGGCAGTTCGATCAGATCGCCAGTGACAAAGCCGGACAGCTGAATCTGTTCGTAGGTGGTGTCAAAGCTGCGGACGCCGAACAGATAGTCACGCTCTGCCTGCGTGGCGAAATCGCCCACCACACCCTGATAAAGCGAAGCGGCAAACAAATTGACGGGCACGCAGCCAGTCAGCAAGTCAGCCGGCGCGAGTCCCGGATTGGCGAAGCTCGAAGTATCGCAAGGCCCGCCAGCGAGCAGCGGTGACACGACCTGGCTGTTGTAATCATCGGCAATGCCATCGCCGTCATTGTCGACTACGCCGTCTCCGTCAAAATCAGCCGTCGGGTCAATCCCGAGCGCGACTGCCAAGCGGTCCTCACGGATGCCGCGGCGAACCGAGGACCCTTCCGAACGCGAATAGACGCCTGCAACTTCAAAGGTCCAGGACGAACCGATGAACGGCAGATCGCCGCGCACACCGAGCACGCCGCGATATTGTTCCTGAACCACATCGATATTGTTGCGGTCTCCGCGAACAGCGGGAATTGGACGGGTTGCAACCGAAGTGCCGGTAGGCAACGCAAAAGCGGCAAAGGGCGACCCAGGAACCAGGCCATTGAACACGTTATCCGCGTCACGGCAGTCTACGCCGTTGGGGTTGGTGTCGATGTTGCAAGGGTTGAACGCGTTTTGTGCTGGCACCCAAGGGAAGAACTGCGGCGTGCCGGTGTTGTCCGCTGCGACTTCGGAACGGGTGTAACCCGCCTCGAAGAACGGAGTGATATTCGCATCGCCCGGGAACGTATATTCACCATAGGCAAAGACGTTGTAGACATCCTGCTGGGGAATGAAGGTGGCGTTCGGCTCAGCGCCGTTGGTGTTCACCAAGGCAAAATCGACGTCCTGCAACCCATCGCCATCAGCATCGACCGGCAAGCCAAATGCATTGTTAGATTCGGAGAAGAACGGGATGCCGGTGTTGCCGGGAACGCCAAGGCCGAAATCGCGATTGTCGAAATAGATCGAACCAACGCGAGTCTGGTTAGCCTGAATACGCCCGACAATCCCTCCAATTTTACAAGGCTGCACCGAAGTCCCGACAAGGCCGCCGCTGTCATCAAGGTTGATGGCATTCGACGCCACGTCTTGGGTCAGGATGTTGCCATTCTGATCGATTTCATAGTGACGATCACAACCCGCAAGGAAATCGCGGTCGCTGAGCAAAATCTCATCGGTCCGGCGCCATTCCGCACCGATGCCGAACACAGCCCGGTCGGTGGTAAAGCCCCAGGCCGCGCTGACGGTGAAATCCTCACCGCCGCCCTGCGGGTTGATGTCACCATTGGCCTGCAGTTCGAGGCCGTCGAAATCCTTGCGCAGGATGGCGTTCACAACACCGGCGACGGCGTCCGAACCGTAAACCGACGATGCACCGTCAGTCAGCAGGTCATAGCGATCGACCAGCGACGATGGAATAAGGTTGATCGACGGGTTCGATGGCGCACCCTCCACACCGGCAGGTGAGAGGCGGCGGCCGTTAACGAGAACCAGCGTACGGCCTGCACCCAGACCGCGCAGATTGATCGTTTGCGATCCCGGGCCGTTGTCAAGCACGAAGCCCTGGAAGGTCGCGTCGATCTGCTGACCGGCGGCGGCTTCCGAACGTTGCAGGATCTGCGCGGGGTCGAATGCACCCACTGACTGCTGATTTTCGGTGGTGAGGATCTGCAAGGGCGAGATTGAGCTGTAAGTGTCGCGAACAATGCGCGAACCGGTCACGGTGATGCCACCCTGGCCCTGTGTGGCCTGACCCGAAGCATCGGTCGCCACCTGGACCTGCTCTTCCTCTTCTTCCTCTGCGGTTTCCTGACCTTCTTCGCCCGTATCCTGAGCGTTCACCGGGCCCGCCATAACGAAGGCGATGGCCGATGCGGAAAAGGCCAGAGCCTTCATCGAATTGCTGTGAAATTTCTTCATGATCACTCCAGTTGCGACAACCAGAGCCTAAGTCTCGAACCAATCCGCTTGCCAGCGTGCATTTACCCGATGCACGCGGAAGCGCCCCTAATTGGAGTCAAGACAAAGCCCCTGCGGTGTCGGATGTGTGCAATAGCGCAGGAATGATGTAAATGAGACGTTCAGGTTACGGCCACTTTTCGGGGGTGTGTTGCGCGAATCCCACAAACCGCTTTTCGCAAGTGCAACATCATAATTGCTGCGCTTTGCGAAAAATATAAGAATGGGAGGCTTCGCGCAATGATTCAAAACGCTTATCAAAACGATCAAAATTGAGTCAGAATATTACGCCGCGCCCTCGCACCGCAGAATACCAGAAACTTGCGTGATCATCCGACCGCGATCTCCAATTGACCGTCGCCTTCGTCAACCTTGATCACGGCTCCGTCGCTCACCTTGCCCTCGATCAGCATTTCGGCGAGCGGGTCCTGTAAATAGCGCTGCACTGCCCGTTTCAGCGGTCGTGCGCCGTAAACCGGATCATATCCGACCCGGCCCAGCCAACGCAGCGCCGCATCGGTCAGATCAAGCCTGATCTTACGGTCATCAAGCAGCCGTTGCACCCGCTTGACCTGAATTTCGACGATCGGCGCCATGTGCTCCATCGCCAGCCGGTGGAACAGGATGATCTCATCCAGCCGGTTGAGAAACTCGGGGCGGAAATGGCCGCGCACCACATCCATCACCTTGTCCTCTACCTCGGCCACCTTCTGATCGTCGCCCAGACTGGCGAGATACTGGCTCCCCAGATTTGAGGTAAGGATGATCAGCGTGTTGGAAAAATCAACCTTGCGCCCCTGTCCATCGGTCAGATGTCCATCGTCGAGCACCTGCAGCAGCACATTGAAGACGTCCGAATGCGCTTTCTCGACCTCGTCGAACAACACCACCTGATAGGGGCGGCGGCGCACCGCCTCGGTAAGGACCCCGCCTTCATCATAGCCGACATAGCCCGGAGGCGCGCCGATCAGGCGGGCGACCGAATGCTTCTCCATGAATTCGCTCATGTCGATGCGGACCATCGCGCTGTCATCATCGAACAGGAATTCGGCGAGCGCCTTGGTCAGTTCGGTCTTGCCGACGCCGGTGGGCCCGAGGAACAGGAAGCTGCCAAGCGGGCGGTTCGGGTCCTGCAAACCGGCGCGCGCGCGGCGCACGGCCTTGGACACAGCGACAATCGCCTGTTCCTGTCCGATCACGCGCTTACCCAGCAGCTGTTCCATAGCGAGCAGTTTGTCGCGCTCGCCTTCCATCATCTTGTCGATCGGGATGCCGGTCCAGCGGCTGACGATGCTGGCAATGTCCTCCTCGGTCACTTCCTCGCGCAGCAATGCGTTTTCGGTGAGGTCCTCGGCCGCGGCAAGGCGCTTCTCCAGCTCCGGAATGGTGCCATAGGACAGCTCGCCCGCGCGGGCGAGATCGCCGGTGCGCTGCGCCTGTTCCAGTTCGAGGCGCGCATGGTCGAGCTCTTCCTTGATCTTGCCCTCGGCCTCGATCTTGTCGCGCTCGTTCTGCCAGCGGGTGGTGAGTTCGGAACTCTGCTGTTCCAGCTCGGCCAATTCCTTGCGCAGGTTGGCGAGCCGGTCCTGCGACGCGGCATCGTCTTCCTTGGCGAGCGCGCTTTCCTCAATCTTCAATTGGATGATCCGCCGGTCGAGCGCCTCAATTTCTTCGGGCTTGCTTTCCACCTCCATGCGGATGCGGCTGGCGGCTTCATCCATCAGGTCGATGGCCTTGTCGGGCAGAAACCGGTCTTGAATATAGCGGTCGGAAAGCTTCGCCGCGGCAACAATGCTGCTGTCGGTGATCCGCACGCCGTGGTGCAATTCGTATTTGTCCTTGATCCCGCGCAGGATGCTGATCGTGTCCTCGACCGAAGGTTCCTCGATATAAACCGGCTGAAAACGCCTTTGGAGCGCGGGGTCTTTTTCGACATATTTGCGGTATTCATCCAGCGTGGTCGCGCCGATGCAGTGCAATTCGCCGCGCGACAGGGCTGGTTTGAGCAGATTGGAGGCATCCATACTGCCCTCGCTTGCGCCGGCCCCGATCAGCGTGTGCATCTCGTCGATGAACAGGATGATCTGCCCGTCCGCATTCTTGACCTCGTCGAGCACGCTTTTCAGCCGTTCTTCAAATTCGCCGCGATATTTCGCGCCTGCAATCAGCGCACCCATATCGAGGCTCATCAAGGTGCGGCCCTTGAGGCTGTCGGGCACGTCGCCATTGGCAATACGCAGCGCGAGGCCTTCGGCGATTGCGGTCTTGCCGGTGCCGGGTTCGCCGATCAGCGCAGGGTTGTTCTTGGTTCGGCGGGCGAGGATCTGCACGGTACGGCGGATTTCTTCGTCGCGGCCAATCACTGGGTCCAGCTTCCCGTCGCGCGCTGCTTGCGTCAGGTCGCGGGCGAATTTCTCCATCGCCTCGTAATTGGCCTCGGCATTGGCGCTGTCGGCGCGTTTGCCGCCGCGCAGGTCTTCGATCGCGGAATTGAGGCTTTGCGGAGTGATGCTTGCCGCTTTCATCGCATCGCGGGTGGAATCGGGGGCCATGGCGAGCGCGGTCAGCAACCGTTCGACCGTAACATAGGCGTCGCCTGCCTTGTCTGCGAGCTGTTCGGCGCTGTCGAGCACTCGCACGCTGTCATTGTCCAGCCCCGGCGTCTGCTGCGCCCCACCGCCCGTGACTGCAGGGATCTTGGCCAGCCCCGCATCCACCGCACTCACCGCTAGCGCCGCCTCGCCCCCGGCGCGCTGGATCAATCCGGCGGCCATGCCTTCGCTGTCTTCAAGCAGAGCTTTTAGCAGATGCAGCGGCGTGATCCGCTGATGGTTCATGCGGATTGCCACGGTCTGCGCGGCTTGCAGAAAGCCCTTGGCACGGTCGGTGAATTTTTCGAGGTTCATCGCGGTCCCCTGTGAGGCGAAGCGAAGCGCAGAGCGCCGCGCCGGTGTGTTACCCGACTAGGTGGGTCTGGAATGCATCTTTGCAAGCCCTGCTTGACGCGCCCCCCGCCCGCAGCGATTGTCGCGCCAAGAGAGCTTGGAGAGACTCATAATGAAATGGCTTAAAGGCGGCGCGATCGCGCTTGTGGCGGTGTTGGTTGCTGTGTTTATCGCATTGGCGACGTGGGAGCCGTTTTTCGCCCCAACCAGCACCGCGCCCGAATATCGCGAATATTCCGCAGAGATAGTCCGCGACGAATTTGGCGTGCCGATGATCTATGGCGAAACCGATGCAGACGTCGCATACGGCGTCGCCATCGCGCATGCCGAGGATGATTTTTTCACGCTGCAAGATGTCGCCGCCATGTCCAAGGGGCGTTACGGCGCAATCGCTGGCGAGGACGGCGCGACGTTTGATTTCGTCTATCACTTGCTCGATGCACGCGGCACGGCGGAACGCAAATATCCCGAACTCCCCGCCGACACGCGCGCCCTATTCGAAGCCTATGCCGCCGGGCTCAACCAATATGCTGAAGAACACCCGGATGAGGTCAAATTGGGCAATCTGTTTCCGGTCAATGGCACCGATATTGCGGCGGGCTTCGTGCTGCGTCAGCCGTTTTTCTACGGGCTAGGCAATGTCGTGGGGCCGCTGGTTGCAGGCGAGGAATTGCGGCGCGAATTTGGCCCCGACATTCCCGGCTTTCCGCACGACGGATCGGGCAACGAACCGGACGCCCCGGCAACCGCAGACGAGGTTGCAGAAGCGGGCGACGTGGCCATGCGAAATCTGGTGCTGCCATGGGGCGAGGATGCCGACCATCTCGGCTCCAATGCCTGGGCGGTCAGCCCGGAACGATCGGGCGGTCCCACGACGCTGATATCCAATTCGCATCAGCCTTTGCGCGGCGGCGTGGCATGGTACGAACTCGGCGTGCAATCGGGCGAAGGCTGGCATTTTACTGGCGCGAACTTCCCCGGATCGCCGTTTCCCTTCCTTGGTCATAATGAGGATCTGGGCTGGACCAACACCGTCAACCGCCCGGATATGGCCGACATCTATCAGCTGGAGGTGAACGAAGCGGGCACGCAGTACCGGCTCGATGATAAGTGGATGGATCTGGAAACGAAAACGGTCACCTTGCCGGTCAAGATGGGGCCGATCACCCTGCCCGTTCGCCGCACAATCTATCGCAGCGTTCACGGCCCGGTGATCAAGAACGACAAGGGTTACTTCGCCATCCGTTACGGCGGGATGGACAGCGTCGCGCAGCTCGACGCCTATTACCGCATCAACAAGGCCAAGACGCTGGAGGAATGGCAGGCGCAAATTGCGCGCATGGCGATCCCATCGACCAATTTCCTTTATGCCGACAAGGCGGGCAACATCGCCTATGTCTACAATGCCGCGATCCCCGACCGTCCCGATCTGGACATTGTGCAGGCGAACTGGCGCGGCATCCTTGATGGAACGCGCAGTGATCTGATTTGGGAAGGCACTGTCGATTATGCGGAGATACCCAAGCTGATCAACCCAGCCTCGGGCTGGCTGTACAATTCCAACAACGAACCCTTTACTGCGGCGGGCGCGGGCAGCGATCTTGACCCTTCGGATTTCTCTCCGGTGCTGGGAATTGAGCGCAAACAGACCAACCGGTCGCGCCGCGCCTATGCGCTGCTGAGCGCGGCTGAAGGGCCGCTTGACCGGGCGGCGCTGGAACGGATCAAATACGACACTGCCTATGAACGCGCAGGCTATGTCGCTGACCTGTTTGATGCGGCGGAAAAGCTGGATGTGACCGGCAATGCCGAACTTGCCGAGGCGCGCGACCTGCTGCTTACATGGGATTTCACCGCCGACAATAAAGGCGCAGCCGATGCGATTGCGCTGCTGATGATCCGCGATTTCATGAGCGCTGAATACAACAACAAAAACCCGGATGAGATGCCCGATGCGGCCGAATATCTGCTGGAAAAGCGGACCCATCTCATGACGCATTTTGGCCGGATTGACCCGCCCATGTCGGACCTGCTGCGGCTGCGTCAGGGGGATGTCGATCTGCCGCTGGATGGCGGATCGGACACTTTGCGCGCCTCGACCACATGGGAAGTGCAGGACGACGGGCGGTTGAGCCTCGTCCATGGCGACAGCTTTATCCAATGGGTCGAATGGCCCGCTGACGGCGGGCGGGTGCGCTCGGAATCGGTCCAGCCGTTCGGTGCGGCGACAACCAGGCCAGATAGCCCGCATTACACCGATCAGATGCAGCTGTTTGTCGATCACGCGCTGAAACCGGTGCGGTTTTGGGAAGAGGACGTGCGCAAACATGCCACCAGCACCCGCCGGGTCACCAATACCCGCTGAATGGAACTTGTCGGCGCAAAAGCGCGTTTTGTCGGACAACGGCGCTTACTTATTGATCGCAGGCGGTTCAGCGCGCAATCACGCACCAAATATTTGTAATATCTCTCGGGGAGCCTTTTTGATGAAACCACGTCTAGCCACCACCAGCCGTCTGGCCCTAAGCGCCGCGCTCAGCATCGCGGTCGCCGCGCCGCTTTCGCCCGCGCTGGCCGATGGGCACATGGAAACAGCCGCCAGCGCAAATGCAAGCGCCACCGATCTTGCCGAACTGGTTGCGCAGGTGCAGATCCCCTATGAGGAATTTGAGCTTGAAAACGGGCTGACCGTGATCGTTCACACCGACCGCAAGGCTCCGATTGTCGGCGTCGCGGTGTGGTACAATGTCGGGTCGAAAGACGAACCCGCAGGCCAGACCGGCTTTGCTCATCTGTTTGAACATTTGATGTTCAATGGCAGCGAAAACGCCCCCGCCGATTATTTCCAATACCTTCAGGAAATGGGTGCGACCGATTACAACGGCACCACCAATTTCGACCGCACCAATTATTTCCAGACCGTGCCCCGCCCTGCACTGGAGCGCGCTCTGTGGCTCGAAAGTGACCGGATGGGCTATCTGCTCGGCGCGGTGACGCAGGAAAAGCTCGATAATCAGCGCGGCGTTGTCCAGAATGAGAAACGTCAGGGCGACAATCAGCCCGGCGGCCTTGTGTTCTATGAAATCCTCGAGACCCTGTTCCCCGATGGCCATCCCTATCAGCATTCGGTGATCGGCTCGATGGCTGATCTTGATGCGGCGTCGATGGAGACCGTGCAAAACTGGTTCCGTGACAATTATGGCCCCAACAACGCGACGCTGGTGTTGGCCGGGGACATTTCCGCCGAGGAAGCCCGCCCGCTGGTCGAACGCTATTTCGGCCCCATCGCGCGCGGTCCGGTCAACACCCCCGCCGCAGCCGAAGTCCCCACACTCGAAGCGCCCGTGCGCACGGTCATGCGCGACGCCGTTGCCGCGACCTCGATCAGCCTTTATTGGCCCGCCCCCGGCATCACCAGCGAAGAACTGACCGCGCTTTCGGTCGGTGCCGATGTGCTGGGCGGTTTGCTATCGAGCCGACTCGACCAGATTCTGGTGCGCGAAGAACAGCTCGCGGTCGGCGTATCGGCGGGCAATTACGATTTCCAGCGGGTCGGCGTGCTGAATGTCAGCGCTACCTTGCGCGACGGGGTGGAACTGGAGGTGCTGGAAAAACGCCTCAACGAAATCATCGCGCAATATATCGCCGAAGGTCCGACCGCTGATGAAGTGCGCCGGTCGGCCACCAGCGATCTGGCCGGGACGATCCGGGGCCTTGAACAGGTCGGCGGGTTTGGCGGCAAGGCCGTGGCGCTGGCGCGCGGCGAAGTGCTCGCAGGCGATCCCGGCTTTGCGGTGAAGCAGCTTGAAGTGCTGGCCTCGATCACCCCGGAAACGGTCAAGGCAGCGATGGAACGCTGGATGACCCGCCCGGCGTTTACGCTGGTGCTCGAACCCGGCGAACGCGATGCGGAATATGAAGAGGCCGCCAGCGTCGCCGCCGAAGCGGACAACGCCTCCGAACGCGACCGGTCAGCTGAAACGATCACCGTCACGGTTGAACGGCCTGCGCCGCCAATCGACAGCGTGCCGCAGCTCGACTTTCCTGAATTTCAGCGCACCACGCTCGCCAATGGAATGCAGCTGACCTATGCGCAGCGCGATGCCGTTCCGGCGACCTATGTCACCATGTCGTTTAACGCCGGTAGCGCGGCCGACCCGGTCGATATGCGCGGGCTGGAATCGCTCACGCTGGGCCTTTATGACGAAGGCACCGCCAGCATGACCAGCCAGCAGATCGCCGAGGCGCGTGAGCGTCTGGGGGTCAACATTTCGATGGGCGGCGGCGATGACCGTTCGACCTTCACCCTGTCGGCCTTGTCGGCCAACCTTGCGCCGTCGCTGGACCTGTATCGCCAGATCCTGCGCGAACCGGCCTTTAATGCGGCTGACCTTGAACGGGTAAAGGCGCAGACGATCACCGGCATTCGTCAGGAAATGCGTTCGCCCAGCGGGATCGCGCAACGCACCATCGGCACCGAATTGTTCGGCACGCAGGCGCCCTATGGCGGGATCAGCACGGTCGAAAGCGTCAGCGCCATCACCCGCGATGATCTGGTCACATTCAAGGACACCTGGATCCGTCCTGACAATGGCGAGGTGTTCGTCATCTCCAGCCTGCCATTGGATGAAATCGTGATGCAGTTGAACGCCGCGTTTGGCGACTGGAGCGCGCCCGGCGTGCCCAAGGGTGAAAAGGACTTCTCCACGCTCCCCGCAGAAACCTCCGACGGCGGGCGCATCGTTCTGATCAACCGCCCCAATTCCCCGCAGAGCTTTATCCTTGGCGCGCAGGTGACCCCGCTTGATGCGAGCGATCCCGGCTATGTCGATTTCACCAATGCCAACAATTCGCTGGGCGGAAACTTCCTCGCGCGGCTCAACATGAACCTGCGCGAGACAAAAGGGTGGAGTTACGGCGTGCGTGGCGGAACGCAGGCGCGTGAAAACACCGTGATCTATGCAATTTCGGGCGGGGTTCAGGCCGACCGGACCGGCGATTCGCTCGCTGAGCTGGTCCGCGAAACCACCACGTTCCTGACCACCAATGGCGTGACCGCCGACGAACTGGCGCGCAATGTCGCCAGCGAAATCGGTGAACTGCCGGGCAGTTTCGAAACCTCCAGCGCGGTGCTGGGCGCGATGGAAGCCATTGCGCTGTTCGACCGGCCCGACGATTATTACGAAACGCTGGTTGGCAAATACACCGCTCAAACGACCGAAAGCCTGGATGCCGCCGCGCGCGCCGCGCTGGATGTGGAGGATTTCATCTGGGTCGTGGTCGGCGATGCAGAGGCGGTGATGCCGCAGCTCGAATCGCTCGGCATGCCGATTGAGCGGCGCGAAATGGAAGGCACCGAATAACCCCGCAGCGACGCGCATTGCGCGCTTACGTTACGGCTTGCAAAGGTCGCGGGAAATAATCCGGGCGGGGGCTGCATCATCGCAGCACCCGCCCGTTTCTTGTTCGCCCGTTTGAGGTTGAACCCCCTCGAATGACGTGTAAGAACCGCAGCCGAGCCAGCGTCTGAGCGGGCATTGGCGCACGCATAGAATGGGAGACACAACATGTCCGTAGCAGGAACGTATAACACCACCGTCAAAAGCCCAATGGGCGATCAGGCAGGCACTTTCACCGTTGAAGACAATGGCGACGGCACTTTTTCGGGCAACATGGCCGGCGGCATGGGTTCGATGGATGTCGAAGACGGCAAGGTCGATGGCAACACGCTGACCTGGAAAATGAACATGGTCGTGCCGATGCCGATGACGCTCGAATGCCAAGCGACCATCGACGGCGACACGCTGACCGGCAGCGTCAATGCTGGCGCCTTCGGTGCCATGCCGGTGTCGGGCACGCGCGCCTGACCCCAGCAATAATCTGACAGCAAAAAACCCGCCGGAGCCTGTTGCTCCGGCGGGTTTTTTGTTGCTGCACTGCAACAACTCGCGGCCTTTTTCTGCCTTCACTCAATTGAAATCAAACAGCAACCAGCCTGTCACGCGCCAGTCCTAGCGCGGCGGAGTTCCCTTTTCCCCCTCCCAAAAAGGCACTCCAGAAATGAACACGACCTTCCTGCGCAGCATCCTGCTCGCCACCATCGCGCTCCCCGCCTTTCCCCTTGCCGCCCAAACCGCGCCCAATAGCGAGGAACAGGAGACCGGCAGTTCGGGCAACACCATCATCGTCACCGCGCAGAAGATCGAACAGCGCGCGCAGGACGTGCCGATCACGATTTCCGCCGTCAGCGGCGACCGGATCGAAGAGCTGGGCGTAACCGATCTTGATGAGCTTTCCAGCTATGTTCCCGGATTGCTGATTCAGGAACAGAGCGCCAACAATCCCGGCGTTGTCATCCGCGGGATCACCTCGGATTCGGGCTCCGCACAGCAGGGCCCGCGCGTTACGCTCTATTACAACGGCGTCGACATTTCGCGGTCGCGCGGGTCGTATCAGGCGATCTACGATCTTGAACGGGTTGAGGTCATCAAGGGCCCGCAAGCGACCTTGTTCGGCACCGCCTCTGCCGTTGGCGCGATCAGCCTGGTTTCCGCCCGCCCGCGCGAAGGATTTTCCGGCGCGCTCTCCGGCGGCTACGGCAATTTTGAACAGACCGTGGTAAGCGGCCACCTCAACGCCGGTTCGGACACGCTCGCCGGGCGCGTTGCGTTCGAATATCGCCAGCGCGACGGCTATGTCGAAAACCTCGCCGCCAGCCAGGAAGAAGAGCTTTATGCGCAGGACCAGCTCGGCGTGCGCGCCTCGCTGCGTTACACTCCGACGGCGGATGTTACGGTCGATCTGATCGGCACCTATGACCAGCAACGCAATGGCGGAACTCCGTTCGTTTCGGGCACATTCCCGGCATTTGCAGGCGCACCGGGCGGCGAAGCCAATGCATTCGAAGACGCCAATCTCGGCGGCTCGCCGTTTTCGGCGCTGCATCTGGGCGACGATCAACTGGGCCTCAACCGCGAGGTTTACGATCTCAACCTGACCGCCGAATATCAGTTCGCCGATGAATGGACCTTCACCACGGTCAACGGTTACCGCGAATTTGACAGCGCCGAAGTGTTCGACGCCGATGGCACCGCCGCACCGTTCCTTGAATTCACCGAAATCGCCGATGGCTGGCAAATCAGCCACGAGGGCCGCTTCAGCTACAATGGCTCGGACCTGCGCGCCAGTTTCGGGTGGAACGCCTTTATCGAGGAAGGCCGCCAGAACGTCCCCTTTTCGACCGAAGAAGGCACCTTTCTGCAATGCCTCAGCTCGATCTTTGGTGCGCCGCTCATCCCCGGCATCCCCTGCGTCGCGGCGGATGGCAGCGTGCCATCGGCGGCAGTCACCGGCCTTGCGACGATGGGTGCAGCAACCGCGATCCCTTACACTTCGGTGTTTGAAAATCAGGGCCGCAACGAAGCCTATTCGGTGTTCGGCGATGTCACCTGGCTCGCCACCGACAATCTCGAACTGACCGCTGGTGTGCGCCTGCTCGACGAATATCGCCAATCGGGCTTTTTCGCCGACATCCCCAATGCGGTGCTCAGCGGCGCTCCGCTCATCCCCGGCCAGATCGACACCAATGGCCAGACCTTCACCGCCGATGACAGCTTTCAGGCGGTGCTGCCGCGCTTCAACGTCCTGTACCGGATCAGCGACGATGTGAACGTGTTCGCCACATTGTCCAAGGGCCGCCGTTCGCCGGTGGTGCAGGTCAGCGCGCGGCGCGAGGCATCAGGTCTGGCTGCGCGCAATCTGCAATCGGTGCCAGAGGAAACCGTGTGGAACTATGAAGGCGGCATCAAGCTTTCCAGCGGGCCAGTGTCCGCCGCCATCGGCGTCTATTATCAGGTCTATGACGGGTTCCAGGTGACCGTGCAGGAACTCGACGCCAACGGCAATCCGACCGGCGCAACCCGCACTGAAAGCGCAGGCAAGGCCAGCAATCTGGGGGTTGAAGCAGAGCTGGCTATCGACATCGCCGATTGGCTGCAGGTGTTTGCCAATGGTGGATATATCGACGGCGGAATTGACGAGAACAACAGCTTTGCTCCGCAATTCTCCGGCGCTCGTTTCCGTCTTCAGCCAGAATTTCAGGCGTCTGGCGGCTTCACCGTCGATTATGAATTTGGCAATGGGATGCGGTTCTTCGCCACCCCCAGCGTGACGCATCGCAGCGAAATTTTCTTCGAAGTGCCCAACAATCCGGTCACTTCGCAGGATTCGGTGACACTGGTGAACGCCCGCGCCGGGATCAGCTTTGCCGATGAACGCTATGAAATCGCTGGCTTCATCCGCAACGCCTTTGACGAGGAATATCTCCTCGACGCTGGCAACACCGGCGGCGCATTCGGGATCCCGACCTTCATCCCCGCAGAACCGCAATTCTACGGCATTCAGGTAACCGCGCGCTTCGGCAATTGATTGGCCGAGTCACGAAAAGACAAAGCCCGCCGGAGTTAACGCTCCGGCGGGCTTTTTCGTTCGGTTATTCGCGCCGTAGCAAGTGCGGTCCAGGTCGCCCGCGTGACCCGGCTCTTGGCCATGCTTACCCCAACCGGTCCTTCAAAATCTGGTTCACTACGCCCGGATTGGCCTTGCCCTGCATCGCTTTCATCGTCTGGCCGACGAAGAAGCCGAACAGCTTGTCCTTGCCGCCGCGATATTCTTCGACCTTGTCCATATTGGCGACCATGATCGCGTCGATGGCGGTTTCGATCGCGGCACTGTCGCTGACCTGTTTCAGCCCTTCGCTATCGGCGATTTCCGCCGGTTCGCGGTCCCTGCGCAGCACCAGTTCAAAAATTTCCTTGGCTTGGCCGCCGCTGATCTCGCCCTTGTCCTGCATGGCGAGGATTGCGGCCTGCCGTTCGGCAGTGGCGCGCGCCGGATCGGCTTCGTCGGCAAAATTCTCTCGCGCCGATTTGATCACGCCGGGCGCAACCGACAGCGCCCAATTGGCAACCTGCGTGGCGACTGCGTTTTCGGGCTTGCCGATTGCGATGGCGGTTGCAGCGAGCAGCGTTTCAAACCGCGCGAACGTCTCAACCTCGGCGGTCAGTTCGCGGGCATTATAGGGGGTAAGGCCCAGCTCGGTTTCATACCGCGCGCGTTTGGCATCGGGCAGTTCGGGCAGGCTGGCGCGGCATTCTGTCAGGAAATCATCCTCCAGCACCAACGGCAGCAGGTCCGGGTCAGGGAAGTAGCGATAATCATGCGCATCTTCCTTTGACCGCATGGTGCGCGTGGTGCCGGTGGCGACGTCAAACAGCCGCGTTTCCTGCACCACTGTGCCGCCGCCTTCGATCAGATCGACCTGCCGGTTGGCCTCATATTCGATCACCTGCATCACGAAGCGCACCGAATTGACGTTCTTCGTTTCGGTCCGCGTGCCAAATTCATCGCCCGGACGGCGCACGCTGACATTGACGTCGGCGCGCATTGATCCTTCTTCCATATTGCCGTCGCACGATCCGACATAGCGCAGGATCGCGCGCAGCTTGCGCACGTAAGCCCCGGCTTCTGCGGGGGAGCGCATGTCGGGTTTGGAGACGATTTCCATCAACGCGACGCCAGAGCGGTTGAGGTCAACATAGGACATGGTCGGGTGCTGATCGTGCATCAGCTTACCCGCGTCCTGTTCGACGTGAATCCGCTCAATCCCGATGATCTTGTCTTCAGCGATACCCGCCTTTTCATCGGCCTCGATCAGCAGCTGCCCTTCGCCGACAATCGGGTGGTAAAGCTGGCTGATCTGGTATCCCTGCGGCAGGTCGGCATAGAAGTAATTCTTGCGGTCAAACCGGCTCCACGCATTGATCTGCGCCTCGATTGCCATGCCGGTGCGCACCGCCTGACGGATGCATTCGCGATTGGGCACGGGCAGCATCCCCGGCATCGCGGCATCGACAAGGCTGACCTGGCTGTTCGGCTCCGCCCCGAACGCGGTTGCCGCGCCCGAAAACAGCTTGGCGTTGGAGGTGACCTGCGCATGGACCTCCAGGCCGATCACGACCTCCCATTCGCCGGTTGCGCCCTGGATGCGGTAATTACTCATCGGTTTCTGCCTTGTTTGTCTCAATGCGCCGGGCAGGCTTTGCCTCACCCGGCGATGTCGGAGCGGGTTCGCGGATTACCTTTCCGCTCGCATCAAATCGCGCCTCGCCATGATCGATGGTCTTGGAGAGATACATCACCACCCCGCCCAGCAGCACAAAAATCACCAGAAAGATGGTAGCGGCGATCAACGGTTTGGCTCGCTGATCGGGGGGAAAGGAGTAAGGTCAGCCACCCGCCACCTCCAGCAATTCCGCCTCGACCGCTTTCAATTCTGCGCGCACCACATTGTCGAATTTCTTGGTGCCTGTCACTGTGATCTCTTCGAGAAAAAGCACACTGAGCGTCCGGTATTCGGGGTAGTTCGCCAATTCGCGCACGGTCGCGGCGAACAGTGGGCCATTGTGCACGGTGCGGGTTTTCACGTCCATTTGCGCATGAAGCGACTTGAGCAGTTCGGCATAGGCAAAGTACCGCTTGTTGGGTTCTTCAGGCTTGGTCTTGCGCGCCGCGATCAGGTAACCGATCGCCAGCAGCCATGCGGGCGCAACAAAGCCGACCGCGACGATAGCAAGAATGCCCCATTCAAACGCGCTCACCACCACCGCTCCGGCGCAGCTACGAACCCGGCGCGTTCCTGAACGGCAAGGCCCGCATTCAGCACGCCCTGTTCGTCAAACGGCTTGCCCACCAATTGCAGGCCGAGCGGCAGGCCGTCGGGGTTAAGGCCCGCAGGCACGCTCATCGCGGGCAGACCCGCAAGGCTCGCAGGGACCGCGAAGACATCGTTGAGATACATCGTCAGCGGGTCATCGTTGAGGCTGCCGAGCGGGAACGAGGCCGTCGGCGTCGTAGGCGCGAGGATCACGTCGCACTGCTCGAACGCCCGTTCAAAATCGCGCGCGACCAGCGCCCGCACTTTCTGCGCCTGCGTGTAATAGGCGTCGTAAAAGCCCGCGCTGAGCACATAGGTGCCGATCAGGATGCGGCGCTTGACCTCGTCCCCGAACCCGGCGGCGCGCGTGGCGGCGTACATATCTTGCAGGCCCGCTCCGCTTGGCAGATCGCGCAGGCCGTATCGCACCCCGTCATAGCGCGCGAGGTTGCTCGACGCCTCTGCTGGGGCGATGATGTAATAGGCCGGCAATGCGTATTTGGTGTGGGGCAGCGAGACATCGACGATGGTCGCGCCTGCATCCTTGAGCCACGCCTTGCCCTGTTCCCAGCTGTCTAGGATCGCCTGATCGGTGCCTTCCATGCGGTATTCGCGCGGGATACCGACGCGCTTGCCCCGATGGTCGCTCGACAGCGCGGCTTCCCAATCGGGAACATCCATTTGCAGCGAGGTCGCATCCTTGGGATCGAACCCAGCCATCGCGCCGAGCATGATCGCGCAATCCTCCACTGATCGTGCCATCGGTCCGGCCTGATCGAGGCTGGAGGCGAAGGCGACGACGCCCCAGCGGCTGCACCGGCCATAGGTCGGCTTGATCCCGCAGATGCCGGTAAAGGCGGCAGGTTGACGGATCGAACCGCCGGTGTCGGTCCCGGTTGCCGCAGGCGCAATGCGCGCGGCTATCGCGCTCGACGATCCGCCCGACGAACCGCCGGGAGACATGGCGGCATTGCTGCTTGCCTTGCGCCAGGGGGAGGCGACATTGCCGAAATAGCTGGTTTCGTTCGACGACCCCATGGCGAACTGATCAAGGTTCAGTTTGCCCAGCATCCCCGCGCCCGCGTTCCACAATTTCTGCGAAACGGTGCTTTCGTATTGCGGCACGAACCCTTCGAGGATGTGGCTGGCGGCGGTGGTCGGCACACCGCGCGTCGCAAACAGGTCTTTCATGCCAATCGGCACGCCCGCCATCGCGCCCAGTTGTTCGCCAGCGGCGCGCGCTTTGTCCGCCGCATCGGCAGCCGCCAGCGCGTGGTCGGGAGTGGTCACGATGAAGGCGTTGAGCGCTGCGGCTTCGGCCACCGCCGTGTTAAACGCCTCGGCCACTTCGCGCGCGGTGAAATCTCCGCTGGCCACGCCGTCGCGGATGGATTTCACACCGAGTTTGGTCAGGTCAGTCATTTATTCGATCACCTTGGGCACGCCAAAAAACCCGTGTTCGGCCGCAGGAGCGTTGGCGAGCACATCGGCCTGTCGCCCGCCGCCGGTAAGGGGGTCGGCATCGACCACATCGTCGCGCAGCCGCAGCGTGTTCGGGATCACCGCCGCCATCGGTTCCACGCCGGTGACATTGACTTCGCCCAATTGTTCGACCCAATTGAGGATACCGTTGAGTTCGGGCACCATGCGTTCGAGTTCTTCGTCGCCCATACTGATCCGCGCCAGCGACGCGATCTTGGCAACATCTTGTTTGGATACTGACATATCCGCTGCGTTAGCCGCGCGCAGGGGAGCCTTCAAGCGCGAGTTGCGCGCGAATTGGCCTATTCGAAGGGATCGCCAACAGCTTTGCCGTCGATGAATAACTGTTGCCCGGTGAAGGGACGCAGTTCGACCTCGCCTTCAAAGTCCGGCGTTCCATTCAGTCCCTCGTATTCGTGGATAAGCTTTCCATTCACCACACGCTGCGTGATCGCCTTTGCAGCGCCCGGTTTGACAAGCAGGAGATGCGGGTTGGAGCCATACCCCGACTTGGTCATCACCGCGATTAGCTGACCGCTTTTGACCTGCCCAAGTGGAACCACGCGGCATCCTTCCCGGCAGAGGATAACCTCGTCACGCAAATGCGCACGGATTGCATTTGCCGTGGCTTCATCGAATGCGGATAGATCGGCCTTGAACGCTATTTCGCGGCGCTCTCCGGTCGTGATCCGCCCGTAAGGACGACTTTCGAGGGTCTGCGCTTCCTTGGCGAGTGTCGCGACTTCGCCCTCACGCTTCGCCAGCTCTGCCAACGCCGCGCGGCCCGCATCGCCAAAATCCCAGCGCAGCGCGGCATAATCGAAATCCTCCGCGCTGACCGCACCGGAATCGAGCCGCGCAATCTGGTTCGCTGCCGAAATCGCGCCGAAATTGAAAATCGGCAACGCAAGAATAAGCGCAATCACGCAGGTCACCACCGCCAGATGCAGGTTCGCCTGGCGCAAATAGCCGCGCCAGCCATCCCGCCGCCCGCGCAGCGCGGAGACGAAATAAGCGACCCCGTAAGCCACCGCGACCGCAATCGCGATCAACGCCCACAGCCGTTCGGGGCTTAGCCCGTGCTGCGCAATCCTTGTCCCCATCGAAACCGCGGCCATCACCGCCAGCGGCAGGATGCCGAGCGCCAGCACGAACCCCGCAATCCGCAGCAGCCGCGAAGGGCTCGCCTGTTCGTCATCATCGCGCACGACCGAATTGGCGAGCACAAAGCACCCCACCGCAATGGCCAGCAACATCGGGGTGGCGCTTTTGGTTGCTTCCCACAGCACATCAATGCCCGACACCAGCACCGCAATCAGGAACAACGCCAGCGCTATAGCCAGCGGTACGGCGAGGATCGACAGCACCAGCAGCACCACATTCTGCAGCGTCCCGATGATTTTCAACTGATTGCGCAGCACGCCCAGTGCCGCGCCAAAGGCCGCGCCGGAAAACACCCAGCCGAACACTGCCTGATCGAGCAGATCCTTTAGCAGATCGATCTGGATCGCGCTGAAAAGCTCAGCCAGAACCGCTATCAGCGCCCACGACAACCCGACAAAGGCCAGCGCACCCGCAGCAGTAATCGCATCGGTCCAGACGTGGAAATGGGTTTCCTTGTAACTGGTCCGCCAGCGGTGCCGGTGAAATCCGGCCTGAAACAGCGGCACCGACAAAGTGACCGCCAGCACACCAGCCGCGACCCAGAACCCTTCATCGGCATAGCGTTCACCCGCGCTGGTCGCGCGCCAGGCAATACCGGCCATCACCAGCGCGACCCCGCCGGCAAAGATGCAGGAGGAACGCCAGCGCTCGGGCGAAAGCGTGACCGCCGCAGCGAGCGAGCCGAACACCAGTGATGCAGTGATCGCCATACGCCACGGCACCTGTTCGCCGCCGTCGCTGGCGATGTGAACAAGCAGTCCGGCAAGCGCCAACAGGGCCGCCAGCACCCACGGGCGCAGGTCCCATTCGGTCAGGCTGGAATCCTCGGCCGCGGGAGTTCGATCATCAAGCATCGGACCCAACCCCCGGGCAAAGTCCGAAAGCCTTCATCATTCCGCCGCAGGTGCTTCGGGTGCAGGACCTTGCGGCCCGCCAAGCCCGCCCGGTCCCGCCTGCATCGCCTGTTGCAGGATCGACAGATTGCGGTCGAACATTTCGCGGGTCATGAAATCGACCACTTCGATCTCGAACAACAGATCGGCGTTGGGCGGGATCGGCGCGCCCGGAGGCGGCTCGGCACCGTAAGCCTGTTCGGCGGGGATGAAGAGTTCGTATTTCCCGCCTTTCTGCATCTGCTGCAGACCCATGTAGAACCCTTCGATGGTGGCGTCTTTTTCAACCGGGAACGGGCTGCCTTCGGGAAACACCCCTTGGATCGGAAGCGGGATGTCCTGCGATTCGTCGAACACATCGCCGGTTGCGGCCAGCATGCCTTTGTATTTCACAAAGACCATATCGCCTTCCTTGGGAAATTCGCCGGTGCCGGCCACGATAGTATCAACGCTAAGCCCCTTGGGCACCGCGGCCCACGCGAGGCCGCCGCCAATCAGAATGGCGATGACAACTCCCAGCCAAAGCTTGGTCAGCGAGCCCTTGGCAACGGGCTGGATCGGAACGCGCGTGATTTCGGTCATTGATCTATCTCATCAGAATGGGCGCCCCCGAACTGCCGATCGGCAGGTCAGCCATGCAAAGACCCCGATTTCGCATGGCAAAAGGGCGCGGAACGGTCCGCGCCCTGATGGCTTATCCCGGTTAGGGTTTCAAGCGTTCTCATGCGGCCAAACCACGTTTGACGAGCGCGCTGGCGCGCAGCGTGAAAACGCGCGGCCTTACTTGATGCCGTCGCGTTCCATCCGCTTGCGTTCAAGCTTGCGTGCGCGGCGAACCGCAGCAGCCTTTTCACGGGCGCGCTTTTCGCTGGGCTTTTCGAAGTGACGACGCAATTTCATTTCGCGATATACACCTTCGCGCTGCAGCTTCTTCTTGAGCGCGCGGAGGGCCTGATCGACATTGTTATCGCGAACCATGATTTGCATAAATGACTTCTACCTTGTTTCAATCGCATCGGACCCACAATATCAGGCCCGCCGCGACGAATCGCGGGAATGCGCGTAAATTTGACGCTGGAACGGGCGCGATTCCTTCCCGGAACGCGCTCAATCTGGGGGTTACATAGCGCCGCCTCGCGAAAATGGCAAGATGGCAATGGCACTGATGCCGTCCTGAACGACCGCATCCTGCCCCTGCGCCCGCATCCCTAACGCTGTTGTGACACTGGCGCTATGCAGAGGCGGCTGCTCTGGCTAAAGGCACCGTCCTATGACCAGCGCTACGCTTTCTCCCTTTGCCGCCTCGCTTTATGTCGCCCTTGGCGGCGGGGTCGGTGCGCTCATGCGGTTTCAGGTGGGGCGCGCGGCGGCGCATTTCATCGGAACGGCGGGCGGATTTCCCTGGGCGACGCTGGCGGTCAATGTCATTGGCAGCCTGCTGATGGGTGTGCTGCTGGGCTGGCTTGCGCGGTCCAGCCACACTCCGCAAAGCGCCGAGACGATCCGCCTGCTGCTGGGCGTCGGCT
The DNA here is from genome assembly GCF_047872805.1 of Qipengyuania sp. ASV99. NCBI lineage: Bacteria > Pseudomonadati > Pseudomonadota > Alphaproteobacteria > Sphingomonadales > Erythrobacteraceae > Qipengyuania > Qipengyuania sp. ASV99. The sequence continues at coordinate 151,924 of NZ_JBLQUK010000007.1, read as the reverse complement.
TGCTCGGCGGCTTCACCACATTCAGCGCGTTCAGCGCCGAGATGATCACCCTGATCCACCGCGGGCAAATGCTGCAAGGGCTTGCTTACGGCTCGGTTTCGGTCCTCGCGGGAATGGCGGCGTTTCTGGCCGGGCTGGTGGTCATGCAAACTGTTATGATGCAAAGCGCGCCATGACCGACACACCTGACAATATCTCACCGCGCCCCGATCCCGCCGCTGCCGAGGTTCGGCAATTCACCGTGGGCGCAGATGATGACGGCATCCGGCTGGACCGCTGGTTCAAACGCAATCTGCCGCAAATCGGCTTTGCCACGATCTCGCGCTGGGCGCGCACCGGTCAAATCCGGGTCGATGGCGGGCGGGTGAAGCCTGAGGACAGGCTGGCCACCGGGCAGGTGCTGCGCGTTCCTCCCGGCGGCGAGGTGCAACCCAAGACCGCCCCCAGAACCCGCAAGCTGAGCGCCGAGGACATCGCCGAGGCGCACGCCATGGTGATCCGCGAAACCCCCAGCGCGATCGTGCTCAACAAGCCCCCCGGACTTGCCACGCAGGGCGGCAGCAAGACAACGCGGCACGTTGACGGGTTGCTCGATGCCTTTGTCGATGATGACAAGACGCCCCGCCCGCGGCTGGTCCACCGGCTCGACAAGGACACCTCGGGCGTCCTGCTGATCGCGCGCACACCCGGCAGCGCGGCGAGTTTTTCGCGCCGCTTTGCCGGACGCAGCGCGCGCAAGGTCTATTGGGCGCTGGTGGTCGGCGTCCCGCAGGTCCGCGAAGGCACCGTCGACGCCCCGCTTGCCAAACAGCCGGGCACCGGCGGCGAAAAAATGCACGTCGATGAAGAGAACGGCGCGGCGGCAAAGACCCGCTACCGGGTGATCGAACGCGCCGGGATGCGCGCCGCCTGGGTTGAATTGGAGCCGCTGACCGGGCGCACCCACCAATTGCGTGTGCATATGGCGGCGATCGGCCACCCAATCGTGGGCGACGGCAAATATGGCGGGCAGGATGCGTTTCTGACCGGGACCATCAGCCGCAAGATGCACCTCCATGCGCGCCGTCTGATTATCGCCACCCCGGATAGCGCAGGCGGACAGCCGGGCGGCGGCAAGTTGGATGTGACCGCCGAACTGCCGCCGCATTTTGCCGCCAGCATGGAGGCGCTGGGGTTCGACCCAGCGCAAAGCGACGCCTCCCCGATCCGCGACGAAGCGCCCGAACGCACACCTGCGGAAAAGAAGCAGGCCGCGCGCCGCCACTTCAAACAGGCGCGCAAGGAATCCCGCGCGCCGCGCCGCGAACGCGGCGCTGCACCGGCAACCAAAAAGACCGGGGCCAATCCAAAGGGGTTGAATAGGCCAAAGGGAAAACCAAAAGGAAAGCCAAAGGGCAAGAAACCGTGACCATCCGGCTCGCGGTCTTCGATTGCGACGGGACGCTGGTCGATGGGCAGGCCGATGTGCTGTGGGCGATGCAACGCGCCTTTGAACGGGCACAGCAGGCCGCGCCTGACCCGGCGCAGGTGCGCCGGCTGGTGGGCCTCAGCCTGCCCGTGGCGATCCGCGAACTGGCCCCCGATGCGAACGAAAGCCAGCGCCGCGATATCACCGAATTTTACAAATCCAGCTTTCGCGCCCGCCGTGAGGAAGGGCTGCTGGACGAACCTCTGTATGACGGGATCGCCGCGCTGCTGCACGACCTGCGCAGCGCCGGGTGGAGCCTGGCGGTGGCGACCGGCAAATCGGACCGCGGGCTGACCGCTTGCCTCGCCGCGCATGGTCTGACCGATCTGTTCGTGTCGTTCCAGACCGCCGACCGCCACCCGTCAAAGCCGCATCCCGCCATGCTGGAGGCCGCAATGTTCGAGGCCGGAGCGCAGCCTGAAAACACCGTGATGATCGGCGACACCAGTTTTGACATGCAGATGGCCTGCACTGCCCGCGCCGCCGCTATCGGGGTTGCCTGGGGGTATCACAGCCCTGCCGAATTGCTGGCCAGCGGCGCGCGAATGGTGGCCCGCAATTCTGCACAACTGGGCGAGGAACTGGAACGATTGGCATGACCACCCCTGCTTCCCCCGAAGAAGCCCGCGCCGCGCGGCGTTACATGGTGATGAACGCGGTGCGGGTCCTGTCGATCCTTGGCGTGATCGGCGGTCTTGCGATTGCCCGCGGTGTGATTGCCCTGCCCTATGCCTTGGGAGCGGCGCTGGCGATTGTCAGCATGGTGGCGTTCTTCTTCGCGCCCCCGGTGCTGGCCAAGCGCTGGAAAGCCGGTGACCGGGAAAACCCGCAATGAAGCGCTTTTACAAGGCTGTCAGCGTCCACCGCGCCGCAGCGGGCGGCTGGCAGGTGACGCTTGATGGGCGCGGGGTGAAAAGCGTCGGAGGCAGCCCGCAAGAGGTCCAAAGCGAAGCACTGGCGCGCACGCTCGCGCAGGAATGGGAGGCGCAGGGCGAGGCGCTCGATCCCGCCAGCTTTGTCGCGCGGGCAATGGTCGATTACGCCATCGATGTAATCGCCGCCAATCCTGCCGCAATCGCGGACAAATTGCTGACCTATGGCGACACCGACACGCTGCTTTACCGCGCCGATCCGGAGGATGCGCTCTATGTGCGGCAGTTGGAAATATGGGAGCCGATTGTCACCGCGTTTGAACAGCGCGAAGGGATCGCGCTTAGCCGGGTAAGCGGTATTGTCCACCGCGTGCAAAGCGATGCAGCGCTGGCGCATTTGCGCGCGCGGCTATGCGCGCAAGGCCCCATTGCGCTGGCCGGGATCGAGGCGATGACCACTCTGTCGGCATCGCTCATGATCGGGCTTTCGGCGAGCGCAGCCGATAGCGAGGTCGAGGCACTGGCGCTGTGGCAGGCCGCCTGTCTCGAAGAGGAATGGCAGGCCGATCTATGGGGCCGCGACGAAGAGGCCGAGGAACGCCGCGCAAAACGACAGGCCGATTTCCTGAAGGCCCGCGAAATCACGCGGCTGGCGCTGGGTTAGCGGATCAGCGCGTTAGGTGCTCACACCAGCGCTCACTCCAGCACCCAATCGGCGACTTCGCCCGCGACCGTGTTGGCGGCGCGGTTTAGCGCGGGGCCGACAAATTCGGCTTCGGGTGCGACGCCGCTTTCGCGCGCTTCGAAACGGCGTGACAGAACCGCGCCGCTGCTGTCGGTGCGGACCGCGTCAAACCGCACCACCACCGATGATGTCGGCGCATCATAGCTCATCTCGCTCAATGTCCCGCGCAAGGATACGCCCGCCAGCGTCGGCGTGTCATCGCTGTCCAGCACCAGGGCGCCGCCGCGCAGACGCAGGATTTCCCCGATCATCCGGCGAAACAGCCGCGCTGGCTTTTCGATCCACACCGCCTCTTGCAGATAGGCGACCTGCGTATCGGAGACATTGACCGGCACGCGCAACACATCAAGCTTGGCCGGGACTTCGGGGGTCAGCACCGCAATCGCCGCAGCGCTGTCTTCGCGCCCGGCACTCGCGCCCGCACCGGCGGGGGCGCTGGCGGTGGCGGACAGGGTGATGAGGCTTTCGGGCGGCTCTGCGCCCAGACTGATGCAAGCGGTAAGGGCAAGGCTGGCCCCGGCCGCTGCCATGCCAAGACCCGCGCGCCGGAGAATGTTTGCAGGGCTAATCATTCGCGTCGTCCTCTTCATGCCCAAATCCTGTGCCTGCCCAATCACCCGTTTCATGGTTCATAATCCGGCAGCGTCTGCCCGCCAATCAGCGAGCCTGCGCCCTGATTTTCCAGCCTTTCGGTGATCGCGCGCAACGATCGGCTGGTGCTGCGCAAATCCTGAAGCGTGGCCTCAGCGGCGGGAAGGGTCGATTCGCGCAATTGCCGCGCCGCCGGGCGAGTGTCCTCCAGCGTGGCTGCCAGCGCCGCAGCCGCTTCATTGGCCGACCGCAAGGTGCCCCGCAGTTCCTCGGCCAGCAGCGGCCCTTCTTCGTTGATGAGCCTGTCGGTCGATTGCGTCGCCTGTTCAAACGCATTGAGCGCTTCCCCGGCTTCCTTCAATGCCAGTTCAAGCTCGGCAAAGGTGCCCTCCAACCGGGGGGCTGCATCGGCGAGTTCGCCGGTCAGACGGTTGGAATTTTCGAGTATCCCGGCCAGCTGCTCCTGATTTTCCGGTCCAAGCAGAATGTTGAGGTTCTCGGTCAAAGTCGCCAGTCGTTCGAGCAACAAGGGCGCGTTGTTGAGCAGCGCATTGATACCGCCATCCTTGGGCGGGATCACCGGATAGCCTTCGGGACAGGCAGTGGTTTCGCATGTGATCGCGGGCGCACCGCCGCGCGCGCCATCGAGCAGGATCGTCGAAACCCCGGTAAAGCTGGCCTGGATCGTCGCGGTCGTCCCGATCAGGATCGGCACATCGTTCTTTACCCGGATGCGCACCCGCACGAATTCGGGATTGTCCTGAGACAGCGCAATATCGACCACCTGCCCCACCGGCACCCCGGCATAGGCAACCTGGCTGCCAGTGGCGAGGCCGGAGACGCTCTGCCCGTAGAAGATATCATATTCGCTTTGTTCGCCCTGACCCAGCCGGGCGATCCACACGACAAAGGCCGCCAGCGCGAACAGCAGCAGCAGCGTAACCGCGCCGACCCAAAGATGATTGGCTCTTGTCTCCATCGTGTGTTCCTATGAACGCCCTTGGGCGGCTGTGTCCATTGCCCGATTGTCGGTGTTGTGCATCACCACACCTGCTCGGATGCGGACAAGGTCTTGAGATTGTGGGTGTTGCGCGCCCCGCGCCCGCGCGGTCCGTTGAAATATTCCTCGATCCATGGATGCCGGGTTTCGAGCAATTCGGGGATCGTGCCGACCGCAATGATCTTTTTCTCGGCGATCACAGCCACCCGGTCGCATATCTCGTATAAGGTATCGAGGTCATGCGTGATGAGGAACACGGTGAGACCCAGCGTATCCTTCAATTCGCGCGTTTGACGGTCGAATTTGGCCGCGCCTATTGGGTCGAGCCCGGCCGTCGGCTCATCCAGGAACAGCAATTCGGGATCAAGCGCGAGCGCGCGTGCCAGACCAGCGCGCTTCTTCATTCCGCCCGAAAGTTCGGACGGATATTTGGCAATCGCATCCTCGGGCAGGCCTGACAGCAGCACCTTGTAACGCGCAATCTCGCGCCGCAGTTCATCGCCAATTTCGGGGTAGAATTGTTTCAATGGCACTTCGACATTTTCGCCCACGGTCAGCGTCGAAAACAGCGCTCCGCCCTGAAACAGCACGCCCCAGCGGCGGCGGACGCCGATTTTCTTGTCGAGATCCTCACCGGTGATGGTCTTGCCCAGCACGTCGATCCGGCCCGCGGCGGGTTGCTGCAACCCGATGATCGATCGCATCAGCACCGATTTGCCGGTGCCCGATCCGCCGACCACGCCCAATATCTCGCGCCGCCGGACAATCAGGTCGAGCCCGTCGTGAACGGTGAAATCGCCGAATCTGTTGACCAGCCCTTCGACCACGATGGGCGCGTCGTCGTCCGGGTTCTGCCGTTCATCGGTCATCGCCTACCCCCACCCGATTTCGGTGAAGAACACCGCAAAGAACGCATCGAGCACGATCACCGCAAAGATCGCCGAAACCACTGCCATTGTGGTGCGCGCGCCGACTTCTTCGGAATTACCCTGCACCTGCATCCCGTGATAACAGCCCGCCAAAGCCACGATCAGCCCGAACACCGGCGCCTTTATCAGCCCGACCCAGACATCGTGGAGCGGCACCACTTCCTGAATCCGTTCGAGAAAGGTGAAAAACGGAATGCCCAGCGACACCGTGCCGATCACCGCACCGCCGACAATCCCCACGACCGAGGCGTAAAAGCCCAGCAGCACCATCATGAAGGTGCAGGCGAGAATGCGCGGGATTATCAGTTTTTCAATCGGGGAAATGCCGATGGTGCGCATCGCATCGACTTCCTCGGTCAGTTTCATCGTCCCGATCTGCGCGGCAAAGGCGCTGCCCGAACGCCCGGCAACCATGATCGCGGTCATCAGCACGCCCAGTTCGCGCAAGGTGATCCGCCCGACGAGATTGACCGTGAGCGTCTCCGCGCCGAACTGCGCCAATTGCACCGCGCCCTGCTGCGCGATGACGATCCCGATCAGGAAACTCATCAGCCCGATAATCGGCAGCGCGGACACCCCCACCAACTCCATCTGGCGCACCAGAGCGCGCATCGGAAATTGCGAGGGGTGGCGAATCAGATTGCCGAACCCGATCAGGATCTGACCAAAGAACCCGACCACCCCGAACACACCCGATCGCGCAGCATAGACCTGCTCGCCCATCGCAATCGGCACACGTTCCCATACCGGCACCCGGTCAGGGGGTGTGCCGCCGGGACGGCCCGCGCCTTCCACCGCATCGAGCAAACGCCGCGCGCGCGAACCTGCGCCGGTGATCTCGGCACCATGCTGCACGGCAAGGCGGCAAGTGATCCATGCCCCGACCGTGTCGATCTGGCTTACTTCGGCAAGGTCGATGGCCGAAAGCGGTTCTGCCACATGCTGCAATTGCGCATCCAGCGCGCCGATGGTCGAAACCAGCAGCGGCCCGGAAAAGGCAATTCTGGTGCCGCCTGCGCCGTCGTCGTGGAGAGTGAATTGAGCAGAACCGTCCATTGCGGCAAGGATATGCGGGCAAATGCTATTCATCACAAGGGGGGCATCGCAGGGAGACATAACAAGCGGCGCGTGTCCGGTGTTGCACCGCAGCGCCGGGCTTGGCATGGGGGCGCTTGCAGGGACCCCGCCCCCATCAGCCTCAGCGAGCACCGATAAAGATGACCTTACCCACCACATTCAACCCGGCCGAGATTGAGGCAAGGTGGTATTCGCATTGGGAGCAATCGGGCGCGTTTCGCCCCGATCGCCCCGATGCCGAAGCCTTCACCATCGTCAATCCGCCGCCCAATGTGACGGGAAGCCTGCATATCGGCCATGCGCTCGACAACACATTGCAGGACGTGGTGATCCGCTATGAACGGCTGCGCGGCAAGGATGCGCTGTGGGTGGTGGGCACCGACCACGCCGGGATTGCGACGCAGATGGTGGTCGAACGCCAGCTTGAGGCGCAGCAGGACAAGCGCACGAATTACAGCCGCGAGGATTTCATCGACAAGGTGTGGGAATGGAAGGCCGAGTCCGGCGGCACCATCACCCACCAATTGCGCCGTCTGGGCTGTTCGATGGACTGGTCCCGCGAACAATTCACGATGGACCCGCATTTCACCAAGGCGGTGATAAAAACCTTCGTGGACCTCTACAATGACGGGCTGATCTACCGCGACAAGCGGCTGGTCAATTGGGACCCAAAGCTGAAGACCGCGATCAGCGACCTTGAGGTCGAGACGCAGACGATTGCGGGCCATTTCTGGCACTTCAAATATCCGCTGGCGGACGGCGCGACGCTGCCCGATGGCCGCGATTTTATTGAGGTCGCCACCACCCGCCCCGAAACGATGCTCGCCGATATGGCGGTGGCGGTGCATCCCTCCGATGAACGCTATGCCAGCGTCGTCGACAAACATGTGATCCTGCCGATCACCGGTCGGCGCATACCCATCGTTGCAGATGAGCACGCCGACCCCGAACTGGGCAGCGGCGCGGTGAAGATCACCCCGGGGCATGATTTCAACGACTTCGAGGTCGGCAAGCGCGCCGGCTTCGCCCCCGCCGAAATGCTCAACATGCTCGATGCCGAGGCGAATGTGTGTCAGACGGCTGACGGTCTGGTGCCGGAGGAATTCCTCGGCCTGCACCGTTTCAAGAAAGACGGCAAAGATGGCGCGCGCGAAGCCGTCGTCGCCCGGCTCAAGGCCGATGGATATTTGATCCCGCATATCGCCAAGACGAAAAAGGGCGAAGAGGTCGAACACGACGCTGAACCTCGCCAGATCGCCACCCCCTTTGGCGACCGCGGCGGCGTGGTGATCGAACCATGGCTGACCGACCAATGGTATGTCGATGCGGCGAAGCTTGCGGAAAAGCCGATTGCGCAGGTGCGGTCTGGCGAGGTCGAGATCGTACCCAAGTCGTGGGAAAAGACCTTCTTCAACTGGATGGAGAACATCCAGCCGTGGTGTGTTTCCCGGCAATTGTGGTGGGGGCACCGGATCCCGGCGTGGTATTGCGCTTCGAAGGAGGCGACCGATAGGGAGGTCGTTCGGTTGATGAGCGATGATCCCGGCGAAGACGTTGGCCTAGATTTCTTCGATAGCACCTTCAATCGAGAGCATACGATCATCGCGCATGATGAGCATGAAGCTCGACGGATGGCGGCAGCCTATTACGAGGTAGATGAGGCAGAAATTAGCTTTGCCCCGGACAACTACACGCTGCCAGACGTTAATCCCTTCACCTTAGAGCGCGACTCCGACGTCCTCGACACATGGTTTTCCAGCGCGCTTTGGCCCTTCGCCACGCTGGGGTGGCCGCTCGTTCCTCCCCGGAACGGGGAGGTGGCAGCGCGCAGCGCTGACGGTGGGGATTCGCCCCACACACCAACGCTCCAAGATGCGAGTCCCCTCCACCGTCCTGCGGACGGTCCCCCTCCCCGGAACGGGGAGGATTTGCTCGCCAAACACTTCCCCAACTCGCTCCTCATCAGCGGCTTTGACATCCTGTTCTTCTGGGATGCGCGGATGATGATGATGGGGAATTACAACATGGGTCAGGCCCCGTGGCCGCGTCTCTATCTCCATGGCCTCGTGCGCGCGGCGGACGGCGCGAAAATGTCCAAGTCCAAGGGCAATGTCGTCGATCCGCTCGGTCTGATCGACCAATATGGCGCGGATGCGCTGCGGTTCTTCATGGCGGCGATGGAAAGCCAGGGCCGCGACATCAAGATGGATGAACGCCGCGTCGAGGGATACCGCAACTTCGCCACCAAGCTGTGGAACGCGACCCGCTTCTGCCAGTCGAACGGCATCGGCGCATCGACCACGTTGCGCGCACCCAAAGCAAAACTCGCCGCCAACCAGTGGATCATTGGCGAGGTGCAGCAATGCGTTGCCGAGATCGACAAGGCGATGGCGGACCTGCGGTTCGATGCGGCGGCCAATGCGATCTACCAGTTTACATGGTCCAAATTCTGCGATTGGTATCTGGAACTGGTGAAACCTGTCTTTAATCCTCCCCGTGCCGGGGAAGTGGCTGCGCGCAGCGCTGACGGAGGGGACTCGCCCCCAGCACCGACCGGCGCGGACGCGAATCCCCTCCACCGTCCTGCGGACGGTCCCCCTCCCCGTTCCGGGGAGGATTGGTCGCCCGCATCCGAAACCCGCGAAGTCGCCGGATGGGCGCTCGATCAGATCCTCGTCATGCTGCACCCCTTCATGCCCTTCATCACCGAAGAACTGTGGCACGCTCAGGGTGAGCGGCCCTATGATCTGATCCTCGCCAAATGGCCCAACCCGCGCGCCGAAGTCTCGAAGGAGGCAACCGACGCGATCGACTGGGTGATCGACCTCACCACCAATGTCCGCAGCGCCAAGAACGAGCTGGGCATTGCGCCGGCTGCGAAATTGGCGGCGTTCGTGCCGGGGCCATCCGATCTGGCGAGCAGCACAATCGACCGCAGCAGCGCTGCGATAGAGCGGCTTGCGCGGCTGACCCCGGTGACCATCGGCGAAGCACCCGCAGGCCCCGCGATGCAGGTCACAGCCGGAGGCGACGTGTTCGTGATCCCGCTCGAAGGGATCATCGACATTGAGGCCGAGAAATCCCGCCTGACCAAAGCGCTCGAAGCCTCACGGAAAGAAGGCAAGAGCCTCGAAGCGCGGCTCTCCAACCCCGCCTTTGCCGAACGCGCCAAACCCGAAGCGGTGGACAAGGCGCGCGAGGATTTTGCGCATCATCAAGGCGAGGTTGAACGCCTGACCGCAGCGCTGGCGCGGCTGGGGTAACACCCCGGGCCAAGCGAGAGTTTCCTACAAGGGTCAATCATGGCATGAGACCGAAATGAAGGTTTCCGGGCAACTTGTTTTCTGTTGGAGAAGTGTCAAGCGCGCTTTTTGGGGTGTTTCGCGTTACCTTACAACGCTTTACACCTGTTTCGGAACGCATGACACAGTGTCAAATGTGTCAAGCAGGCGCGGCGATTCACCATGGCCGCGCTGACCCTGGCGACCGACGATACCGGCGGGCCAGAAATCTTCGCCAGCCTGCAGGGCGAAGGGCCGAGCGCGGGCATGCCGGTGGCCTTCATCCGCACCTCGCGCTGCAATCTGGCCTGCGTGTGGTGCGATACGCCCTACACGTGGCATTTCGAGGGCGATGACCGCTCGCACCGCGACGGCACGACCTTTGCGCGCAAGGACAATCAAGTCACGCTCAGCCCGCAGCAGGCCGCCGCGCAAATCGCTGCGCTGAGACAAAACCGCCTCGTCATCACCGGGGGCGAGCCGCTGCTTCAGGCCGGCGCGCTGGCGGAAATGCTGGAACATCTGCCCCACATCAGCGTCGAAATCGAGACCAACGGCACCGTAAAACCGCCCGCGCGGATCGACATAAGGGTGGACCAATACAACGTCAGCCCCAAGCTCGCCCATTCGGGCAATGCGGGCGAACTGGCGCTGATCCCGGAGCGAATCGATGAATTTGCCGCCGATCCTCGCGCCTACTTCAAATTCGTGATTGGCACGCCGGATGATGTGGACGAGGTGATTGCATTGCGACGCAAATTCCGCCTCGCCCCCGACCGGGTGTTTCTGATGGCTGAGGGGACCGACAGCAACACTCTGAGAAACCGTCAGAAATGGCTAAGCGTCCTGTGTCTGGAACATGGTTTTCGATTGTCAGACAGGCTTCACATTCACCTTTACGGAGACACGCGGGCGACGTAATATTCATCTGGGGGCAAGGTTCATGGATATTTTCATCAGCTATTCGCGGGCAGACCGGGACCGGGTGGCGCACATTGCAGATGCACTTCAGGCCGAAGGATACGAGGTCTGGTGGGACCGCGATATTCGCGCGGGCGAAGAATTTGACCATGTCATTGATAAGGCGATCAAGAAATCCAAAGCCATCGTGGTGGTCTGGTCGCGGCACTCGATCAGCAGCCGCTGGGTCAAGGAAGAGGCCGAGGACGGGGTTGAGGCAGACACTCTGGTCCCGGTCACCATCGACCCGATCACCATCCCGCGCGGATTTCGGCGGATTCAAGCGGCCGAATTGCAGGATGGCGGCGACAATCCGACCCACAGCACGAACTGGCCGGAATTCCTTGAAAGCGTGCGCAAGATTGCTGGCACGGCGAGCGCCGAACCCGGGACCAGCACCCGCTCACAGGCAGAATTGCTGCGGGTTCTGACCGCCACCGCGGCGGCGAAATCCGGCCCCGCTGCGCCGCCCGCAGCGGTCAGGAACCAGTCCGTGCCCGCGCCCGCGTGGAAACGGTATTGGCCGATGGGGGCCGGAGTCCTTGGCGTGTTGGTCGCAGGCTTGCTGGCCCTGCAATTCATCGGCGGCGAAGCTCTGCGCGGCGCGCCGCCTCCGCCAGAGGACATGACCCCGGTGGTGCTGGGCATCTATCCCGATGAAAGTTTTGGCATCGATCAGGCCGACGGTCTGCGCGCCGCATTCAGCGATACGCCCTCGGTCATGGTGCGCGATCTGGCTGCCTCGCTCGATGCGATGAAGGGCCGCAACGCGCCTGAATTGATCGAAGGGCTGAAAACCAATCTGGCAGAGCGCAATGTCATTGCGATTGTCGGCCCGTCGATCACCGAATTCACGCCCGAGGTGCTGCGCGTGGTCGAGGAAAGCGGCCGCCGCCCGGCGATCGTCCTGACGACGGCGGGTTCGCGGCAGGATATTGGCTGGGACGATAGTGACTTGCCGCTGTTCCGTGTCGGATCGGGGGTTGATGAACGCGCTGAGCAATTTGCACGGCTGGCGCAGAACACCGTGGCCAGCGGGGTCGAACTGATCCTGCTGTACGAATCGGTGCCCAATTCAGACGAGCTGACCTACGGCGAGTTGTTCTTCAAACGGATCACGGAACGCCTGCCCGATTGGCAGCAATGGTCCGATCAGAAACAAGTGCGCAGCATTTCCTATGTGCGCGGCGAGATCATGGAGAAAGCCTCGCTTCCCCGGATTCGCCCCATCTTTGACCAGAACAAGATGATTATCGTGGTGGGCCTGTCGGGCGATTTCCGTGAACTGGTCGAAAATCTCTATCGCGCCGGAGACCCGCCGCGCGCCGCCTTGCTGGGCGGGTGGAATTCGAGCGGGGTCTTGCAGGAGATCAGCCGCACCACCGCAATCCAGCATACCAGGTTGTTCGACATGACCGACGTCTATCGCAGCCCGGCTGACACCCGCGGCCTGCCCGATTCGGTGCGGTTTCAGGAAACCTTCGGGATCCTGACCCCGGCCTTGCGGCAAGAAGCGGTGGCATATGATTCAGGCCTCGTCATCAAACAGGCGGTCAATCAGATGGAAGGCGAAGTCACCGCCGAAAAATTGGTCGAGATCCTGCGCGGTCAGCGTTTCAACGGGGTCACCGGCGAAATCAGCTTCAGCGAGGAAACCGCCTCTTGGGGCCAGAACATCGGCCAGGCAGGCGGGATGCGGCCGCTGTATAATCTGCGCTATGATCCCGCTGCAACAAGTTGGCAGGAAATCGAAAGCTTTGATGCGCTGCTCGCGCGCGGCATTGCGCGACGGTAATTGACGGAGGGATGATGGTGCCAGCCGGGCGATCAGCCCTGCGAACGCCAGCGCAGGACGACCCGCTCGACCAGTTCCTCTTCCCCGCCGCCGCTCTGCCATAGGGCGGAAAAACTGGGGTCTTCGGATGCGGGGCGTTTGTGTTCCTCGAGCGTGTCGAAATTGACGCGGATCGGGATAGCGACGCCCTCACCGCAAATGATGCATTCGCGGTTGCGCAGCGCCGGGATGGAGTCGAGAAATCCGCGTGCGCCTTCGGGCATTGCGGCTTTCACAAACGCCTGATCGCGGTCGTTGTTGAGCCGCATTGAAATGATCGTGCCGCATTGCGACAGCACGCCTTCAGCAAGGTCAGAGGGGCGCTGCGTGATGAGGCCCAGCGAAATGCCGTATTTGCGCCCTTCCTTGGCGATGCGGCTGAGAATCTTGGCAACCGAAGAGCCGTCCGAATTCTTTTCGTTCGGGACATAGCGGTGAGCTTCTTCGCAGACGAGCAGGATCGGGCGGGTTGCTTCTTCGCGGCCCCATATCGCAAAGTCGAACACCAGCCGCGAAAGGACGGCGACAACGGTGGAGGTGATGTCCGACGGGACGCCGGAGACATCAATGATAGAGATCGGCTTGCCGTTGCCCGGCATCCGGAAAACCTTGGAGATGAAGTTGCCCATCGTGTCCCCCACCAGCATGCCGGAGAACATGAATTGGTAGCGGGGATCGTTCTTAATCTCGTCCAGCTTGCCCTTGATCCGCATATAAGGCGCAGACGACGTCGCCTTGTCGAGCTTGCCCATCTCGTCCTGAAGCTTCGTCGAAAGGTCGGACAGCAGATAGGGGATCGGCGAATCCACGGTGATTTTGCCCATGGTTTCCGCAAGCCGGTTTTTACCGCGAGCGTGCAGCAGGCATTTCGCCAGAATGTCCATATCAACCTGACGTTCGTTGCCGTCACTGGTCAACAACACTTCGCAATGTTCTTCGAAATTCATCAGCCAGTACGGCATTTGCAAATTCGAGACGTCGAGGATCTGACCGGTCTGGCGGAATGCAGCGGAATATTCGCCATGCGGGTCGATCATCACGATATGACCCTCGGGTGCGGCCTCGCAGATGCGGTGCAGGATCAACGCAGCGCTGGTCGATTTGCCCGTGCCGGTCGATCCCAGCAAGGCAAAGTGCTTGCCCAGCAAGGCATCGATATACAGACCGGCGCGGATGCCCTTGGTCGGAAATACCGTTCCGATGGTAATGTTGGCGCGGCCATCGCTGGCGTAAATCTGTTCCAGATCGCGGGTCGTAGCAGGATAGACCATCGCGCCGGGGACCGGATAGCGGGTAACCCCGCGCTTGAACCCGTGGATGCGCCCGGTGAGAACTTCTTCGGAGCCTTCGCCAAGGAAATCGATATGCGCGATAATCCCGGATTCGTTGCGGCGATCCTTGCGTTGATCGCGGACATTGGCGAGCAGCCAGGCATTGCCGACGCGGATCTTGATCTGGCTGCCGACCTGGCCTGCCAATGCGACCGAGCGATCATCGTCATCCATACATTCGTTGAGCCGTTGCAGGTCGAGCGCGATTTGCGAGCCGGCGCCCGAAATTTCCAGCACTACGCCGACTGGCAGGCGCGCGTTATCGATCGCTTGGTCTGCATCGTCCGATGCGGCGGCCTTGCCTGCTGCTGCAAAATCATGGCTGCCCATATCGGTCATGCGGTCGTACTTGGCCCTTTGGATCGTGGTGCCGGACAGTTTGGGTCCGGGCGATTGCTCGCCCAATGGCAATGCCGCAACGGGGTTAAGATCGCGTCAACATTACCATGCGGCGCTGACAGAAATCGCTCAATTCAAAGGCGGCAGCAGCCTGTCGCGGGTTCAGGACTTGGCGAACAATCTGCCCGCAAACCATCCCATCCCTAGCGACAGGATAATCGCGCCAAGCCCGTAAAACGGAGCCCAGCGCTGCGCTGCGACCACGACGCGGCCTTCGAGCCCAACTTTGACCACCTCGATATCCGCCGTTGCGCTGGCCAGCACGCGGCCATTGGCAATGGCAAAGGTTTCGGCGGTGTATTCGCCGGTCGTGACATTTGACGGCAGCGCAATGCGTGCCTGATACAGCACGCCTTCGCTGATCCGCACCCCGTCTGGCTCTTCTTTATAGAGCCCCAGCCGTTCGCGCATTTCGACCAGGCCGCGCGCAAATCGGGCCTGTTCCTCGGGTTCGATCTGACCGGTCGGGCTTAGCTGGATAAATTCGGTTCCCAGCTCGTATATCGCGGCCGTGCGGGGATCGACGATCTCTTCGATCGGACTGGACGCGGCGACCGCGAAGAACGATGGGGCAGACTGAAAATCGCTCGATCCCGAATTCATCCAGATACCTGCGATCCGCTCTTTTTCGCGCAAACGGATCGGCTGCGAGGGCCCTTTGAGCACCACGACAATGTCGTATTGAGTGCGGCTGGCCGACCCCGCCGGGTCAATCACCGCACCGTAAAGCAGCAGGTCCGCGCCGGTAAACCCTTGCCGCACCTCGACCCGCGACTGGCTGACTTCAGGCACCAGGACAGGTTCGCGCTGGCCCATCAAGACTGGTGCCACCGTCAACAGAGCCATTGCAGCCATTATGCGCGGGTGGTTCATAGCGGGCTGACCGTGTAAATTTCGTCAGGCTGCACGCCGAGGCCATACAGCATCCGCAGCGCGACCAGAATAACGATCCCGGCAAGCACCAATCGCAGCACTTCGGGCCGCGCTTTCATGGCGATCTGAGTGCCGAATTGCGCACCAAGCACCGATCCCAGCAGCAGCAATCCGGCCAGCACAATATCCACCGATTTGGTTGTGAGCGCATGCACCATGGTCGTCACCATCGTCACAAACAGGATTTGGAACAGCGAAGTTCCGACCACAACATTACCGCTCATCCCAAGAATATACAGCATCGCCGGGACCAGAATAAAGCCCCCGCCAACTCCCATCAGCATAGTCAAGATACCCACCAGAACGCCCAAGATCGCGGGCGCAATCGGCGAAATATACAGACCCGATCGATAAAACCTCACGCGGTATGGGAGGCCAGACACCAGCGGGTGGTGGCGCCGTTTGCGCGGCTTTGCCTCGCCCTTGCCATCTTTCGGGAACAGCGCGCCAAGCGCCTCTCGCATCATCAGAGAGCCGATCGAACCGAGGAGCAGAACATAGAGAATGCTAATGACGACATCGATCTGCCCCCATGCCTGAAGCAGTCGAAAAAGCAGCGCGCCAATCAGTGCGCCAATTGCTCCGCCGCCCACCATGACCATGCCCATGCGGTAATCGACGCCCTTGCGATTTCCATGCGCGATCACTCCCGAAACGCTGGCCCCGGTCACCTGAGTGGCGGCAGAGGCGGCTGCGACG
This sequence comes from Qipengyuania sp. ASV99, assembly GCF_047872805.1. Lineage (NCBI taxonomy): Bacteria > Pseudomonadati > Pseudomonadota > Alphaproteobacteria > Sphingomonadales > Erythrobacteraceae > Qipengyuania > Qipengyuania sp. ASV99. The sequence goes on along the minus strand of NZ_JBLQUK010000007.1, from coordinate 135,805 downwards.
GTGGGCGGAATCCCGTAGAATATCAGCAGCGGCGTAGTCAGGAACCCGCCGCCGACACCAAACAGCCCTGAAAGGATACCGGTCAACCCGCCCAGCAGCACAATGAAGAGGCCATTCACCGACAGATTCGCTATGGGCAGATAGACATCCATGCAAATCGCCTACCGCAGCGGCGATAAGGTGGGAAGTGAGCGCGTGCCGCTGATCCCCGAAACCCGCTTTCGCGTCACGCCTAGAACCGTGTCGAAAGCGTTGCGGCTATTCCAGAGTTGGGCGCGGCATCTCCGGCGACCCGCTCTCGCCAATCCACTGCAAGGCGAGCGGGCACATCCGCTATAGTCATGTCGATCCGCATGGTGGGGCCGACGTCGAGTCGGCTGGCATCGCGCTGCGCGCCGCCCCAGCCCCCGCCGCCCACACTCAGCCGCAGGCTGCGCTTGTCAGCGCCGCCAAACCGGACGACTTCGCGCGTGACAGCAATTTGTCCATCGGCATAGGCAGTGTCAGCACGGCCACCGACATAGCCCGCGCCGCCGTAGGCTTCGGCGCGCAGATCGAATGGCAGTCCAACTGCCGGTAGCTCTGTCGCCGCATAAGCTGCAGGGCGCACTTCGGTGCCAAAAACGTTGTCGGTCACGCGCAATTCCGCACCTAGCCGTACTGGCACTGCCCCCAAAGGCCGCGCTGACAGCCCGGCGGCCACTTCGTTCTCGCCATCGGGCACGAATGCCCGGTAGGCGCGCAGATAGGCGCGCGGATCATGGGCAGAGTTCGGCGCGGCACGATATTGCAGGTTCACGGCCATCTGGCTTGCCCCGTAAACCGGCACGCGCCCTTGCGAAATCGACGTGGAATCGGAACCCGCGCGGTAAAAGGCAAAGGCGTCGAGCGACCAGCGATCGGCGCTCTGTTGCGGCGCAAAATACGGCGGAGCAAAGGCTCCCGCATCCGCTCCGCCCGATCGCGGCCCAGAGGATTGGTGCGCACGGCTCACTTCGTGCGCGGCTTGGGGTGCAATGTCGACCCGAAATGCAGCTGCCATCAGAAGCTGATGCCCGGCAGCCACGATTGGGCTCAAAGCGATCGAGTTTAACCCTGGTGGCACAGGGTCCGTTGCAAGCGTGCGGCTGTTGGCGCGGGCGAAGGTTGAACTCTGGCGCCCAAAACCGCGCGCTGGATCAACCGACACCCATGCATTGCCCGACCGCCCTGGGTCTGGGAGAGTGTTGGTTGAATTCCCCGCTTCGCCCCGATCAGCGAACAAGAATCCCGGTCCCGGCAGTTCAAGCGCGGTAGTGGGAAACGGACTTTCCCATAGCGCAGCACGCCCAGACACCCACACGCCCAGCAGTAAGCCGAGCATGACCAGCGGGGTCCCTCGCCGGCGGCTTGCAAATGCAGCCTTCATCCGCTTGCCAACCCATGGGCCTTGGTTAAGGGCCGTGTCGAAATTTTGCCGCGCTGCGCCGGATGGAAACTATGCGGGGTCTTGTCCCATTGCGCCGCAGCACCAAGAATCGTCCGGGAATAAGCCGAGACTGCGCGGCGGCCCGACATGATCGCCACCACATTGGTCAGCGGTATACGAAGCACCGCATAAACACCTTCGGCCAAGCCATAATTTCGCGCGGTAAAGGCAAAGCGAAAGCAAACTCGCCATGCGAAAAATACCAGATTTATGATCAGCAATGTCCGTAGCTCGGGACCCAGCGGCATGCCCTCCGCCAAGCCCAATGATACCGCTATTGCCAACACCAGAGTAAGCGCCAGCAATGTATAACCCAGCGTTAGCACAAGAGCGGTCAAGGGGCCGCGCCGGTCGCGGGCACGCATCCAGCTTTCAATGACGCCGCCAGACCAGCCGGTCCGGTCCCATCCCTGCAGTGCAATTCCATGCACCCAGCGGGTCTTTTGGCGCACGATATGATCAAGCCGCGCCGGGAAATACGCACGGGTCGCAATCAGCAGATCATCCTCACCTCGTGCTCGCACAAACCGGCAGTCCCCGCCCTGCTCTCCAATGGCAAGGCCAAGTTCATAATCCTCGGTCAGCGATTCTCGCGCGAACGGGAAACCGTCCTCGTGGCGTTGACACAATTGTTCCAGTGCCTTGCGGCCAATTGCGCAGCCCACCCCTGCTGCCGGGAGTGCCGCGCGAATTTCGCTGCGCACCACCATCCCCTTGCCATGCGCTTCGGCAAATTCTTCGCAATAATGGCTCCCCATCCAGCGGTGCCCGGATTGCGGAAGCGGTTCCACCGGGAGCTGTGCAAAGTCGGCACCATCGGCAATCGCGCTGTCGAGCAATCCCAGCCCGGCAGGGTCAACCATATCTTCTGCATCGTGAAAGATGACGCAGGCAAAATTCTGACCCATGCGCCGTTCGTCATCGCGCATCGCCTGAAACAGGCGATTGAGACAATCCGCCTTGGTGCTGGGGCCGGCGCAGTCGTGGATCACCAGTCGCAGGCGCGGATCGCCAACGCCGCCCAGAACCCTTCCGCCCTGCATCGCGGCCTCGAGTGTGGCGGGGTCATTGCGGTATATCCCGACATACAGCCGCAGGTTATCTTGCGGCCAGACCGCCAACAGATGCGCGATGGTTTCGCCGATCACTTCGTCTTCTTGCCATGCGGGAATGAAAATTGCGGCCCTGTCATGCAGTGTGCGGCGCTGATATTCGCCCCGATTGACGCGAGGCGTCCGCGCACGCCCACGCGCCCGGAGCCATAGCCAGACAGCATCGACCGCCAGATCATCCAGCGCTCCGATCAGAAAAAATACACCCGCAAACAGCAACAGCTCATGCTGAAACACAGCCAGCCATTGCCACACGTCCCAATCAAAAACAGACAAAGCGACCCCTCTCTCTGTTAAGAAATTAGCGTAACCGTCCCGGTTAAGCCTTGCAACCGTTCTCACTTTTCTAAATGAGGGCGGTGAACATGACTGACAATAAAATTATACCCCCCAATCCGCTCCGTTCTCTGTTCGCGCCTGTGCGCGCGCTTTTTGTCGGCGATGCGTCGGCGGGCGTGCTGCTGATCCTGATTGCGGCTGCGGCGATGCTGGCGGCCAATTCCCCTCTCCACGAGGAATATCACACATTGTTCCACGGTGAGCTGTTCTCGGCTGACCTGTTCAAGCTCAACACTTTGCATCTGTGGATCAACGACGCGCTGATGGCGATTTTTTTCTTCGTCGTCGGGCTGGAGGTGAAGCGCGAGTGGATTGAGGGACAACTATCTACCAATGATCAGCGCAAACTGCCTGTGCTCGCGGCGATAGCCGGGATGGCGGTGCCAGCGTTGATCTACGTTTCGTTCGTTCAGGCCGAAGACGCCGAGGCGTTGATGTCAGGTTGGGCAATACCTGCGGCGACCGATATTGCCTTCGCCATGGGTGTGCTCGGGCTGCTCGGCAACCGCGTGCCATCGTCGCTGCGGCTGTTCCTGCTGACCGTGGCGATTGTGGACGATATTGGCGCAGTGCTGGTGATAGCGGTCTTCTACACCGCCAATCTCAAACTCGGCTACCTTGCGCTTGCCGCAGTGGTGGCGGCAGTCATGTATGCGTTAAACCGCATGAAGGTGGCGAGCTACTGGCCGTATATCCTGCTCGCATTGGTGCTTTGGTATTTCGTTCTCAATTCCGGGATTCACGCCACCATTGCCGGTGTCGTTGCCGCGCTCATGATACCGATGGTTGGGCCCAACGACGAAACCATGGTTGAAAAGATGGAGCATTCGCTCGCTCCATGGAGCGCCTACCTTATCGTGCCGGTGTTCGGGTTTGCGAATGCAGGTGTGGATTTTACAGGGATGGGCATCGACCAGGTGCTCGCTCCATTGCCGCTGGCGATCGCGGCGGGCCTGTTTCTGGGTAAGCAAGTCGGCATTTTTGCGGCAATCTGGGGCGCGGAGAAAGTCGGCTTTGCTGTCCGGCCCAAGGGTTCAAACTGGCCAGAGGTGTGGGGCGTATCGATCCTCTGCGGGATTGGCTTTACCATGTCGTTGTTTATCGGCGAGTTGGCGTTCCCCGGCTCGCGCGAGTTGATCGACGAAGCAAAGATCGGAACGCTGCTCGGTTCGCTCATTTCCGCGGTGGTGGGTTTCACCATCCTGCGCATGACGACAACCCACCCGGACGACGACCGTTCGCCTTACCTAGGCGACTGAGCGATTACCAACTGCCGGTGTTTTCCATGCTGGCCCAGGGTTCCTGAGGCTCCAGCCGGCCTACCTGCAAGAGTTCTATCGAAATTCCATCGGGCGTTTTGACAAATGCCATATGCCCATCGCGCGGCGGACGGTGGATAATGTGGCCGGCATCGGCGATCCGCTGACATGTCTCGTATATATTGTCGACGCGGTAAGCGAGATGACCAAAATTGCGTCCGCCCTTGTATGATTCGGCTTCGCTGCCGTCTTCGGGAGGCCAATTGTAAGTCAGTTCCACTTCGGCCACGCCTTCCTGTCCCGGTGCCGCGAGGAAAATCAGCGTGAAGCGGCCTGCTTCAACCTCGAAGCGGCGAACTTCTTCCAGCCCAATCAGCTTGAAGAAATCAACCGTCGCCTGCGGGTCAGTGATCCGCATCATGGAATGGAGAAACTTGGTCATAGGAATATCCTTTCGCCCCGCCGGCTTAAGCGCTCAACCAATGACCGCAAGGGTGGAATCCTTCACATATTAAATTATCCGTTCAAAATCGGTTCATCGCTATTTTGGCACAGCTCATCGCGCAACCTAACAGGCCGGAGATCGTCATGAGCGAAGATACACAAGTCGAAACACCATTGCCCATCGGGGATCGTAAAACCCTGCTTGAGCCAGTCACCCTGCGCTGGTTTGGCACCGCGGGGATTGCGGCGATAGGGTTGGTGCTTGGCGGCTATCTGCTGGGTGACGGGCTGCTTCGGGCCAAGGACGCGGACCGCGCGGTCACAGTGCGCGGACTGGCGGAGCGCGATGTGGTCGCTGATTTGGCAACCTGGACGATATCCTATTCTGCCAGTTCCACCAACCTCGCCGACGCGCAGGGTAAGGTCCGCCGCGACACCGACGCCATCGAAGGATTTTTCAAAGATCTCGGGTTTCCCGACGACGCGCTTCAACCAACCGGCGCCAATGTCTCTAGTTTCACCGATCAGGGCAGCACGACCTACACGGTTCGCCAACGCTTGTCCCTGCGCACCGAAGACGTCGAGCGGGCACAGCGGGCCGTCGCTCAACAATTTGATCTGGTCGGGCGCGGGGTGTTCCTCGAAGAAGGTTCAGCGATGAGCTATTCCTTTACTGGCCTAAACGCGATTAAGCCCGAAATGGTGGCCGAAGCGACCCGCGATGCGCGCGCTTCTGCCGAGCAATTTGCCGAGGATTCGGGCGCGAGCGTCGGCACCATCAAAGAGGCAACGCAAGGCTACTTCACGATCGAGGCCCGCGACGGCGAAAGCGGCGGTTGGGGCGTTTCAGACAGCCCCTATAAGAAGGTCCGCGTTGTCACTACGATCAATTTCCTGATCGATTAGTCCGTACGCAAAGGAAAGGGCGCAAGACCATTGTGGTCCTGCGCCCCCGTTCCTCCCGCTTGTCTGCGGGCTGTGTTCATTTTCTGGAGACTGCAGCCTCAGAAACTTGCAGCGACAGTCAACACGAATGCATCGTCAGTGAATGTGCCGAACGGATCAACCAGCACATCCCCTTCGACACCGACATAAGCGGCAGTAAAGGTGACCGGGCCGACAGCGAGATCAGCTCCGATCGACCAGTCAATCGCTTTGCTGTCATTGGTGAAGGTCAGGAAACCATCGGTGTAACCCAGATGGCCGTTGATCGTGATCGGCGTATCAGGAATGCCGATGCCCAGATCGGTGTAGAGATACAGATTGTCGGTCGAACCGAGCGAATCCTGATCGGGCGCATAGGCGACCCCGCCAGTCAGCGAAGCTGGACCGATTGCGACGCTCAGCGATCCGTAAAATTCAACATAATTGAAATCGCCAGCGCCAGCATCGGGATAGAGATAGGCGATCACACCGACATCGGCGCTCAAACCGCCAGCAATATCGCCGCTCCAACCGCCGTAAACATCAACCTCGGTCGACCCGAATCCGACAGTCTGTTCATCGAGGTTCGATGCCCACGTGCCGACATAGAGGCCTGAGGAATGGCTGAGATCAAAGCCGCCTTGAACGGCAAACTCACCGCCGGAAAGATCGACGCCGCGAAACCGGTATTCGGACGTGAAAGCAATGTTGCCTGAAAAGGTAATACCGCTTTCGCCGCCCATGTTGCTGACATTTGTTTCATCAAGCGGTTCGCTCGCACGTTCGACCTGTGTGGTCAGAACGAGCCCTGAGCCATTGGCGCCATGGTTGTCGAGCGCAGCAGAGGTCGCGATGAGTTCTTCGCTAATTGCGGGATCAACAACGGCTTCCTCCGAAACATTGCCCTCAGGCGAAGTCGTGGAGGCTTGCGATGAAGCATCAAGAGCGAAAGCTGGAGCCGCAGATAGCAGCAGACCAACAGAGAGGGTTGCGGCCGAGAGGCCGCGGATGGACGTGAGCATGACAACTTCCTTAATTTTTGTTGTTGCTTCGTCCCACCTGCACATTCAGCGGCTGCGTATTTTTATGAGCAATCTCTGCCAAATGCGAAACAATCGTGCACACAAATGCTGCATAGCACAAGAGAAATTGCGGCTGGGTCCTGACCTGCGTCCACAAACGCACAGCACTGTTGATTTTATGCATCAGCTTTCCAACAGGTTCACTACAACAATCAATGGCGCCGCAGGCCAGCAAGACATGGCTCGGTTGCTGTCTCGTTCCAATCCGATTAAAAGCTCGCTTCCGCGCGCGTCCTTTAGTGCAGCACGCTGCCAAGCGGATCTGACAAACGACGCCTCACCGGATCAAATGAAAAGCCATGTTCAACGCTATACGCAATCTGTTTAGACCGCGCCCTCGGCCGCCGCTGCCCGCTGTGCCAGACGGCACGCGTTACTACGTCATTGGCGACATCCACGGCCGCCTCGACCTGTATGCGGCGTTGATCGACGCAATTGATGCCGACGATGCATCGCGCGAGGCTGCGGATACGGAAGTTGTGCTGCTCGGCGATTTGGTTGACCGCGGCCCGGACAGCGCCGGGGTGATTGCCCGCACGCGCGCTTGGCAGGCAAAACGCAAAGTAAGGGTGCTGGCGGGCAATCACGAAGAGATGTTCCTCAACTCCTTTGAAAAACCGGAGGTGCTGCGCCATTTCCTGAAACATGGCGGGCGAGAAACGGTGCTGTCTTACGGACTGTCGCGCAAGCAATTCAACGCAATGAACCTCGATGAATTGTTTGCCTTGATGCCGCAGCTTATCCCTCAGTCTGACCTTGATTATCTCCAGAGTTTTGAGGACATGATCGTCGCAGGCGATTACCTGTTCGTTCATGCCGGGATCGATCCCTCGGTTCCGCTGGATCAACAGAAGCGCAGCGACATGCTGTGGATCAGGGACCGGTTCCTCAATCATCATGGCCCGCTGGAAAAGGTCGTCGTCCATGGTCATACCATCTTTGATCAGGTGATGGATTGCGGCAACAGAATCGGGATTGATACTGGCGCTTTCCGTTCAGGTGTGCTTACGGCGCTCGTGCTTGAAAACGACCAGCGCAGGATCGTCCAGGCCAGCCAGATCGACGGCGGCCCGGTGGAGGTTTTCCAGGGCGAGCGCCCGCAGTAGTTGCGCGGCGGTTGCGCGGTTCGAGCACAGTTTCGCGGTAAGTTTCATAGGGGCAATGACGCCATGAAGATTGCAATGGTGGGTTCGGGCTATGTCGGGCTCGTTTCGGGCGCATGTTTTGCCGATTTCGGCCATGATGTGGTGTGCATCGACAAGGATCAAAGCAAGATCGACCGCTTGCATGAAGGCGTGATGCCGATCTATGAGCCAGGTCTCGATGCGCTTGTCGAAAGCAATGTGAAGGCCGGGCGCCTGTCCTTCACCACCAGTCTTGCTGAGGGGATCAAAGGTGCCGCCGCTGTCTTTATCGCAGTCGGCACGCCAAGCCGCCGGGGCGATGGCCATGCGGACCTATCGTTTGTCTATGCAGTGGCAAGGGAAGTGGGCGAAAGCCTCGCCAATGACGCAGTGATCGTCACCAAATCGACCGTGCCCGTCGGCACCGGCGATGAAGTCGAACGTATCATCAGGGACACCGGCACCGCACAAAAATTCTCGGTTGTGTCGAATCCCGAATTCCTGCGTGAAGGTGCTGCGATTGGCGATTTCAAGCGCCCAGATCGGATCGTGATCGGGGCGGAGGACGAATTTGGCCGTGAAGTCATGCGCGAAGTCTATCGCCCGCTATTCCTCAACGAATCCCCCATCCTGTTCACCTCACGCCGCAGTAGCGAGCTGATCAAATACGCCGCCAACGCCTTTCTCGCGACCAAGATCACCTTTATCAATGAAATGGCCGATCTGTGCGAGAAAGTGGGCGCGAATGTGCAGGATGTCAGTCGCGGCATTGGCATGGACAACCGCATCGGTTCGAAATTTCTCCACGCCGGTCCAGGCTATGGCGGATCGTGCTTTCCCAAGGACACGCTGGCGCTGCTAAAGACAGCGGAGGATTATGACAGCCCGACCCGGATCGTCGAAGCGGTGGTGAAGACCAATGAGAGCCGCAAACGGGCGATGGGCCGCAAAGTGCTCGATGCATTGGGCGGCGCGGACAAGGCGCGTGGCAAGAAGGCGGCGCTGCTGGGCCTGACGTTCAAGCCCAACACCGATGACATGCGCGATTCTCCATCAATCGCGATCGCCCAGACCCTTACCGACGCCGGGGTCGAAGTATCCGCTTATGATCCCGAAGGAATGGAGCAAGCACGGCCATTGATGCCGCATGTGACCATGTGCGATGATCCCTACAGCGCCATCGCAGGCGCCGAAGCGATTGCGATTGTCACCGAATGGGATGCCTTTCGCGCGCTCGATCTGATGCGAGTCAAGGAACTCGCATCAGCACCTGTGCTCGTCGATCTGCGCAATATCTACAGCCCGGAGGATGTCCGCGCGGCTGGCTTCATCTACGCGAGCATTGGGCGAAACTAAGCGAGATCAGCAAAGTCTGAGAAGTTTCGGCGGCACCTGGCGACATTTTCGCCAAGTGCCGCTTTTTATTGTATGCTACCGAAGCAGCACTGGCACCGGCAATCTACAAGCTGTTGTTGCGCCTGAAAAAATTGTCACGTCGGCTCTGGATTTTTCGCCGCACTAGAGTAGCTTCCGACTCGGGTAGGGGTTTTTACTTAATTGGGGGCATATATGAAGAAACGCAATTTTCTGTCCGGCGTCGGTATTGTGGCGCTTGCCGGAGCGCTTGCCGCTGTGCCAGCGCATGCTTCGGAAGGCGAAGCCGAAGGGGCAACTCTCGATGATACACAGGCCGAGGAATATCGGCTTCCCGCTGGTCCGACCTCGCGTTCAATCATGCCGCGTGTGGCTGGTCCTGTCACCGTGGATACATTCGCGGGCTTTGACGAGACGACTTTCAGGGCAGCATTTGAGGGATCGATCGATCGATCGCTTCTGCAATTTAGCGGCAACCTTCGCGCCGGTCGGCCCAACATCGATCCGCAGATAATCACCCGCGACGATGTCGATCCAAACGGGCCGGGCGCGGTCGATGTGAACAACACTCAGCCTTCAGTTGTGCAGATGTTTATCGGGCGTCATTCTGACGGTGCAGTTTTCCTGAACTGCACCGGAACCCTTATCAATCCGCGCACGGTTCTTACCGCAGCGCACTGCGTCAATTTCTTCTCATCAGAAACATGGGGCACTGCCGAAAGCGGGGCACCATTTGCGATTCTGATCGGCACCGGCCCGGATACGGGGCCACAGCGCACCGCATTCATTGATTCGGGCGCGGGCTATGCCGAAGGCGGCCTTGCGACAAGCACTGACGTTGTGATCCACGCCTCAGCTAATTCGGATGACGGCGGGCTTCCTTTCCCATGGGCTGATATTGCGCTGATCGCGGTCGATACGCCGATTACCGACGTGCCTTCGGCCCCACTGCTGCTGACCCCGCTGACCGAGCTTACTCATGTTGTGCAAGTCGGCTATGGCACCTTTGGCGATGCATTTGGCGGCGGCACTACCGGAAGTTCATTCCTCCGGCGCATTGGCGAGAACATGCTGGGCGCGGTCGCGTCTCTTGCGGATCTTGATGATGCAGTGTTCCCAGCCGACGCACCTAATGCCATATCTTTCGGCTCTCCCAGCCAGACTTATTACATGACCGATTTCGACTGGCCTGATCGTGACGAATTAGGCTTTTCAGACCTTTGCAACTTTTCAGGTGGCGGCATTTCTTGCCCGACAATCGGTGCGGTGCTGGCGATTGACTGGTTCGATGGCGATGCGCTGCCAAACGAAGTCGCAACCGCGCCGGGCGATAGCGGTTCGCCGCTGATCGTGGACGAATTGTATGATTTCCCGGTGGTGACAGCCGTGTTGAGCGGCGGGGTAAGCTATTTCAACCTGTCCCCACCCTTCAACAATTCTTATGGCGACATCAGCTTTTACACGCCGCTATTTCCCTTCTTTGAATTCATCACCGAAAACACCGCATACAAATATGTCTCAGCGGTCGAAGGCGATGGCGTTTGGTCCGATCCGGGGCATTGGACGCAGGATCTTGATCCGGGCTTCTTCATCGATGACGGCTCGGGCAATTTGGTCAATGGCGTCCCCACGGGCAGCGAAACTGGCGTTTTCGAAACCGGCCCCAATGTGGGCACGATCCTTGGCGTTGATATTGCTGGAGCCGAATCCGGCTTGTCAATTCAGCTGCCGCCCGTTGGAACTCCAAATTTCGGCGCCAACACGCCGAACAGTTCGGCCCTACTCGGACCGGGTTCGACCGGTTTCGTGCCGCAGAACACCGATGGCACACCGGGCACTTCCTTTGCCAACCCCGCGCAATATTTCGAAGTCCATCTCAACAATGCCGGAACGACCACCGTCGATCTTGACGTAGAAATCGACAGACTGGTGATCAGCGGTGAAGATTCCGGCTTCGTGCTTGGCTCGGCATGGGATTTTACCAGCCTCATCAATGTTGAGCAATTTGCTGGAACCGCCGAAATCAACGGCACGCTCAACACACCAATCTACACGCTGGCCAGCGGTGTCATCGAGGGTGATGGCGGCACGATTGACACCAATGTGCTGTTCAACCTCGAAGGGCTCTTGAGCGCAGGCGGGATTGGCGATTTCGGCGCGCTCACCGTCGATGGCGACTATGTCCAGACGAGCGGAGGCGCACTGTGGTCCGATTTCACTGTGGGTCGGCGGCGGCTAGTTACAGCGGACAGCTACGATGTCACGGGCGCTGCAGTGCTTTCCGGGGACCTGATCGTCGCTAGCACCGACCGGCGTCTTAGGTTCGGCAGCGAATACACCGTGTTGAGCGCTGGCGAGATCGACGGCAGTTTCGAACGGACCACCTTGCTATCGAGCTCCGCGCTGCTTCAGGCAGAACACCGGGTTGAAGGCAGTGACGTGATCGTAAAAATCACCGCTCGCAGCCTTCGCGACATTCTCAGCGGCAACAGCTCGATGAGGTCGCTGGGTTCGGCGATCGATACGATCCGAGTATCGAGGTTCGATCAGTTCGCAGACTTGTTTGCGGTGCTTGACGGGGCCACTTTCGACACGTTGGCGTCAACGCTGACCTCGCTGGCTCCGACCAGCGCGTTCAACCAGACCTTTACTGCCAATACGTTTTCGCAGCGGTTCACCGGTCAGATTGCACAGCGCACGCTCGCGCTGCGCGGTGGATCGAGCGCGGCGGGCGGGTTTTCGGCAGCGGGCAACGCCAGTTTTGCCTTGGCCGGAACGACGCCGGGTCAATCCGGCCCAATCGGCATTTTCGGCAGTGCTTCGGGCGTATTCTTAAACGGCGGGCAGCAGTCTGGCGTCCTGGGTAATGGCACAAGCGGGTTCGGCGCGTTCGGCATCAATGGCACCAGCTCCGGAGATATCGGCGCGAATGCTCTGGAGCAGGCTGCGCTCACTGAGGCCGGCGAGATGACCATCGGGGCCGATCTGCAAATCGCAGAAGGGTTCAGCTTTGGGATCGCGGTTTCGAACATCCGCAACAGCCAGCAATCGGCTGGCGCATTGCAGCCACAGGAAGACAGCAGCCAATCGGTCGCGATCTATGCCACCTGGTCTGATGGCGAGTTGTTCGCCGATGGTTATGCCGGAACCGCCAGCCAGAAGTACGGAGTTGAACGCGCGGCGCAGGGTGACTTCCGCACCGCCTTTGAAAACGCCATTGGTCAATCGGGCGGCGACCAGACCTTTGGCGGAATGCGGACTGGCTATGCCTTCGACCTTGCCAAGGGCTTTGAAGTCGGACCGGCGCTGAGCATCGATTATGTCCGCAGCTCAATCGGTGGTTTTGATGAAATTGGAGCGGGCGCGTTCGGTCTGTCGGTGGCGGACCGTAGCTTTACATCGCTGGGAGCCAAAGTCGGGGCAATGGCTTCACTCGACATCCGCACCGGGGAAGCCAGCGCAATCCGCGCTTTCGGCTCGGTTGCCTATGCAAAGGAGTTGGCGGACACATCGGACGTCGTCACCGCACATTTCGCTGGCGCGGCCGACACGCCCTTCACCATCGCCAATCAGCTTGACGGGCAGTGGGTGTCGGTCAATGCCGGAGCAGAGATGGCGGTTGGCACCAACCTACGCGCTTCGCTCTCTGTCACTTCCGACATGGGCCGGGGCGCATTGTCCAACGATCAGGGTCGCGTCTCGCTGAGCTGGCGGTTCTAGAACTGCTACCCACTGGATCGGCAATCAAGATGCCGGGTCTTGCCATTATGGCAAGGCCCGGCGTTTAGCGTTGCGGGGCCATGCTGTCAGGCGAGGCGGTGTCAGGGAGCATCATAAGCCGGGTTCTGTCTCCGCAACCAGTATCATCCGCGTTTCCTTGGCGACCAGCGCTGCGGTGGCAGCCATTCATCTGGGCCGGGCATTGCTGCACGGCTCTAGCAGCCAACCCGGGTCTCTCGGAGCGAAACACTCCTGCCAAGCCCATGAAGAGCCGGGCGCGAGACCCCTATTTGGCCTTGCTCCGGGTGGGGTTTGCCATGCGGACACTGTTGCCAGAGCCCCGGTGCGCTTTTACCGCACCCTTTCACCCTTGCCTGTGACCTTTAGGGTCCATCGGCGGTATACTCTCTGTGGCACTTTCCCTGAACGCACGCCCAATGACGCACGCCCGGCGGGCGTTACCCGCCACCCTTGTTTCGTGGAGCCCGGACTTTCCTCGCGCGCCCAAAGGCACACGCGACTGCCTCAGCCCCCTGACGACGTGGCTTATACAGGAAGGGCCGACTTTAGGAAAGGCGGCCCTTCACTTTCCAGACTGGGACAGCGCTTATGCCGCTTCATCATCCGAAAGCAGGTAGTTCCAAACCAACGCGCCAATCGCGGCACCAACAAGAGGCGCGACCCAGAACAGCCAGAGCTGCGACACAGCCGCCGTGTCGGCATAGAAGGCCACGCTGGTCGAACGCGCCGGATTGACCGATGTGTTGCTTACCGGAATTGAGATCAGGTGGATCAACGTAAGCCCCAGGCCAATTGCAATCGGGGCGAACCCAGTCGGAGCCTTGGCCGAAGTCGAACCGAGAATGATGATCAGAAACAGCGCGGTCAGCACGATTTCCGCTACCAGAACTGCAGTCATCGAATATCCGCCGGGCGACAGATCGCCATAGCCATTGGACGCGAAACCACCCGCTTCGAAGCCTGCCGTCCCGCTCGCGATGACAAACAGAGTGCCCGCTGCCACAAACGATCCAAGCACCTGTGCCACCCAATAGGGCAGCAATTCGTTCCAGCCGAACCGCTTGCCGAGCGCCAGGCCAAACGAAACCGCCGGATTGAAGTGACCGCCCGATATCCCGCCGACAGCATAGGCCATGGTCAATACCGTCAGGCCAAAGGCCAACGAAACGCCCACAAATCCAATGCCCAGTTCCGGATAGCCTGCGGCGAGGACCGCCGAACCGCACCCTCCAAACACCAGCCAGAAAGTGCCGACAAACTCGGCTGTCAGTTTCTTCATCATCTTGCGTTTCCTCCCATTATCGTTGTTGTTTGCCGGTGTCGGAACACCCGCCACTTCCCCCCAAACCCATTATCTCGCGCTCCCCCGATCGCGCTCCAGCAGCAGGCTCCACAGGATCGCACCAAGCTGCGCATCAGGTTGTCCCTCGATCCGCTCGGGCCGCCAGCGCCGCTCAAACGCCTCGATCGCCTTGCGCCCTTCGGTGATGTCATAGCCAAACCGTTCGAGCGCGAGGATGAACGCGCCTTCGTTGTGGAACGGATCGACCAGTTCAAGCTTTGCCGGACGCTTCAGGCACAGCCCGTATTCCGCCAGCCGATCCCATGGGAACAGCTCGCCCGGGTCGATCTTTCGCAAGGGCGCGACATCGGAATGGCCGACAACATTGGCGCGCGGAATGTCGTGTTGCTTCACTATCCGGGCGACCAGCGGAACCAGCGCCTCAAACTGCGCATCGGCAAACTCGCGGTAACCGCCTGCATGTCCGGGATGATCCAGCTCAATCCCGATGCTCGCCGAATTCACATCCTTGATCCCTCGCCAGTATGAAGAGCCCGCGTGCCAGGCGCGCTTTGCCTCCGAAACCAGCTGCGTGACCTTGCCGTCTTCGCTGATGAGGTAATGCGCGGACACGCCGGCATCGGGATCGGTCAACCGCGCCAATGCGGTTTCGACCGGTTTCATCTCGGTGTAATGCAGCACCAGCATCGTCACCGGCAGGGCGCGCTCGTTGAAATTGGGCGATGGGAGCACGGCATGGACCAGTTCGCTAACTTCCATGTCCCGCCAATCGCCGTTCACCAGATCATGCCTTCCGGCTCGGGCAAGACCCCGCCCAGCACCAGCGCATCCTCGCTCAGCGCATATTGCAGACCGCCGCCCATTTCCTCTGCCAGCAGCGCGATCATATGCGCCGCCGCCGTGCGGCTAGTGATATCAGCCGGGTCCAGATCACCCTGCAACGCCGCGCCGATCGTCTCGTCAAAGGCGATCCGTGGGCCCACCGCGCGCGCGACGATTTCGACATTGCCATCACGCCGCTCCGCTCCGATATCGAGCGTGCCGCCGCGCACCAGCGCATCAAGCGCGATCTGCGCAAGGTTGAGCAGCACCTTGATCGCCGGTTTGGGCAGACTTGCCTCGGCAATCGCCCAATTCAGCTCCACCCGCTTGTTCTCGCCAGCGAGCGCGGAGATCACATCCTGCGCCTCTTCGACCGGCACCGCCTCTCCGAACCCGCCAGCCGCGCCAAACGCCAACCGGAAGAACTTGAGTTTCTGGGTGCTGATCCGCGCGCTTTGTTCGAGCAATTCAACGCAGCGCGCGCGCATTTCGGGATCGCGTTCATCGGCGAGCAGTTCCAGCCCGTTCGACAGCGCGCCTACGGGTGAAAGCATGTCGTGGCACAGCCGCGAACACATCATCGCGGCGAGATCAGTTTGCGAGGTCATTTCAGGTCCGGTTTCCTACAGGATGGAACACATGGAACACAGTCCTAGGGGCAAAAAATACATCTATCCACTTTGGGTCGATGAATGCCTTCGAATAGTCGGGGACGCAGTGAATTTCGGTTTTCATCCCTCGCGTTCTAATCCTCAACGACAATGTAGGAAAGGGCACGAAAGCCCTTGGTGTCATCGCACCATAGCCTCACATTGTCCCCTGCGATGATCGCCCAAACTTTCCCGTCGCCCGCCGCCATTGCCCGGTCGGTTGCCGAAGGGACCGGTTCACCGCTCGGATGCGAATGGAAATAGCCCATAAGCTTCGGCCCGCCCTCACGTTCAGCCCGGTGCGCATCGATCAGCGCCTGCGGATCAATCTCGAAATGGGTTTCGGGCGAAAGGTGAACGTTGCGGGTTTCCAGCGCCTGGGTAATCCGCTCGCCTTCCCCCAGAAGGATGCCACAAGCCTCACGCGGAAAGGCAGAAACCGCAGCGGCGCGCATTGCTTTGTCCACATCATGCAGCACCTGAATTTCCGCTTGCCTTGGGCAATTTCGCCCCGCGTTGACGTGCAGTTTGTTAGTCCGGAAAGGCATCGCTTCTCGCTAAGTCAAGTGCAGCCCTTCGACAAGCTCACGGCTGGAGGATAAAGGAATGCAGTGAGCAACCAACACACTATCCATGGCACCATCGCCGCCCCCGCGCGCCTCGACAAGGCGCTGGCCGATGCGACCGAACTGTCGCGGGCGCGGGTGCAGGCCTTAATCGCGCAAGGGCATGTCCAAATCGACGGGCAGCCCGCGCTGTCTCCTTCGGCCAAGGCGCGGGCGGGCGCGCAATTTCGCATCAATGTGCCGGCCGCCGCCGAGGCCGAGGCGCAGCCGCAGGACATTCCGCTGGTGGTTGTCTATGAGGACGAACATCTGATTGTGGTCGACAAGCCTGCCGGAATGGTTGTCCACCCGGCGGCGGGCAATCCCGACGGGACGCTGGTCAATGCACTGCTGCATCACTGCGCCAAGAACGGCGGGGGAACGTTAAGCGGCATCGGCGGGGTCGCGCGCCCCGGCATCGTCCACCGCATCGACAAGGATACATCGGGTCTGCTGGTCGTCGCCAAATCCGCCGCCGCCCATGAAGGGCTGGCGGCGCAATTTGCAGCGCATAGCGTCCACCGCCGCTATCTTGCCGTATGCAGCGGTCAGCCCTCGCCTGCGTCGGGCAGGATCGAGGCAAAGCTGGGCCGGTCCGACGCCAATCGAAAGAAAATGGCGGTGCTCGACAAGAATTCCTCACGTGGGAAACACGCGATCACCCATTATACCGTTCTGGACCGGTTCGAATCGAGCGCGCTGATCGAATGCCGACTGGAAACCGGGCGCACCCATCAGGTGCGCGTTCACTGCGCGTCAATTGGCCATGCATTATTAGGGGATCAACTCTACGGAAAAACGCCCAGCCCGCTCAAAGCCTTATTGTCCCGGCTGCAATTTGCCCGTCAGGCGCTCCACGCCGCCGAATTGGGTTTTGAACACCCGGTTACCGGCCATAGGCTGCAATTTACCGCAGATTTACCCGGCGACATGCAGGAACTGATCGACGAACTTGGGCGTTTTATTCGATGAAGCGCGCAACAAATTGCGCAAACCTATCGTATAAGGATGCAATGCATTGTATATGCAACCCAGTGGCCCGAACGCCCGGATGCCCATCAGGGGTCCGGCAAGCGCGGTCGACGAATGAAAGGTATGGAACACAGTGAGCAAATCGACAAGATCCGTGCCCGCACTCAGCGGAGAGCAGAGCCTCAACCGCTATTTGTCGGAGATCAAGAAATATCCGGTGTTGACCGCTGAGCAGGAATATATGCTCGCCAAACGTTACGCCGAACACGAAGACCCCGAAGCCGCATCGCAGTTGGTATCCAGCCATCTGCGGCTCGTCGCCAAGATTGCGATGGGGTATCGCGGCTATGGTCTGCCCGTCTCTGACCTCATTTCCGAAGGCAATGTCGGCCTGATGCAGGGCGTCAAGAAATTCGAGCCCGATCGCGGGTTCCGCCTCGCCACCTATGCCATGTGGTGGATCAAGGCTAGCATTCAGGAATATATCCTGCGGTCGTGGAGCCTCGTCAAAATGGGCACCACTGCGGCGCAGAAGAAGCTGTTTTTCAACCTGCGCCGGATGAAAAAGCAGCTGGAAGCCTATGAAGATTCCGATCTGCACCCCGATGACGTGACCAAGATCGCCACCGATCTGGGCGTGCCCGAACAGGAAGTCATCAACATGAACCGCCGGATGATGATGGGCGGCGATGGCTCGCTCAACTCACCCATGCGCGGCGGTGAAGAAGGCGCAGGCGAATGGCAGGATTGGCTGACCGATGATCGCCCCTTGCAGGATGAAATGGTTGCCGAGGCCGAAGAGGCCGACGTGCGCCACGAAATGCTGATCGAGGCGATGGGTTCATTGAACGAACGCGAACAGCACATCCTGACCGAACGCCGCCTGACCGACAAACCGCAGACGCTGGAAGAACTCAGCCAGGTTTACGACGTCAGCCGCGAACGCATCCGCCAGATCGAAGTGCGCGCCTTTGAAAAGCTGCAAAAAGCAATGCAGCGGATCGCCGGCGACCGGCTGCTGCCGGGTATGGCGTAAGCCGCTGATCCGGGCGGGCCATAAGGCTGCTGCCTGGACCAACGCACATCACAACAGCATTGCGAGCGGGCATTTGCGCGACTAGATCGCGTCTATGGCCCGCTCGCTTTCCCTGCGTTCGCTTCCCCTGCGGATCGCTCGCATCCTTGCCAAAGCAATTCTGTGGTTCATCGGGCTGAGCCTGTTGCTGGTGCTGGTGTTCAAATGGGTGCCGGTGCCTGTCACCGCGACCATGGTGATGGACGAAAACGGCATCACCAAGGATTGGGAAAGCCTCAGCAATATCGACCCCAATCTGGTCGCGGCGGTGATCGCGGCGGAGGATTCCAAATTCTGCACCCATTGGGGCTTTGACACCGAAGCGATCGAACAGGCTGCGCGCGAGAACGCAGATGGCGGGCGCATCAGGGGCGGTTCCACGATCAGCCAGCAAACCGCCAAGAACGTGTTTCTGTGGCAGGGCGGCGGCTATTTCCGCAAAGGGCTGGAGGCGTGGTTCACCTTCTGGATCGAAGCGGTGTGGGGCAAACGCCGGATCATTGAAGTCTATCTCAACGTCGCCGAAACCGGGATTGGCACATACGGTGCAGAGGCCGGGGCCCAGCGCTATTTCGGCCATTCCGCTGCGCAGCTTTCCGCCGATGAAGCCAGCCGCATGGCCGCCGCTCTGCCGCAGCCGAAAAGGCGTGCGGTGATCAATCCCGGCGGCTGGCTGGCGCGGCATGGCAACAGCATCGAACGCCGGATCGGCATTGTGAAGCGTGACGGACTCGATTCCTGCGTCTACGAATAGGGCAATGGGCATCGGGCACGATCATTTCGGGCATTCTGGGCATCATGCGCATCGTGCGCATGCTGCGGCTCCAACCGATTGCCACGGCCTGCATGATCGTCACGGGCACCACCATGCGCCGGTTGATTTCGGCAATGCGTTCCTGATCGGGATCGGGCTCAACATTGCCTTTGTCGTGGTCGAGGCGGTGTTCGGGCTGCTCTATGGCTCAATGGCGCTGGTGGCCGATGCGGGCCACAATCTGTCCGATGTGCTCGCCTTGATTCTGGCTTGGGGCGCGAGCGTCGCGGCAAGGCGCGCACCGAGCGAACGCTATACCTATGGCTTCAAGAGCTCGACCATCCTCGCCGCGCTTGCCAATGCGCTGCTGCTGGCGGTCGCCATCGGGGCGATCCTGTTTGAAACCGCGCACCGATTGTTTGAACCCAGCGAGCCGCAGGGCATGATTATCGCCATCGTCGCAGGGGTCGGGATCGCTATTAATGCCGGCACCGCGATGCTGTTCATGCGCGGGCAGGAGGATCTCAACATTCGCGGCGCATACCTCCACATGGCTGCCGATGCCGCCGTGTCGGCAGGCGTGGTGGTGGCCGGGCTGGCGATAATGTTCACCGGTTTCTGGTGGATTGATCCGCTGGTCAGCTTTGCGATTGCGGCGATGATCGCCTGGGCAACCTGGGGTCTGGCGAAGGACAGCCTGAAGATGGGCTTACTTGCAGTTCCTGCAAGCATTGACGTGGCCGAAGTGCGCGCGCATCTGGCATCGCTCAAAGGGGTAAACGCGGTGCATGATCTGCATATCTGGCCAATGTCGACGACCGAAACCGCACTCACCGCGCATCTGGAGATGCCCGGAGCACCTGATACTGATGCGTTTCTGCGCGATCTTGCCGATGGGCTGCTGGCGCGCTTTGGCATTGGCCATGCCACCATTCAGATTGAACGCGGGACCGATCCCTGCAAGGCCGGTTGTTGATGGCGGACGGCGCGCAGGATCCACAGACCGCCGTGCGGGAGCGGCTGCGCGCCGCAATGGCGCGACTGGCTGACGGCGACAGCACCGCGCTGGAGGAAATCTACGCGGCGACGCGGGTGAAACTGTTTGGAATATGCTTTCGTATCTTGGGAGACCGAAAGGAAGCCGAGGACGCCTTGCAAGACGTATATGTCAATCTGTGGCAGCGCGCCGACCGATACGACCCCGCGAGGGCCAGCCCTATTTCGTGGCTGGCGACCTTTGCGCGCAACCGCGCGGTGGACCGGCTGCGCACGGGCAAGGTGCGCGGCGGATCGGTGCCGGTGGAGGAAGCCCTGCCGCTGCCCGACCAGACCCCGCTCGCCGATGCACTGCTCGTCGATGCGGAGCGCAATGCGCAGATCCACATTTGCATCGCCGGGCTGGACCCCAACACGCAGACCCATATTCGCGGCGCTTTCTTCGAAGGCTACACCTATGCCGAACTGGCCGAACGCGCCGATGTGCCGCTGGGCACGATGAAGAGCTGGATCCGCAGAGGCTTGCAGAAATTGCGCACCTGCCTTGAAGCGAGTGAGGCGTCATGAGCGAGGAAACCGGCACGAATTTCCCCAAAAGCGAACGCGACGACCCGATGATCGCCGCCGAATTGGCGTTGGGTCTGCTCGAAGGTGAGGAATTGCTCGCCGCACGCGGGAAAGCGGCGAGCGATAACGCCTTTGCCGCGCGCAAGGCGTGGTGGGACAATTGGTTTGCGCCGTGGACCGATGAAATCGCTGGAGCGCAGCCCGGCGCGCATGTGTGGGACGAAATCGCAGCGCGGATTGCAGCGCAGCAGGTCCAGACCGCTGCCCCGGCGGCAAATGTCGTCGCGCTCGAAACCCGGCTACGGCGCTGGCAATGGGCAACCGGGATCACCTCTGCCGCTGCCGCGCTGGCGATTGCGCTGCTCGCCCTGCCTCCTGCGACAATTGCGCCGGGGCCGGGCGAGGATACTCCGCTGCTGGCAGCCGCTGAGCCGCTGGTCGCGCAGATGCCGATTGGCGATAGCGGCCTGCGGCTCGACGTGACCTATATTCCTGAAAGCGAGCGGATGCTGGTTGCCGCGATTGGCCTGAGCGCGGACGGTGTTCACGATCACGAATTGTGGCTGGTGCCGCCCGGCGGCGGCGCGCCGCAATCGCTGGGCGTGGTTGCGCCGGGCGAGGTGCGCAGCACCATCCTGCCGGCAGAGATCACTCGCAATCTTGAAAATGGTGCAGCTGTGGTGCTGACCCGCGAACCGATTGGCGGCAAGCCTGCGGACAAATCTGCCGGTCCGGTGGTTGCCCAAGGCGCGTTTTCGCAGGTCTGATCGACCTGCGCTGGCTCAGCCCGCGGCAAAGGTGCAACGCTTCATCGCACGGGTGATACGCTTGGCCGAAAGCTGAGCCAATTTGCCGCTCTTTCGCGGCGCGGGATCATCCCTGACGCGGGCCGCTGCGTAGCTCCCTTGCCTGACCACATGGTCGCGCAAACACAGGAGATACCGATGCCTCTGACCACAAAGACATTCAAGACCGCCGCATTTGCCGCTCTGGCCGCCACCACCGCGCTGGGCGCAATCGGCGCTGCGCCTGCCGCCGCTGATGGCCATGCCGGGATGGATCATTCCGGCCACGACGTGCCCATGGTTGGCGGTGCAGCCATGTTCCCGACCAAGACAATCGTCGAAAACGCCGTCAATTCCGCCGATCACACCACGTTGGTCGCCGCCGTGCAGGCAGCTGGACTGGTCGAAGCGCTTTCGAGCGAAGGCCCCTTCACCGTATTCGCGCCCACCAATGACGCTTTCGCCAAGCTGCCCGCAGGCACCGTGGAAACGCTGGTAAAGCCGGAAAACAAGGGAACACTCACCTCAATTCTGACCTATCACGTGGTCGCGGGCCGGGTTTCGGCAAGTGATCTGGTTGCGATGATTGAAGCGGGCGGCGGCACCGCTGAACTGACCACGCTGAGCGGTGGCAAGCTGACCGCGCACATGATGGGCGACATGGTTGCAGTCATGGATGCCGCAGGCGGCATGGCGACAGTAACACAGGCTGACGTGTTCCAATCCAACGGTGTGATTCACGTCACCGATGGCGTGTTCCTGCCGGGCTAAACACCCTTCCCCAACTAGTGCCGCCTTGCCGTTCCCCTCGAACAAATGAGGCAGCGCTAAACACAGGCCCCGTCCGGTTCAACCTCCAGAGCCGGGCGGGGTTTTCTATTTCTCATTTGCAATAAAGCGTTCTTTTGTTAATGTCACAAAATATGGGGGGACAATATGAATAAATTTTTTCTGGCAACTTCTGCTCTTGCGCCGATTTTACTTGTAGGTTGCAATCAAGGTGAAATTGAATCGGGATCGGATTCGGATAAATCGGAAACTGCTGCCCGAACTTATCCCTGCCCTGATCGCGGGGGTAAGAGCGTCGAAGCAGTGGTGGCCGTTGGCCAGGAATATTTTGACTTTGAGCAGAGCAAAGATGCAAATTACTTTGCAAACACTTCACCCCAAAATGTTGCACGCGATTTTGCAAGCCAATACTGCCCGGCAAACCCATCTCCTGGCTGGTTTACTGGTCCGGTAATCAATGGAAGGGGCCCTGACGGAAAGCTGGCTATCCGATACTACGATGAAGTTACCTGTCAGGCCGATCTGACGACCGTTCCGTCACCGATCCCAGTTTCGAACGCGAACAATGGCTTCCAAATTTATTACTCAGGGTGCGAATTTGACCGCTTAGGCGATCCGTCTGAAGTCGACAGGGTAGACACTAAGACACCAACGGGCACACCCACGCCAATCTGATTTCAGCAATGAGGCTGCCTGCAAATCAGGCAGCCTCCTCTGTCTTAGCGTTCTTAGAGCCGTCCATAACCTTAACCGGTTCCTTGCGGCCTTCGACCACATCCTGATCGATCACGATTTCGCTGACCCCTTCGAGGTCGGGCAGATCAAACATCGTATCGAGCAACAGACCTTCGACGATCGAGCGCAGGCCGCGCGCGCCAGTTTTGCGCAGAATCGCGCGTTCGGCGATGGCTCGCAATGCCTCATCGGTGAAAGTCAGTTCAACATCCTCAAGCTCGAACAGCTTGCGATATTGTTTGACCAGCGCATTTTTTGGCTCGTTCAGGATCGTCACCAGCGCATCGACATCGAGATCATGCAGAGTGGCGATCACCGGCAGACGACCGACAAATTCGGGGATCAGACCAAATTTGAGCAGATCTTCGGGTTCGCTTTTTTCCAGCAATTCACCCACCCGCCGCTTGTCCGGGTCAGCGACATGCGCGCCGAACCCGATGCTGCGTTTCTGCAGGCGGTCGGCGATAATCTTGTCTAGGCCCGCAAACGCGCCGCCGCAGATGAACAGGATGTTGGTTGTGTCCACCTGCAGGAATTCCTGCTGCGGATGCTTGCGCCCGCCCTGCGGCGGCACCGACGCAGTGGTGCCTTCCATCAGCTTGAGCAGCGCCTGCTGCACGCCTTCGCCCGAAACGTCGCGGGTGATCGAAGGGTTTTCGGCCTTGCGCGTGATCTTGTCGATCTCGTCAATATAGACGATCCCGTGCTGCGCCTTTTCGACGTTGTAATCCGAGGATTGCAGCAATTTCAGGATGATGTTTTCAACATCTTCGCCGACATAGCCCGCTTCGGTCAGGGTCGTCGCATCAGCCATGGTGAACGGCACATCAAAGGTGCGCGCGAGCGTCTGCGCCAGCAAAGTCTTGCCAGTGCCGGTCGGTCCGACCAGCAGAATGTTGGATTTGGCGAGTTCGACGCCGTCCGACTTGCCGCTGTGTTTCAGTCGCTTGTAATGGTTGTGCACCGCGACGGCGAGATTGCGCTTCGCCGAATTTTGGCCGATCACGTAATCGTTGAGTGTGGCAAAGATTTCCGACGGAGTGGGAACCTCGCCCTCTTTCTTGCCAGAAATGCCAGCCTTGGTTTCTTCGCGGATGATGTCGTTGCACAGTTCCACGCATTCATCGCAGATGAACACCGTTGGCCCCGCGATAAGCTTGCGCACCTCGTGCTGAGACTTGCCGCAAAAGCTGCAATAAAGGGTGCTCTTGCTGTCAGATCCGCTCAATTTCGTCATTCCTATAATCCTCGAATCCGTGAAAGGGCACGACAAGCCCAGTCAACAGATTCGGCAAGTGTATCTCCGCTGCCAGATGAATCAACTCGGGCGTGCGGAATTTGCCGCCAATTAAGTGGTATTCGTGCACCACTCATGAACAGCACTGCGGGTTTTTCAGGCCGCGTCCCGATCCGGGGCGGCAAGCGGACGCGGTGTTACCCGCCAGCGAACCTGCCGCCGCGCCCGATCATTCCGGCCATCATTCCGGCCATCATTCAGGAGCGCCGCCCGAACCCTTTTCATCGTCCGATTCTTCGTTTTCCGGGCGGGTTTCAAACACTTTGTCGACCACACCAAATGCCTTGGCCTCGTCCGCTTCGAGGAAGGTGTCGCGGTCCATCGCCTTTTCAATCTCTTCGAGGCTGCGGCCGGTGTATTTGACGTAGAGATCGTTCATCCGCGATTTGATCCGCAGAATTTCGCGCGCCTGAATCTCGATGTCCGATGCCATGCCGCGCGCGCCGCCCGAAGGCTGATGGACCATGATCCGCGCATTGGGCAGCGCCACGCGCATCCCCGGCTCACCCGCAGCAAGCAGGAAACTGCCCATCGACGCCGCCTGCCCCATGCAGACGGTCGAAACGCGCGGCTTGATATATTGCATCGTGTCGTGGATCGCCATGCCAGCGGTCACCACGCCGCCGGGCGAGTTGATATACATGCTGATCGGCTTTGACGGGTTCTCGCTTTCAAGGAACAGCAGCTGCGCTGTGATGAGGCTGGCCATGCCATCTTCGACTTGCCCTGTCACAAACACGATGCGTTCACGCAGCAGGCGGCTGAAAATGTCGAAGCTGCGTTCGCCCCGGCTGGTCTGCTCCACCACCATTGGCACCAACGCCCCGGTCACGGGATCGCGGGTGAACTGGCCCTGGGTGCCATAGGTTTCGCCGGAATTGCCGAGCAGATCGATCATGTAAGGAGTCCTTGGTTGCCTCTGGACCGGATATGTCGGACGCGCCCGCGCAGGTTTCAA
Source organism: Qipengyuania sp. ASV99 (assembly GCF_047872805.1). Lineage (NCBI taxonomy): Bacteria > Pseudomonadati > Pseudomonadota > Alphaproteobacteria > Sphingomonadales > Erythrobacteraceae > Qipengyuania > Qipengyuania sp. ASV99. The sequence continues at coordinate 110,630 of NZ_JBLQUK010000007.1, read as the reverse complement.
GGGGGCGGGGTCACGCCTTTGGGGATAGCGCGACCGCGCCCAAGCTTTTTTGCAGCCTCGCAGCGGTGGCCGCACAGCAGGCGGGTGGCACCTGCGCTCTTGCCATCGCAGCGGCTATGGGCGCAGGATGTCTCCATGACACACATTCAGATGATCGCTCGCCGGGTGCTTTGCGCCGCTCTCGTTTCGACCGTGCTGCCCGCTTCGCATATTGCCGCAGCACAGCATGACGCGGGGACAGCCACCCGCACCGCCATGGCAGAAGTGCTGGCAACCGACGAATATATCTTGCGTATTCAGGCGCTGGATGACCACGGCCCGATGCTGAACGCGGTGATCGATTACAATGTCGAGGCCCCGCTGGAGGCGCGGCGGCTCGCCGCCACCGGTATCTTGCGCGGGCGCAGCGTGCTGGTGAAAGACAATATCGAGACGCGCGAATTTCCCACGACCGCTGGCAGCCTCGCGCTGGCGGGCAACATGACCCGGCGCGATGCCCCGTTGATCGCCAATCTGCGCAGCGCGGGCGGCGTGGTGTTGGGCAAGACCAACCTTTCCGAATGGGCCAACATCCGCAGCAATGATTCGACCAGCGGGTGGAGCGCGGTCGGCGGCCTGACCCGCAACCCCCACGCCATTGACCGCAACACCTGCGGATCATCTTCTGGCAGCGGAGCGGCGATTGCGGCGGGCTTTGCCTGGGGCGCGATCGGGACGGAAACCAACGGTTCGATCACCTGCCCTGCCTCTGTCAACGGTGTAGTCGGGTTCAAACCGAGCGTGGGGCTGGTCAGCCGCACCCATGTCGTCCCGATTTCCAGCACGCAGGACACCGCCGGGCCGATGACCCGCACTGTCTTCGATGCCGCCTTGCTGCTGTCTGCCATTGCGGGCGAAGATGCTGCCGACAGCGCCACCATCGGCGTGCCGCGGATCGCGGATTACACGGCGGGGCTTACTGATTATTCGCTTCAAGGCGTGCGGATCGGGGTGATGCGCGGCCAGATCGGCAGCAATGTGCAAGTAGCGGAGGTGTTCGCCAATGCGCTGGCCGATTTGGAGCGTTCAGGCGCGGTGCTGATCGATATTGAGTTTGAGCCAAACCGCCAGATGTATGCCGACAGCTTCACCATTCTGCTGTTCGAACTGCGCGAGGAAATGGGCAAATACCTTGCTTCTGTCCCTGAATTTGAAAGCGGCAGCACCCCGCGCAGCCTTGCTGATCTGATCGCCTTCAATGCCGCCAATGCCGCCACCGAAATGCGCTGGTTCAATCAGGACATTTTTGAACAGGCAGAAGCCGCAATCGACCGCGCCGCCTATGAGGAAGCGCGCACTAATGCGGTGCGGATTGCGGGCGCGGAAACGCTCGATATGTTGCTGGCCGACAATGACGTGCAGTTTCTGGTCGCCCCGACGCGCGGCCCGGCGTGGATGAGCGACCTGGTGCTGGGCGATCACTACAACGGTTCAATCGGATTCGGATCTCCCGCCGCCATCGCGGGCTATCCGCATCTGACCGTGCCAATGGGCGCGGTCGAGAGGCTGCCCGTTGGCATCAGCTTTTTCGGCGCGAAATGGGCCGATCACGGAGTTCTGAAGGTCGGCGCAGCATACGAAAGGGCGCGGACAGCCGAACTGCCCCCGCCCTCACTGCGCCGGTGGACGCCGGGCGACTGATCGCGCGTCCTATTTCTTAGCGGCTGGCTTTTTTGCAGGAGCCTTTTTCGCCGCAGGCTTGGTTTCCGTAGCCTTCTTAGCCGGAGCCTTCTTGGCAGGCGCTTTTTCGGTGGCAGGCTCTGCTGGCTTGTCAGTGTCGGCTTTCTTGGCCGGCGCCTTCTTCGCAGCGGGCTTTTTGGCGGGCGCCTTTTTCTTGGGCGCAGCCTTGGCCTTGTCCGCTTCGGATTCTTCCTCAGCTTCGATCGCCGCCTGCAATTCCTCGATGGTGACCTCGCGGGTCGTCACTTCAGCCTTGTCGAACAGGAAATCGACCACCTTGTCTTCATAGAGCGGGGCACGCAGCTGAGCGGCGGCCATCGGCTCGGTCTGAATATACTGGACGAAGCGCTCACGGTCTTCCTCGCGGTATTGCCGCGCGGCCTGCTGGACCAGCATCGACATTTCCTGCTGAGTAACCTCAACCCCGTTGGCCTGACCGATTTCCGAAAGCAGCAGGCCGAGCCGCACGCGGCGCTCTGCGATGCCTTTGTAATCTTCTTTCTCGTCTTCGATCTGCTGCAGCGCATCTGCGGGATTTTCTTCCTTGGCGGCTTCCTGTTGAAGCTGCTCCCAGATTTGCTCAAACTCGGCCTCGACCATGGTCGCAGGCACTGCAAAATCATGCCCGGCAGCCAATTGATCGAGCAAAGCCCGCTTCATCTGAGTGCGGGTCAGACCGGCGGTCTGCTGTTCCAGCTGCGCCTTCATGATCTCTTGCAGTTTTTCGAGGCTGTCGAGACCAAGGTTCTTGGCGAATTCATCGTCGATCACGGTGTCGGTTTCGACCTTGACTGCCTTCACAGTGATGTCGAACGTCGCTTCCTTACCGGCGAGGTGATCGGCCTGATAATCTGCGGGGAAAGTCACCGTGATGGTTTTTTCCTCGCCGGTTTTTACGCCCACAAGCTGTTCTTCAAAACCGGGGATGAACGATCCCGAACCCAGCACCAGCGCCGCGTCTTCGGCTGCGCCACCTTCGAAGGGTTCACCGTCCAGCTTGCCAAGGAAATCAATGATCAACTGATTGCCATCGACCGCTTTCTTGGTCTTGGCAGCATCCTTGTAGCTCTTGTTCTGCCCGGCGATCCCGGCAATCGCTTCTTCGATCTGGGCATCGGTCACCGGCACAACCAGCTTTTCCAGTGTGAGCCCGTCAGTGTTCGGCGCGTCGATCACCGGCAGCACTTCAAGCTCGACAGTGATTTCGGCGTCCTTGCCCTCTGCGTAATCTTCACCCAGCGAAATGGCGGGCTGCATTGCGGGACGCAATTCCTCGGATTTGAGCAGGCCGTCGACCGAATCGCGAATCGTGTCGTTGAGCGTCTGCGCGTGCAATTGTTCGCCATGCATTTTCTTCACGAGGTTTGCAGGAACCTTGCCCGGGCGGAAACCCGGCATCTTCACTTGCGGAGCGATTTTCTGCACCTCGGCATCAATTTTTGCCGCGATCTCGCCTGCGGAGATGGTGATCAGATAGGCGCGCTTGAGCCCCTCATTGGTGGTCTGCGTGGTTTGCATGGGAATTGAACAAAGCCTTTATGTGCGAAAACATCCAATGTCCTGACCTCACGCCGGGGCGGATTGGTGCGGGCGAAGGGACTCGAACCCCCACATCTTTCGATACTGGTACCTAAAACCAGCGCGTCTACCAATTCCGCCACGCCCGCAAAGCCCGAACGAAGCCGCGCGGAAAGCCTAGGCCTCCCGCGCGTATTAAAGAGCGCCTCTATCCTTGCTGGCGGCAAAGGGCAAGCGCAACACGCTTGTTTCCCCTGCGATGGCAGATTAAGGGCGCGCGGATGAGCGAAGAAACAAATCCCGAACCGGTGGCAAACGCAGTCGGCGACACCCCACCCAATCACCTGTCCGTCAATCCGCGCAGCCCGCATTTCGACGCCGACCTGCTGCAACGCGGCGTGGGTATCCGGTTCAAGGGCCGCGTGCGCACCGATATTGAGGAATATTCGATCTCCGAAGGCTGGGTGCGGGTGCAGGCGGGCAAGACGATGGACCGCAAGGGGCAACCGCTGACGATCAAGCTTACCGGCCCAGTCGAGGCGTGGTATGAAGACCTCGGCGAAAATCCCCCGGTCGCCAAACAGGCTTCGACCTCAGAACAGTCCCGGGACGCCGAACAGGAAGGGGCGCAGGAGTAAACGCGCGCCCCGCTTGCCAAGTGGCGAGTGAGACGCCACTTGCTGATGCAAGCCATGAAACCCACCGTCATCATCATCGGACGCCCCAATGTGGGCAAGTCCACCCTGTTCAACCGACTGGTCGGCAAGAAGCTGGCGCTGGTTGACGATCAACCCGGCGTTACGCGCGACCGGCGGATGGGCGATGCCGAAATCGCCGGGCTGCAATTCACGATTGTCGACACCGCCGGGTGGGAGGATGAGGACGAACTCACCCTGCCCGGCCGGATGCGCAAGCAGACCGAGGCCAGCCTGGAAGGCGCGGACGCGGCGCTGTTCGTGGTCGACGCGCGCGCCGGACTGACCCCGCTCGACAATGAAATCGCACGCTATTTGCGCGAACATGACGTGCCGATCGTGCTGGTCGCCAACAAGGCCGAAGGCTCTGCGGGCGAAAGCGGCGTGCTGGAGGCCTATTCGCTCGGCTTTGGCGAACCGGTCGCGCTGTCCGCCGAACATGGCGAGGGGATTGCTGACCTGTTTGGCGGTCTATGGCCGATCATCGGCGAAAAGGCCGAAGCGGCAGAGGAAGCCGCCAATGCGCCGCTGGAAGAGGGTGAGGACGCCCCGCTCGGCCCGCTGAAACTGGCAATTGTCGGGCGGCCCAATGCGGGCAAATCCACGCTCATCAACCGGCTGCTGGGAGAGGACCGGCTGCTGACCGGTCCCGAGGCCGGGATCACCCGCGATTCGATTGCGGTCGATTGGCAATGGACCGACCCCAAATCCGGTGAGACGCGCGACATTCGCCTGATCGACACGGCGGGAATGCGTAAGAAACGCAATGTCACCGAAAAGCTTGAAATCCTGTCGGTCGCCGACGCGCGCCGCGCGGTCGATTTTGCCGAGGTCGTGGTGCTGCTGCTCGATGCGACGCAGGGGCTGGAACATCAGGATCTGAAAATCGCCGCGCTCGCGCTCGAAGAGGGGCGCGCGCTGATGGTGGCGATCAACAAATGGGACGTTGCCGGTCAAGGCGGGCACGACACGCCCAGCGGCCTGTTCAACGGGATCAAACAGGCGCTGCACGATGGGCTGGCGCAGGTCCGCGGGGTGCCGCTGTTCGCGGTCAGCGCCAAGACCGGCAAGGGGCTCGACACGATGCTGAATGCCGCGTTTGAAATCCGCGAAAGCTGGTCAAAGCGGGTTTCCACCGCCGCGCTCAACCGCTGGTTTGACGACGCGCTGGAAGCCAATCCGCCGCCTGCGCCCGGTGGCCGCCGGATAAAACTGCGCTATATCACCCAGGTCGGCACCCGCCCGCCGCGATTTGTGATATTCGGATCGCGGCTGGACGATCTGCCCAAGAGTTACGAGCGTTATCTGATCAACGGCATCCGCGCGAAGCTCGGTTTTGATGCGGTGCCGATCCGCGTAACACTCAAATCGCCCAAGAACCCCTATAACGCCAACAAGGGCGGTGGCGGCAATTTCAGCTCAGGATCCGACAAGACATGATCACCGACCTGATTGCAGTGACGAGTGAACCGTTTGCGATGGAGTTGCTCGAACGCACCGCATCGACCCCGCGCGTGCGGCAAGCGGTTGAGCTGAGCCTGGCACCGGCGTTTCTGCTGGTGGGGATCGGCAGCATCATGAATGTGATGATGACGCGGCTGACCTGGCTGGCCGGACGGATCGAACGGCTGGCGGAACCTGCGGAGGGTGCCTGCGATGTCTCCCACGGGCATGAATTGGCGTGGCTGCGCAGGCGGCGCAAACTGGCGCGGCTGGCGATCAAGTTTTCGACCGGGGGCGCGCTGGTTATCAGTTTCGAGATCGCGGTGCTGTTTCTGTCCGCCTATATCGAACCGCGCATCGGCACCCTCGTCGCCACATTATGGGTAGTGACCATCGGGCTGCTGATCACCGGGCTGATTTATTTCCTGCGCGAAACCTTGCTGGCGGCGGATGGGCCGAGGACCGACGGGGTTTAGAGCGGTTTCAACGAAAAGGGCGGGACATTACTGCCCCGCCCTTCCCAAACCTTCTGGTGCGACCCTTCAGGCTCAATCTTCGCCAGCGGCCTTGCTTTGCAGCTGGACATAATTGCCAAGGCCCATGCGTTCGATCATGTCGAACTGCGTTTCGAGGAAGTCAACATGCTCTTCCTCGTTGGAAAGGATATGCGCGAACAGGTCGCGGCTGACAAAATCGCGCACGCTTTCGCTGTAAGCGACCGCGTCGCGGAGGAGCGGGATCGCGTCCTCTTCCAGCGCCATGTCGGCTTTCAGGATTTCCTCAACCGTTTCGCCCACGCGCAGGCTGTGGATCGCCTGAAAATTGGGGAGCGCATCAAGGAACAGGATACGTTCTGCCAATTTGTCGGCATGTTCCATTTCCTCGATCGATTCCTTGCGTTCATAGGCTGCAAGTTTGGTCACGCCCCAATCGTCCAGCACCCGGTAATGGAGCCAGTACTGATTGATCGCGGTCAGCTCATTGGTGAGCGCCTTATTAAGGAATTCGATGACTTTCGGATCGCCCTTCATGGCCGATACCCCCTTTGTTCAGGAACGTTTGAGCCAGATCAATGCACTGGCCTGTATGGTTCCTAAATAGGGTGCAAACGCCCCATGTGACAAGGGGAAACGGTATATATTTTCGTTTGAAATCAGGGTTTTGCGATCCACTCGCAGTTGCGGCAAGCGCGTTTATATTGCGACTTTCTCGCAAGAAAACAGCGCGCGCTCCTGATCGATGATTTGCCCCGCCTTACCAAGGCATTGGCCGCAATTGGGGCGTTTGCCCAGCGCCGCATAGGTCGCCTCTGCATCACCGCCCGACGTCAGCGCGGCCATGCGCAGGTCGGCTTCGCGGATTGCATTGCATATGCAAATATACATGGGCGCTTGTTACTCCTGCGAGTCGATTGCAGAGACAATTTATGCGAATTAATCTCAATAGCAAGTCAAAAGCGCAATGCCTTTTCCGGATTTTGCGATTGCCCCGCGCCGCGCTTCCCCTAAATTGCGATCATGCGATCATGCGATCAGAAAGACATCGGCGATGAACTTGGGCACACAGGCCATTAGGATCGCCCGCGCCCTGCAGATCGCCCTTATTGGCACCCTTGGCATGGTGCTTTGCGCCTGCGGCATGACCCCGCAAGACGAAGCCGAGGCGGTTGAGCGCGGGATTCTCCAAACGCCGGGAGCCGAGAAGTTGTGGGCCGCGATCAAGGCGGAGTATCCCGAAGATTTTGCCATTCTGGTCGAACGCATCCGAAACGCCAGTCCGGCGGAGCTCGCCGATGCGGCACGGGCGGAGGCAATCGGTGCGCAGTGGCTGCGCGAATTCTTTGACCGGATCAGTGCCGATTCGGTCAAGGCGCCGGCGGCCGAAATGATCGCGTGGAGCGCTGCGGAACACGAACTTTACGCCGCATTGCAGCGCAGCTCCGTGCCCGATTGCGCCGCGATGACCATGGGCGAATGGATATTCATCGAAGATTCCGGCTCCGCCACCGCCGCCGCGATTGCGCGCCGCAACGAAGCCATGGTGCGCGCGGCGGCGGCTGGCCGGGATGATCCGCAGAATTATGCCGAACCCGATGACGGGGCCTTCGGAGTGTTAGGCGATGCCATCGCTGCAACCGGAATTGATCCCGAATTGCAGGCCAATCTGGGATCGGATCAGGCAATGGCCGCGCTGTCCGCCGAACAGCAATGCAATCTGGGCGTCGCCGTTTACAAGGGACTGTCGGCGATGCCTGACGATCTCGAACCGCAAATGGCGGCCTATATGCTGGCGCCCCAATAATGCGGGTCTACCGTTTGATCGGGAACACCCGGCCATAGGTCAGACAGCGCCACAACCATTCGAGCGGACCATAGCGGAACCGTTCCAGCCACGGCTTTGACCACGCCAACATCAGTACCCATGTCATCGCGGTGACTAGATAGAGCTGCGGGCGGTTCAATTCGCCATACAATCCCAGCGCCCAGCCGTGAAACACAATCAGCATCACGATCGACGTGCCCAGATAATTGGTGAACGCCGCGCGTCCTGCGGCGCGCACCCGCTCCGCCAGCCAGCCGGTCCAGCCCGGTGAATAGGTCACCAGCAGCGCCGCAATCCCCAGCACCATGGCGAGTCTCGGCAGCGGGCTCCATCCGATAAAAGCGGCCAGCGTGCCGTAATAGCTGAACCCGCCTGCCTGCATCACCAGGCCGATCGCCAGATGCACCGCTGCGCCCAGCGCAAGCCCGGTCCAACCCCACATCTTCATCTTGCGCGGATCGAACGCCCCGCTGAAAAAGCCAAAGCGGTACAACGCCACACCCAGCAGCATCAGCGGCAAGGTTTCCAATGAAAACAGTATGAGGTTGGTAAGCGGTTCGGACCATTGTTCGGTCACCCGGTATTGCACGATCCCGGCATAATCACCCGAGCGGATCAATTCGCTCTGAACAGCGGATTCGGCAATGGTTTCGGCCTTTTGCGTGACCAGGTCTTCGCGCATTTCAGATAGCCCTTCGGCCTCACCCAGCGAAGTTTCAGCCACAAGATAGGGCAATGACATGAACGACGCGTAGAACAACACGCCAAAGACATAGCCGATCAGCCCAGTCCAGAATTGCGCCTTTGGCCCCCAGCGCAAGCAGGGGACCACCACAAATCCGACGACAGCATAATAAAACAGAATATCGCCCGGCCAGATCAGGTAGAAATGGATCATCCCGAACAGCATCAGGATGAACAATCGCCACATCTGCCGCCAGCGCGTACCGCCGCGCGCCCAGGTGCGCTCCATGAACAGATACAGCCCCGCGCCGAACAGCAGCGTAAACAGCCCGCGCATCTTGCCATCGACAGCCACGAATTGCGCGATCCACTGCCAGCCGCCCGGATCACCAGCGGGAACCAGAAAGCCATCGGGATACATATAGGCAGTAAAAGGCTGGCCAAACGCAACGATGTTCGCCGCAAGGATGCCCATCACGGCAATGCCACGAATGAAATCGAGGCTGCTGATACGCTCCGCCGCACTGACGGGAGCAAAGTCTCTTGCCGCATCGGAGTGCAGATCTTTGTCCGCCGCGTGTGGAATAGTGCTCATCAAATTTTCCCCGTGTCGCCCTGCCAGACTGTTAGCAGGCAAGGCGATCCGGGAAAGGGATTATCTGACGAAGGGCGCGCGAGGATCGCGCGGCGGCTTCAGCTGTTGCCCGCAACCAAGCAGGCCTGACCGCTGCGTTTCAGAGCGTCGCAGGCGCTTTGCGCTTCGGCGCGGCTGGTAAAACCCACGGCTTGCAGACGGGTCACATTGCCGCCGGGAACCAGCGCTTTTTGCGTGCCAGCCAGCGCGGGGTTCGATGCCAGCTGCGACCACAACCGGTCGGCATTGCCGCGCACACCGAATGCGCCAAGCTGAACGCGCCAATTGCCGTTCATCCGCGCTGCGGGGCTGGTTTGGGCCAGAGCAGGCGGCGACAGGCGTTCACGCGTCCCTTGCGGGCTTGGCTCGACCGGACGGGAAACCGCTGCGACGCGCACGGGAGCGGGAGCGGCAGCAGGGACTGCAACCGGTGCAGGTGCCGGACGCGCTGTTTGCTGCGTGCCGAGATCGACCGCAGCCAGCTCTGCCGAGCGGCGCTGCGCGGCGGCTTCATCCAATTGCCGGGCCAGCGATTGCGCCTGCTGACGCTGGGTCAGAGGCACATATTGATCCATCTGCGCCAAAGCTGTGCTCGCCTGGGGCAGGCCTGCGCCATTGGCCAATGTCAGATAAGCATAGGCGCGCACCCAATCTTTCTCGGCAAAATCGGCGTTGAAATGCGCTAGGCCCAGAACATATTGCGCGCGCGGATCACCGCGTTCGGCTGCCGCCTTTATAAGCGGCATGGCCCTGTCCTGTTCGCCCTGCTGAAACAGCAGGAGTCCGTAATTGTCAGCGGCCTTGATATGCCCCTTGTCCGCAGCCTGCGCGTAGAGATCGCGCGCACGGTTCACGTCCGCTTCGACCCCGCGTCCCAGCCGGTATGCCTGCGCCAGATTGAACAGCGCATCGGCATCGCCGGTTTGCGCCGGACCCTGCCATTCGGCGATGGCGGCAGCATAATCTCCGGCGCTCCACGCATCGACCCCGGCCTTGACGTCGGCGGCGGCCGGCACAGCAGCGCTGGCCATGAATGCAACACCCACACCGGCGGCGAGGCGAACAAGAGACGAGCGAATTGAACGGTTTGCCATGGAAAGGCTCTCCTTTGGGCATATCATCACAGGCATCATAGCGGAGGAATGGTTAGAATTTCGTTGCCGTTCGATCAGCACAGTCTCGCAGCCGCGCACTCCAGACATGCCAGCCACCTTTCTGCGTCGCGCAGGTCCATTTGCCGCCACCGACAGAGACAAATTGCGGACTTGGGCAAGGCACTTGTTAACTCAAAATTAGGGGTAGTCTGCGATCCCCTCCCCATCCAGTCGCATTTGGGCGGCGAAACAGGTCTAATTTCAGGGGGACCAATCGTTGCGTGTACTCGCTTTGGCATCGCAGAAAGGCGGATCGGGGAAAACGACCCTATCCGGACATCTCGCCGTTCAGGCCCAGCGCGCTGGTGCTGGCCCGGTGGTCCTGATCGATATCGACCCGCAAGGTTCGCTGGCTGATTGGTGGAACGAACGCGAAGCGGAATATCCCGCCTTTGCGCAAACCACCGTTTCACGGCTCGCGAATGACCTCTCCGTGCTGCGTCAGCAGGGTTTCAAGCTGGCTGTTATTGATACGCCCCCTGCGATCACCATGGCGATCCAGTCGGTGATCGGCGTTGCCGAACTGATCGTCGTTCCGACCCGTCCCAGCCCGCACGATCTGCGTGCAGTCGGCGCTACGGTCGATCTGTGCGAGCGCGCGGGCAAGCCGCTGGTGTTCGTTGTCAACGCTGCCACGCCCAAGGCCAAAATCACATCGGAAGCCGCGGTTGCGCTGTCGCAGCATGGCACGGTTGCGCCGATCACTTTGCACCACCGCACCGATTTCGCCGCTTCGATGATCGATGGCCGCACGGTAATGGAAGTCGATCCCGAAGGACGCTCTGCTGCGGAAATCACCGCGCTGTGGAAATATATTTCCGACCGTCTCGAAAAGAATTTCCGCCGGACCGTGTTTGCGGCCCCTGGCACCAATCCCCAGGCGCAGGCCAATGGGGTGCACCGTCCCGCTGGCGGCTTTGGCCGCCGGGTGGCCCAGTAAAGGGCCGCCCGCCATGTCCGATGCCAGCTTTGCCTCGCTAGGACCGACGTTGCTTGCTCGCAAGGGCGGCGCGAAACCGGCCATGCGTCCGCAATGGGGCGCGATGCCCGAAGCCGTCGCTGACGAACAGCTCGAGGATCTCGGCTGGAACGATATGGGCGATGCGGATGGTGATACGTCACCTTCTGACGATGCTGGCGCGCAAATCGTCTCGATCAACAGGGGCGTCCTGCGCGAAGCCAACGATGATCTTGTGCCCGCAGAAGCGGTCGAAAGCGCTTTGATCAAAGCCAAACCTGCGCCGCGAAAAACTGCGCCAGCCGACCAGAACCGACCCGCCAAATCATCCCGTTCCAGCCGCAATGCACACCGCGCGGCTTTCACGCTGCGGCTCGACACCGAACGTCACCTCAAATTGCGCCTCGCCGCCACCATGCAAGGCATGAGCGCGCAGTCACTGGTGACCGAAGCCCTCGACGCAATGCTCGCCGGAATCGACGATCTCGATTCAATCGCTGCGCGAATGCACCGCAATTGACACAAGAAATGACCGCTCAACCGCACAAGACCGCAGAATATCATGGTTAATTTAGGGGAAATGCACATGGCCCGCCTTCAACAAGGCTCTCGCAAGAGCAACAGCAACGGCCCGAAACTTGCCCTGTTTGTAAGCTCAGCGCTTGCCAGCATGGCTCTGGCCGGTTGCACCGCAGCCGCTCCTCCGGCGCAAACCTCCTTTGCCAAAGCGCAGGCAGCGCTGCAGGATGGCAAAGTCGACAGCGCGATTACCCATGCTGAGGCTGCTGTTCTGGCCGAACCGCGCAATGCCGGTTACCGCGCGATGCTTGGCGCGGCCTATCTCGAAGCTGGGCGATTCCAATCTGCCAGCACCGCCTTTGGCGAAGCGATCGAACTGGGCGATAGCGATGCACGCACCGTGCTCAGCTTTGCCCTGACCAAGGTTGCCCTGGGCGAAAATTCAACCGCGCTCGCCAAGCTTTCCGAATTTGAAACCGTCATTCCAGCTGTTGATCTGGGCCTCGCCATGGCGCTCGCAGGTCAGCCGGAGCGCGGTGTGCATTACCTTGTCAACGCGGTGCGCAACGGTGAAAGCAGCGCCAAGTCGCGCCAGAACCTTGCCTATGCCTATGCGCTTTCGGGCAATTGGCGCGCGGCCCGCGTGATGGCCGCCGAAGATGTGCCAGCCGACCAGCTTGACGCCCGCCTGTCCGATTGGGCGGCCACCGCCCGCCCCGAAGATTACCAGACCCGAGTCGCCAATCTGCTGGGTGTGACCCCCATCAGCGACGGCGGCGCGCCGCAATATCTGGCGCTCGCCAACTTCCCCAGCCAGCCGATGCTGGTGGCTGAGGCGCAGGAAATGCGCGCCGCAGCAGAGCGCAGCGAGGGCGCCACCGAACTCGCCGCCGCACAGCCAAGCCAGGCCGAAGCATTGGCCTGGGGCATCAGCGATATCGACACCGCATCGGCGGATATGCCGTCGCGTGTTTCCAGCTATGTGGCCGCTGCTCCGGCTGCTGCGCCAGTCACAGCGGCAGCCGCTCCTGCGCCAACCCCAACCGCCGCGCCGCGCACGGTCACGCCGCGCGTGTCGGGCAGTGCAGCAACCGCCGCTGCTGCTGCGACCGCAATGGCCGCAGCCCCTTCGCGCGGCGCGCCGCGGTTTGTTTCCAACGCCGTGGTGCAGAATGTGCAAGCCGCTTCTGCTGAAAGCCGCGCGCCTACCCGTGTTCCCGCTCGCGCCGCAGCGCCTGCACCGCAGCAACGCATGGCGGTTGCGCAAGGTGCCGCTGCAACGCATCTGGTCCAACTCGGCAGCTTTGAAAGCCGCAACGTCGCCGAAGCCAAGTGGAGAGAATTCCAGCGCCGCTTCCCGCAGCTTGCCAATCATGATGTTGTGATTACCGAAGCGCGAGTTAACGGAGGCACCTTCTTCCGCGTCGCCGCCGCCGGTTTCGGCAATTCTTCGGCGCGGTCAATGTGCAATTCGGTCAAGTCAGCCGGTGTCGGATGCTTCGCCTATGCCGCCTCCAGCCCGCCCGCGGGCGCGGTTGATCGCGGTGTTCGGATCGCGGCCCGGACACGATAAGAACTTCCTGCTCAATTGTTGAGCTATAGCGAAACTGCTCCCGGTGGCTCATGCTTCCGGGAGCTTTTTGCATAGGGCTGCAAATGCGGCAGCTCACTGCAGGGTCAGATGACCACTCCGCCCTTGATCAGGGCGCGCACCCTGCCCTGTGCGCCCTGCCGGTCAAACGGCGTGTTGTCGGCGGTGGCTGCCATCCTGCGGCGATCAATAACCCACGGCGCGTCAGGGTCGATCACGGCAATGTCTGCCTCGCGCCCGGCTTCGATCACCCCGGCGGGGACGCCTAGCAATTCCGCCGGTCTGGCAGCCAGCAGTTCGAAGGCTCGCGTGATCCCGATAACCTCATCGCGGACCAGATTGAGCACCATCGCCAGCAGTGTCTCTGCCCCAGCCATGCCCGGCGCGGCATCGGCAAAGGGCAGCCGCTTGTCCTCTGCCCCGCGCGGATCGTGCCCGCTGGCAATCACATCCACCGTCCCGTCGGCAATCGCCGCGCGCGCCGCCTGACGGTCCGCCTCACAGCGCAACGGCGGCGAAAGCCGCGCAAAGGTGCGGAAATCTGCGGTAGCAAGATCCGACAGCATAAAATGCGCAGGGGTGATGCCGCAGGTAACCATTAGCCCGCGTGCCTTGGCCGTGCGGATCAGATCGAACCCGGCAGCGGTCGTGACCTGACGGAAGTGCACGCGGGCGCCGCATATTTCGGACAGCGCAATATCGCGGGCAAGCGCCAGCGCTTCCGCTTCTGCCGGGGCGCTAGGCAGACCCAGCCGGGTGGCAATTTCTCCTGAAGTGGCCACCGCGCCGCCGACCAGTCCGCCATCTTCCGGGTGAGCAACCACCACCAGATCAAGCATCGCGGCATATTGCAGCAGCCGCAGCATCACGCCGCTATCCGCAATCCAGCGGCGTCCGGTTGCGACCCCTCTCGCCCCGGCGTCGCGCATCAGCGCGATCTCTGCGAGTTCGACCCCTTCAAGACCCCGCGTCGCTGCGGCGAGCGGATGAACCCAGAGATCAGGCTTTCCGCTTTTGGCAATGAAATTGACCCGGCTGGGGTAATCGAGCGGCGGCGATTGGTCTGGCATCAAGGCCGCGCGGGTGATCCCGCCAAAATGAAACGCGGGCTTGTCCACGGCAAAGACACCGAAATCGACTATGCCCGGTGCGATCAACTTGCCCTTGGCATCAAGCACGTCGTCTTGCGGCTGTGCGGAGACATCCGGCCCCTCAGCCTCAATCCGGCCATCGACCAGCCGCACCGCGCCCGCCGAAACTCCGCCGGGAGTGACCACTTGCCCGCCGATAATTGTGAGCGGCCGCGCCTGCTTCATGCCCAGCCCTCCACACCGCGCGCGCTGCGGGTCAGCACATCAAGACAAGCCATGCGGATCGCGACGCCCATTTCCACCTGCTGTGTGATGATCGAGCGGTCGGGCAAATCGGCTACCTCGCTGTCGATTTCGATTCCGCGGTTCATCGGGCCGGGATGCATCACCAGAGCATCTGGCGCGGCGCGCTCCAGCCGCGCCTTGGTAAGGCCATAGAGGCGGCGATATTCACGTGCCGAGGGAATGAACTGCCCTGCCATCCGCTCCGATTGCAGCCGCAGCATCATCACCGCGTCGCAGCCCTCCAACGCGGCATCGAAATCATGGAACGGCTGCGCGCCCATAGCCTCTACCCCGGCAGGCATCAGCGCGGGCGGCGAACACAGCCGCACGCTCGCGCCCAGTGCTTGGAGGCACAGAATGTTGGAACGCGCCACCCGGCTGTGTAGAATATCGCCGCAGATCGTTACGATGCGTCCGGTGAAATCCTCTGCATGCTCGCCGCGCAGCGCCAGCGCCGTGCGCAGGGCCAAGGCATCGAGCAGTGCCTGCGTCGGGTGTTCGTGGCTGCCATCGCCCGCATTGAGCACCGGGCAATCGACCTTGTCCGCGATCAACTGCGTCGCTCCGCTTGAACCGTGCCGGATCACAATCGCATCCGCGCGCATCGCATTCAGTGTGATCGCTGTATCGATCAGCGTCTCGCCCTTCTTCACGCTTGAGGTGGCGGCGTGCATATTGACGACATCGGCGCCCAGCCGCTTTCCCGCGATCTCGAAACTTAAAAGTGTGCGGGTCGATGCTTCGAAGAACGCGTTGATGATGGTGAGCCCGCCGAGCAACGCGACATGCTTCGCGCTTTGCCGGTTCAATTCGACCCATTGCTGTGCAGAAGCGAGCAAATAAAGAATTTCATGCCGTTCCAACCGGCTGATCGCCGTCAGATCGCGGTGCGGGAATGCGTGACGGCCAGCAGGAAAGCGGCCATTTTCAGCGGAAGTCGTCGATTTTTCCATCAAGGCCCCAAAAGCTGCAATGCCCTTAGTCGAGCCGTGCCTGTCGCTCAACCCATACAAGCACCCTTCTCCCATGGAAGTTTGCACCATGCGCGCCTATGTCGGTTCGGTCCAACTCGCGCGCAGTCACAGGAAAACCGCAAATCATGAGCTTCATTGGCAAAGCATGGAAAGTCATCGTCGGGATCAAGGATGGGCTGGTCCTGATTTTCATGCTGCTGTTTTTCCTCGCGCTGTTCGCCGCGCTTTCGGCCACCCCCAACCCCGGTCAGGTGCGCGAAGGCGCACTGTATATCGACCTGTCGGGATATGTGGTTGAAGAACGCACCGAGGTCGATCCCTTCGCCGTCCTGCTCAGCGGCAGCGCCCCGCCGGTCGAACATCAGGCCCGCGACCTGGTCCGCGCGCTCGACGCGGCGGCCAGCGATGACCGGATCAAGGCAGTGGTGATCGACATGACCACTTTTATCGGCGGCGGGCAGGTCCATCTGCAAGCCATTGGCGAGGCGATGGACCGTGTGCGCAAAACCGAAAAGCCGGTGCTGACCTATGCCATCGGTTACAGCGATGATCACATGCTTCTGGCCGCCCACGCCAGCGAGGTCTGGGCCGATCCGCTCGGCGGCGCGTTGATCGCGGGACCGGGCGGCAGCAACCTTTATTATGCAAGTCTGCTCAAAAAGCTGAACGTCAACACCCGCGTCTACCGCGTCGGAGAATTCAAATCGGCGGTCGAACCCTATATCCTCAACGCTCCGTCAGATGCCGCGCGGGAAAATCTGGCGAGCCTGTATGGCGCGCTGTGGGAGGAATGGCAGGCGAACGTTAAAAAGGCGCGGCCTGCGCTCGCGCTCGACCGGGTGACAAGCGATCCGGTCGCGTGGATCGAGGCTTCGTCTGGCGATCTCGCAAAGGCGGCGCTGGAAGCGGGGCTGGTCGACAAACTGGGCGACCGCGTGGAATTTGGTACGCGCGTCGCAGAGATTGCCGGCGAGGATGACTGGAGCAAATTGCCCGGTGCCTATGCCAAAAGCGATCTTGCCCCGTTCCTTGCCGATGTCGGACCCGGCACGGGCAATTCGGGCAATGACATCCTGATCGTGACGGTCGCGGGCACCATCGTCGACGGCGATGCCGGGCCGGGCGTCGCGGGCGGCACCAGGATCGCCAATCTGCTGGACGAGGCAATCGCGGATGACGGAGTCAAGGGATTGGTCGTTCGCGTCGATTCGCCCGGCGGATCGGTGCTTGCCTCCGAAGAGATACGCCGCGCGATTGAACGATACCGTGCCAAGGACATTCCGGTCGCGGTATCCTTTGCCAATGTCGCGGCAAGCGGCGGCTATTGGGTCGCCACCGCAGCCGACCGGATCTTCGCTCAGCCCGAAACGATCACCGGCTCCATTGGCGTTTTCGCCGTGCTGCCGACCTTTGAAAATGCAGCAGCGGACATCGGCGTCACTGCCGATGGGCATCGCACCACGCCGCTTTCGGGACAGCCGGACATCATCGCCGGGCTTTCGCCGGAGGTTGACGCAATCCTGCAAGCGGGTGTGACCGACACCTATGCTGATTTCCTTGCTCATGTTGCCAAATCGCGGGGCATGACTGCAGAGCGGGTTGATACCATCGCGCAAGGCCGCGTCTGGGATGGCGGCGCGGCGCGCAATCTCAAACTGGTCGATCAGTTTGGCGGCACAGACGAAGCGCTGGCATGGGTCGCGGGCAAAGCCGGGCTGAAAGAGGGCGACTGGAACGCGCGCTATCTTGGCACGCAGCAGGCGAATTACAATTCGCTGATCCGGCAATTGGTCAGCAGCGCCGCAGCGCCCGCAGGACAGACGCGCGGCGGCGATCTGTTTGCGATCGCGGCGCGGCAACGCGAAGCTCTGCTTGGCCGGTTAGCCAGCGATGCGCAGCGGCTTGCCGGGACACCGGGCATTCAGGCCTATTGCCTCGAATGTCCCGCTCAGCCCGGCCCGAGCGCGACCAGCACCGTTCAAAGCCGCAATCTGATGGAACTGATCGCCGCGCTGTTCGCCCGCTAGAACGACCGCGAGCATTGGGCTTGCATTGGCAAGCCGAGCGCAGTAGAGGCGCGCGCCTGTCCGGGGTGTTGCTGCCCTACGGACGGGCGCGTAGCTCAGTGGTAGAGCACACCCTTCACACGGGTGGGGTCGCAGGTTCAATCCCTGCCGCGCCCACCATCTTTTCAAGCACTTAGATGGCAAGATGGCCCCAAAAGTTCAGCCAAAATTTTCCCGGGGTACGATAGGGGTAGTCTCGAACTTTTTTCTTCGGCCCCCTTACGCCATCGCGACAAGCTCACGAAAATCCGTCTCCCGCAGAATGCGGATTGGGGCACCCTTAGCAACTAGCTCCTCCGCCTTGCGGTGCTTCGAGCTCTTCTCGTGGCCCGCCAGCCGCATCACGTCCGTATCGCCAACGACCAGCAGCGTTGTCTTCTTCGTCACGCCGGAACCGACCTCGCAACCGACCGACGCGGCTAAGTCAGCCGCCTCGCTTCGAGGGATCGCCAGTGCTCCGGTAAATACGATCACCTCGCCATACAACGACCCATCGGCGTTGCCGTCGCGCCGGACGGCGGCACCCGAGCTACCGCTCGAGGGGTCGATGGGCTGGGCGACCCGCGCCAGCCAGCCGTCGAGGTCGAGCCCCGTCCTCTCCATCGCAGCGAGCATCACGTGCCCGGCCGCCTTCGCGTCCTCCAAGGCGTTGTGGTGCTCGAACTCATACCCAATCAGGCGGCAGACATTGGCGAGACCGTATCCGCTGCTCGCGCATTCTTCCCAAGCGCGCCGCGCGACCCGGGCCGAATCAAGCCAAGTACAGACAGGCACCGCGACCTCCCATTTACCGGAGGCTTGATGCGTGGCCACCCGGTCGAAGTGGGTGTGGGTCACGGTCACGGCATCTTTCAGCATCGCGTGGAGCGTCCCGGCCGCCTCACCGTAGGTCGGTGCGCCGCGCACCATCCCCTCGTCTATGCCGTGGATAGAGACGTTAATTCCATCGAAGTAATCGCGCGGGTCAATCAAAGAGTACCACTCGTCAGCGACTTTCCCGTTCTCGAAGCGAACAGCCCCAATCGAGCATATCGACGCCATATCAGCGTTCGCGGTCTCAACATCTATCGCGACAAAATTCATATTGCGGCCCCCGAGAATCACCAACCCAATACAATTAGGTAGCGCAAAACCCATCACTGGTTAACGGGCGAGGAGACCCCCTCCCCCCACGAGCACAATATTTCCTCTCGTGTTTCCCTTTCGTTCCCGACCTGCTAGGCAGAGACAACAGGAGGAAGGCCTATGGCGGGCAGCGATTTCGACAGGTCAGTTTCGATGCAGTGTTCGACGTGCGGGGGCACGCAATTCGAGCACGAGGCGGAGACGCGGAGCTCCCGGACGAGAGCGTCCGCGATCTCGAGACGGCCGCCGCGTGGCGCAACCAGCTTCTCGAGCCGCTTGTCGGTCAGCCGCTCCCGGCCCCGCTGTTCCTCGACCTTCTCCTCTTCCATAACTGTCGCCATAGCACGTTTCTCCTTCCGGGGTAGCCCCGGGGTAGCGAACCACCCCGGTTTCGGCAGGTCCCTATCGGACCCGCCCGGAAGGTCGCTATCCCCAACCCCTCGGAAAATCGAGGCTTTTTTCGTGACGCAAGACCTAGCCGGAAAGGGTAGCTAGGCCTTCACACGGGTGGGGTCGCAAGTTCAATCCTTGCCGCGCCCACCATGATTTCAATGTGGCTTTCGCGCTTTCAGCGGGCGGATCTGGCTATGGTCAGCGCTTCGGCAGCGAGGCGGGTTATCCGGGTGTAGTCTTCGGCTTCGACCGCGTCGGGCGGCGTCAGCCAGCTCCCGCCGCAGGCGATCACGCTGGGCAAAGCGAGATATTCGGGCAAATTGCTCGCCGAAATCCCGCCGGTGGGCATAAAGCGCATATCGCGGAATACCGCACTGAAGGCTTTCAGCATCGGCACACCGCCCGCCAGACTTGCGGGGAAGAATTTCACTTCGCGCAGGCCCAGTGCATAGGCGCGCTGCACTTCGCCTGCGGTCATTGTGCCGGGGAAAAACGCAATTCCTTCATCGCGGCAATAGATCGCAATTTCATCGACCAGACCGGGCGAAACGATGAATTGTGCGCCGCTGGCCCTGACCGATTTCGCCTGATCCAGCGTCAGAACAGTGCCCGCCCCCACGATCAGCCCCTCTGTCTCGGCCAGGATCGCCTCCATGCCCGCTTGCGCATCGGCGCTGCGCAGCACCACCTCGATCACGGAAAGCCCGCCAGCGGCCAGCGCAGCGGCGGTCTTTACCGCGCGCGCGGGGTCGTTTTCGCCGATCAGCGGAACCACCGGGGCGGCTGCCAGACGCGCGGAAAGATTGGCTGTCATTGAAGTCTCCAGATAAATCCGCCCAACGGGCTCTGCTGTCTTGAACCGGCTTGCGGCCTTCTTGCGAAAATGCCGATCGGGCAGTGACCGCCTACAATGGCTTCGCCCGCGAATGAAGCCAATTGTGGCCCTGCTGCGCCGGATTTGCGAGCGCAAGTGAAAGCTGTAAACATGTCATCCATGGATTTGTTCGATGCTCTCATCGCGGTGCATGTGATTGCCGGTGCCACCGGGCTGATTGCAATCTGGGTCCCGATCCTGACGCGCAAGGGCGCG
Source organism: Qipengyuania sp. ASV99 (assembly GCF_047872805.1). Taxonomy (NCBI): domain Bacteria; kingdom Pseudomonadati; phylum Pseudomonadota; class Alphaproteobacteria; order Sphingomonadales; family Erythrobacteraceae; genus Qipengyuania; species Qipengyuania sp. ASV99. The sequence continues at coordinate 90,369 of NZ_JBLQUK010000007.1, read as the reverse complement.
GCGAGCCATCGCCAATGGGGCCGCATCGCCTGTTATGGCTTTATCGGCGCGGGTGCTTTGGCGGTGGTCATGGCGATGCTGTCGCTTTACGCCCCAGATGGACGCCATCCGACCATCGCCGACCGCAGGGTATTCGAGGGGCTGTTTGTGTGGATGATGCTGTTCCTTGGGCTGCTCACCATTGGCTTTGCTGATTACGGGCTGAGCGTGGTCAGACACGCGCGGCGCAGAGAGGCTTTGCGGCATCCGCGTTATCAGATCGTCATGCTCTGCGTTATCGCATCGGCGCTGTGGTGCGGATATTTTGGCGCGCAGATCGGCAATATGCTGATGATCGCGGTCGCCGGTCTGGGAGTGACCGCGATGGCGTTGCAGCAAGTGTTTGTCTGGCGGACCAATCCCCCCTCGCCGCAGGCCTATGTCGGGGAACATTTCCGCGCGCTGATCGGGATGGGTATTTCGGCCTACACCGCATTCATGTCGGTCGGATTGATCCGCTGGGTGCCTGAGGAAGTTTTTAACCCGGCGATTTGGGCCGGGCCAAGCGTGGTCGGGGTAAGCCTGATTCTCTGGTTCACGCACCAAACAAGCCGCAAGCGCAAATCGCGCGCCCCACTCATATCAGAGGCCCGAGGCTAATACCTAGGGTCAGGACCTAGGACTGACCCCACATCCGCAGCAAATTGGCGATCGTCTTGTCCAGGGTCAGCATCTCAGCCGAACCTGCCGGGCGCGTCTGGCGCAAGGTCGCTCGCAGATTTTCGAGATCGAACAGCAATTCGCGGTGCGCTGGATCGCAGATCATGCTCTCAATCCAGCCCACACAGACCACTCGTGCACCATTTGTAACGGGGCGCACTTCGTGGATGCTGGTGGAGGGATAGAGGATCATCTCTCCCGCCTTACCCTTGATTGTCTGCGTCATGCCCGCCGCATGGACGATCAATTCGCCGCCCTCGTAATTTTCGGGATCGGTGAGGAACAGGGTGAAGGAAATGTCGCTGCGCATGCGCGCATTGCCCGCGCCCATCATGGCATTATCGACATGCGCACCGTAATATCCGCCCACCGGGGTGCGGGCGATCATCGGCGAGGAAATCCGCCGGGGCCGTGCGGCGGCTTTCACCACCGGGTTTTCCGCGATGATCGGCACCAGCAGGTCGCGCATTTTCACCCCGGCGGTGTCATTCATCACCGCCTGTTCGTTGCGTTTGACCGCGCTTGCGGCGCTCCCTGCAGTCGACCGCCCATCGCGCCAGGAAAGGCCCGCCAGCCCGTCTTGCAGCCGGGCAATTACCACTGGGTCCTGTATCGCTGCGATGCTGAGAATCACGCTACGCTCTTGATAATCATTTGCATAAACGCTCCGCCCAGCTAAAGTTCACAGCAACACAGTATCGCTGGAGGAATCGAAATGAAAGCCGAGTTGAAAACATGGGCCGGTCTGGGTCTGGCAACCGCATTGGCGGGCGCGGGACTTGCCGGGTGTTCGGGCGAAGCGGGCGAAGGCGGCGGTTCCGCTCAATCAGCACAAGCGGGCGAGGCTGGCGCTGGAGAGGGCGGCGGCGAAGGCGGTGAAGGTTCGGGCGGCGAAGGCGGGGAAGGCGGCGTTGCCACCGCCGACGCATCCACCGACCCGGTTGTCTATGGCACTGCTTTGGCCGTGGCAGAAGCGCATGTTGTCGCCGCGCGCGATGCCTTTGCCGCTGGTAAGACGGACGCCGCAGCGGAGATGTTTGCGCACCCCGTTTCCGAGGTTTTGCTGGATATGGACCCGGTGTTTACCGAACTGGGCGTCGCCGATTTCAAACCCTTGTTCAGCGAAGCATCCAACGCCGTTCTTGCCGGAGCAAACAAAACCCAGATCAACGCCCGATATGACACCATCATCGCCGCCCTGCGCGCCGCCTCAGCCAAAGCTCCCGATAATGGATCAAGCGAAGGTGCCATTGCGGGCGGAGTGATCGCCGATCAAATCGAGCGCGCAGCCGCGATGTATGCCCGCGCAGCCGAAGGCGATGACTATGGACCCTATCTGGACGGCTACGGTTATTACAAGACCGCGCAGTCCATGTTCGATGCCTTTTCCGCAGCCATCAACGCCGAAAGCAAGCCGCTGCATGACCGGATTGCCAAGGCGCTGGAACTGCTGGCGCAGGCCTATCCGGGGGCTGAGCGTCCGGCAAAGCTTGAGGTTGCGCAGGGGGCCTTGTCGGGCGCATCATCGGGCGTGAAGCTGTCGCTGCCGCAATAGGGGCAAAGCGCTCTTTCAATCAGCGGATGAAGCGGGCATAGGCCCTGCCCATGCATGATATCCGGTTGATCCGAGACGACCCTGATGGGTTTGACAAAGGGCTGGCGCGGCGCGGGGCCGATCCCGTGGCAAAGGGCATTGCCGCGCTCGATGAAGAACGCCGCGCGCTCGCGACCCGGTTGCAAGAAGCGCAGAGCCGCCGCAACGAAGCCTCCAAGGCGATCGGCGCGGCCATGGCCAAGGGCGACAAGGACACCGCCGAAACGCTCAAGGCCGAAGTTGCCGCGATCAAGGCGGAAATGCCCGAGCTGGAAGAACGCGAACGCAAGGTCGCTGACGAGCTGCAAAGCGCGCTGGCAGTGATCCCCAATATCCCCGCCGACGACGTGCCGATGGGCACGGACGAAGCCGGCAATGTCGAAGTGTCGAGCTGGAGTGAGAAACCCGCTTTCGACTTCGAGCCCAAGGAGCACGCCGACATCGCGCCTGCGCTCGGCATGGATTTCGAAACCGGCGCGCTGTTGTCCGGCGCACGCTTCACCTTCCTGCGCGGCGACATTGCAAGGCTCCACCGCGCGCTCGGCCAGTTCATGCTCGACCACCAGACGCGCAACAACGGCTACACCGAATGCGCCCCGCCCGTGCTGGTCAAGGACGAGGCGATGTATGGGACGGACAAGCTGCCAAAGTTTGCCGAGGATAGTTTCCGCACCACCGATGACCGCTGGCTCATCCCCACTTCCGAAGTCCCCCTCACCGCCAGCGTCATGGGCCAGCTGCTTGACGACGCCGCACTCCCGATCCGCCTCACCGCGCTGACCCAGTGTTTCCGCAGCGAAGCGGGCGCGGCGGGGCGCGATACGCGCGGCTTCATCCGCCAGCACCAGTTCGAGAAATGCGAGCTGGTCAGCATCACCCGCCCCGAAGACAGCGAGGCCGAGCATCAGCGCATGTTGAAAGCCGCGACCAGCATTCTTGAAGCGCTTGCACTGCCTTATCGCACCATGTTGCTGTGCACGGGCGACATGGGCTTTGGCGCGCGCAAGACCTACGATCTGGAGGTCTGGCTGCCGGGGCAGAATGCCTACCGGGAGATTTCCTCCTGCTCCAACACTGGCGATTTTCAGGCGCGCCGCATGAACACGCGCTATCGCCCAGACGGTGAAAAGGGCACCCGCTTCGTCCACACGCTCAACGGATCGGGCCTCGCAGTGGGCCGCACGCTGGTCGCGGTGATCGAGAACTACCAACAGTCCGATGGCAGCGTGGTGGTGCCCGAGGTGCTTGCCCCTTACATGGGCGTTGTGACCAGACTGGAGCCTGCAAGCTGATGCGCATCCTTGTAACCAATGACGATGGCTATCACGCCCCTGGTCTCGCCGTACTGGAAGCGATTGCGGCGCAGCTATCCGATGACATCTGGGTCTGCGCCCCGTCCGAGGAACAATCGGGTGCGGGCCACTCGCTGACGCTCAATCGCCCGGTTCGGCTGCAACAATTTGGTGAGCGACGCTTTGCGGTGACGGGCACCCCCACCGACAGCGTGATGATGGGCCTACGCGAAGTGCTGGACAGCCCGCCCGACCTGATCTTGTCCGGGGTCAATCGCGGCGCCAATCTGGGCGATGACGTCACCTATTCGGGCACCGTCTCCGCCGCGATAGAGGGCGCGCTTGCCGGTATCCGCTCGATAGCGCTGAGTCAGGTCTACAGCGCGGAAACACGCGGCAACGACAGCGAATTTTCCGCTGCACGCGAATGGGGGGCAAAGGTGATCCGCCCGCTGCTGGGTGTGCCCTTTGCCGCGCGCACGCTGGTCAACGTCAATTTCCCACCGCGTCCCGCCGAGGCGGTGAAGGGCATCCGCGTGGTGCGTCAGGGCTTTCACGATTATTCGCGCGGCTCGATCGTCGAAGGCCGGGACCCGCGTGGGCACCGCTATTTCTGGTTTGGCCTGCATGCGATTGAACACACGCTCGATCACGGCACCGATCTCGAAGCAATCGACGATGGCTATATTGCGGTGACCCCGCTGCAATTGGACTTTACCCATCATGCGTCGATTGGCGCGATTGCCGAACGTTTTGCCGATCCGGCAGAGGGCTAGATAGCGATGGCAGTGCCAGACAGAGGCAAGAAGCCCAGATTGCCCGGCCGCCTCCTGCGCAACCGCGCGCCGTCTCAACCTTTGCGGCGCGCCGTTAGATTGCCGGTGTGGGGCGATCTGGGCCTGAGGATGGGTCTCGCGCTGTTCCTCGTTTTCTTGGTCATCATGATCCACTGGTGGGACCGCGCTGGGCTGATTGACCATGTCGACGGGCATATCAGCTTTCTCGACGTGGTCTATTTCACCATGATCTCCGTCACCACCACCGGCTTTGGCGACATTGCCCCGGTCAGCGACCGGGCGCGGCTGATCGAAGCGGTGCTCGTCACCCCGGTCAGGGTCGCGGTCATTTTCATCTTTGTGGGCGCAGCCTACAGTTTCGTAATCAAACGCAGTTGGGAGAAATGGCGTATGGCCCGCATCCAGGACAAGCTTAGCGGCCACATCGTGGTGTTGGGCTACGGCGTTTCCGGCTCGCAAAGCGTTGCTGAATTGATCGAACGCGGGTCCGATCCGGGCCAGATCGTGGTCGTCGATCCAAGCGAGGACCGGCTTGCCGAAGCCGAAAAGCTTGGCGTCAATGTCATGGCCGCCGATGCCACGCGGGACGAAACGTTGAAAGCGGTGCGCATCCAAGAGGCGCAGACAGTCCTCGTATCGGCCGGTCGTGACGACACGTCGATCCTGATCGTGCTCACCGTCCGTCATCTCGCTCCCAAAGTGCCAATCAGCGTTGTCGTGCGCGCCGATGACAACGAATTGCTCGCACGGCAGGCGGGCGCGAACAACGTTATCAACCCGGTGCGCTTTACCGGCCTGTTGCTGGCGGGCAGCGCAAAGGGCGCGCATATCGCTGACTATCTCGCCGATCTCGCCTCGGTCACCGGCCGCGTGCAACTGGTCGAACGCGTGGTCAGCGAAGGGGAATGCGGAAAATCCATTTCAGACCTCGCCACCGGCGGACGGGGCCTGCGCATTTACCGCAATGGCCGCGCCATCGGTTTCTGGGAGGAGGAATGCGAGACCCTCCAATCAGGCGACATCCTCGTCGAAATTGTTCCCACCGACAACGGCCATGACGGCGCGGACGGCTAAGCGCGATTACAGGAACAGCAGGAACACCCCGCCCATTGCCGCCATGCCCAGGATGAAGTGCCCCGCGTCGATTGCGAACAGCAGACCGCTTTTGCGCTGATAGAGGTAGTTGATCCCCACCGCCGGGATCATCACCCCCACCGCAAATCCGACCGCCATCATCATCACCACATGCGGCGCGGCTCCGGTCCGCGCAATCAGATGCCACAGCACCATCGCGATCAGCATTTCGAACAGAAACGTCAGCCCAAAGATCAGCGCCATATTGCCGCTTTGTGCCTGCTCATCGCTGAGGCCCGCCGCCCTTTGCCACGCTTTGCCAAACAGCACCCCATACCACAGCGCCCCCACTGCGAAGAAGGCTGCGGCTCCGGCCACCACCGGCCACAATGCGAAATCAGTCATGACTTTCCCTCCCTTGATACCTCACCGCTAGCGCATTGCTGGCATCCGGTGTAGGGGGCGCGCGCAAATGACCGATCCTGCCACACCTTTTCCGACGACCCTCCCCGATGCCAAACGCATCGGCATGGTCAGCCTCGGCTGTCCCAAGGCGCTGGTCGATTCCGAACGCATCCTGACCCGGCTGCGCGCCGATGGCTATGCCATGTCGCCCGATTACGCCGGGGCAGACGTGGTGCTGGTCAACACTTGCGGCTTCCTCGACAGCGCCAAGGAGGAGAGCCTTGCCGCCATCGGTGAAGCCATTGCCGAGAACGGCCGGGTGATCGTCACCGGATGCATGGGCGAGGAAGCCGATGCAATCCGCGCCGCGCATCCGCAAGTGCTCGCGGTCACGGGCGCGCATCAGTACGAACAGGTGGTCGAAGCGGTTCACCTCCACGCGCCGCCGTCGCAGGGGCCGTTTGTTGACCTGATCCCTCAGCCTGACATCAAGCTGACGCCGCGCCATTACAGCTATCTCAAGATCAGCGAGGGCTGCAACCATTCCTGCGCCTTCTGCATCATCCCGCAATTGCGGGGTCGACTGGCGAGCCGCCGGATCGACGCGGTGCTGCGCGAGGCGGAGAAGTTGGTCGCGGCGGGTACGCGCGAGTTGCTCGTCATCAGCCAGGACACCTCGGCTTACGGCGTCGACACTAGGCACGATCCCCGCCAGTGGAAGGGGCGCGAGGTCCGCGCGCATATGACCGATCTGGCCCGCGAACTCGGCCAGCTTCGCACCCCCGAAGGCACGCCGCCATGGGTGCGGTTGCATTATGTCTATCCCTACCCGCATGTCGATCAGGTCATCCCCTTGATGGCTGAGGGGCTGCTGACGCCCTATCTCGACATTCCGTTTCAGCATGCCGCGCCCGCCGTGCTCAAATCGATGAAGCGCCCCGCCAATGAAGCCAAGGTGCTCGCCCGGCTCAAGGACTGGCGCAGCATCTGTCCCGACATCGCCGTGCGTTCCAGCTTCGTCGTCGGCTTTCCGGGTGAGACGGAGGACGATTTCCGCTACCTGCTCGACTGGCTTGAGGAAGCCCAGCTTGACCGCGTCGGCGCGTTCCGGTTTGAACCGGTCGCGGGCGCCGCCGCCAACGCCCTGCCCGATCCCGTGCCCGAAGCCATCAAGGAGGAGCGTTACGCCCGCCTGATGGAAGTGACGACACGCATCTCCGCCGCCAAACTCGCCGCCAAGGTGGGCCGCACGCTGGCCGTCATCATCGACGAGGTTGGCGAGCCCGATGAGGACGGCGACGTGGGCGCGACCGGCCGCAGTCAGGCCGACGCGCCCGAGATCGACGGCGCGGTGTTCCTGCGCGATGTCCCCGCAACCTTGCGCGCAGGCGACATCGTCAATGTGACTGTCGAGGATGCCGACGCACACGACCTGTTCGGGGTGATCAAGGGCTCCTGACCGCCGCCCGTTCATTGGCAACGGTTCGTCGCACGTGAAGCACGGTTGGAACACATGGAACACTGTCCTGGGGCGAAAATCCAATCGATCACAGACTGCCCTTTCAATCGACTGAGGCGATCAATGGCAAAAGGGCAAGTGGCGGTCATGCGGCTGATTTACCGCTTTGGGCGAGTGTAGGAAAATGCCGTGTCATTGCGAGCGAAGCGCGGCAATCCAGAGCGTGCGGCAGGCAGGTCTGGATTGCCGCGCCTTCGGCTCGCAATGACGAATTGGGGTCAGCGCCTAGCGCGCCTCCCATAAAGGCAGGTCGAGCGGGACACGCAACCGCGATGCGCGCGGGGCGGAGCCATCACCCCCCTTTCGTCACCCTTTCTTCGTCACCCCTTTTCGTCTCCCCGGGCTTGACCCGGGGTCCAGCTTGCTGCTGTTACATGCGTTCCGCATAGGGGAGCGCGCGCCATGACCAACACGCTTTATTACGGCGACAATCTGCATGTTTTGCGCGAACATATCGCGGATGCCAGCGTGGACCTGATCTATCTCGACCCGCCGTTCAATTCGAACGCCAATTACAACATCCTGTTCAAATCACCCGAGGGGCAGGATTCCGACGCGCAGATTGAGGCGTTCGAGGATACGTGGCACTGGAACGACACGGCGGAAGATGCCTTTGACGAGGTGATGCGCAGCGGGAATAACGACGCCTTCACGCTGCTGCGGGCGATGCGCGAATTTCTGGGCGATAACGACATGATGGCCTATCTCGCCATGATGGCGGTGCGGCTGATCGAATTGCACCGGGTGCTGAAGCCGACCGGCTCGCTGTATTTGCACTGCGACCCGACTGCGAGCCATTACCTCAAGCTGCTGCTGGATGGGGTGTTTGGGGCGACGAATTTCAAAAACGAATTGATTTGGAAGCGGACGAGCGCGCACAGCAGTGCAAAGCGGTTCGGCCCTGTGCATGACACCATTCTGTTCTACTCCAAGTCTGATAAGTATCTCTGGAATAAGCTATTTACGCCTCACGAAGCCGAATACATTGACTTGTTCTTCGACCAAACCGACCCTGACGGTAGACGTTGGAAACGTATGGACATGACCGGGGCAGGAACTCGGAACGGCGAAACAGGGAAGGTTTGGCGAGGCATAGATATTACTGCCAAGGGTAGGCACTGGGGCTATCCGCCAAGCAAGCTTGAGGAACTAGACGCGGCGGGCAGAATTCATTGGCCCAAGAAAGAGGGCGGAATGCCCCGTCTGAAGCAGTATCCGGAGGACTTGCCGGGTGTGGCACTTCAAGATGTAATCACCGACATCCGCCCGATGCACAATTTGGCGAAGGAACGCCTCGGCTATCCCACACAAAAACCCCTTGCGCTGCTCGAACGCATCATCGCCGCGTCCTCCAACGAGGGTGACCTGGTGCTCGATCCGTTCTGCGGCTGCGGCACCGCCGTTCACGCCGCGCAGAAACTGGATCGGCAATGGCTCGGCATTGACGTGACGCACCTTGCCATCGGCCTGATTGAAAAGCGGATGCAACAGGCCTTCCCCGGCCTTGCCTTTGAAGTGAAAGGTCGCCCGCAATCGCTCTCCGCCGCGCAAAACCTTGCCGAGCGGGACAAGCATCAATTTGAGCTGTGGGCGCTGTCCGTCGTCGATGCCGTGCCATGGAAAGGCGGACGCAAGGGCCCCGATGGCGGGATCGACGGGATCATCTGGTTCAAACCCGATGGCAAGAAGACCGAGAAAGCCATTGTCGAGGTCAAGGGCGGCGGCGTGGGCGTAAAAGACATTGGCCGCCTCGCGCAAGTGATGGAGCGCGAAAACGCCAAGCTGGGCGTTTTCATCACCGCGCAAGCCCCAACCCGCGCCATGGAGCGCGATGCCGCAGCGGTCGGCGTGTGGGAAAACGAATATACGGGCCGCAAACACCCGCGCCTGCAAATCATCACGCTGGCCGAACTGTTTCAGAACAAGCGCCCGGACATTCCGTGGGTCGATGCCAGTGCGGTCAAACGCGCCAAGCGCGAGGATACCGCCAAGCAGGAGAAATTGCTGTAGGCCAATCGCTGCCAGACTGTGATATGCGCCGCCCATGACCGTCCTTGTATCCTCCCGCTTTTCCTTTGCGCTGGCGCATCCGGCTTCGGTTCTTTTGCAATTCGAGGCGGCGGACTTTGCCGGGCAGGAGGTGATCGATGCTGCGACGCATATTACCCCCGCCGGACATTTCTCACGAGTCTCGGCGCAGGATGATATCGGCACGCGCATCTGGCTGCATGCCCAAGGGCGGGTGGAGGTGGAATATCAGGCCCGCGTTGCGGCGCGCCGGAAAATCGCCGATCTGACCGCGCTCGACGCGGTGCCGCTGCACCGCCTGCCCGGTCCGGCGGTCAAATTCCTGTTCGATTCGCGCTATTGCCATTCAAGCCAGTTCGTCGAATTCAGCGACCAGACCTTTGGCGATTTGCAGGGCGGCGCGCGTGCCGCAGCGATCCGCGACTGGATCCATGCCAATATCGATTACGTCCCCGGTGCCAGCAATGTTTCGACCACCGCAACCGATACATTTCACGCGCACGAGGGGATCTGCCGCGATTTCACCCATCTGTTCGTCACGCTGGCGCGCGCGGCGGCAATCCCGGCGCGCTATGTCGCCTGCTATGCGCCCGGAGTGACGCCGCAGGATTTCCACGCGCTTGCCGCAGTGTATCTTGCGCATGCCGATGGGGCCGATGAAGAGGGCGATCCAGGAGCCGAACCCGGATCGTGGCAATTGGTCGATGCGACCGGCATGGCAGACCTTGCCAACACCGCAATCATCGGGGTCGGGCGCGATGCCGCCGATGTCAGCTTCATCACCAGCTTTGCGCCCATGCAGTTTGAAATGAGCAGGGTCGAGGTATCGCTTGAAGCGTGATTGCCGTAAAGGCATAGGGGCCGCCGAAACTGTTGCAGTGCAGGCTTGTTAACGTTAACAATCGCGCGCCGGAGAGACCAAGATGACCGAATTCGCCGCTGATCGATTGTTGCTGTTTGGGGCCACGGGGGACCTTTCGCGGCGCAAGTTATTGCCCAGCCTGTGCGCGCTGGATGCCGATGGTTTGCTGCCCGAAAACCTCGCCATCATCGGCACCGCCCGCAGCGAGATCGACGAGTCCGAATTCCGCGACATGGCGCGCGCGGCGCTGGAGGAATTCCTGCCCGCCGAACGGCGCGGCGACATGGCGCGGTTTCTGGCCCGATTGTCCTATCAACAGCTTGATGCCTCCAGCATTGATGGGTTCGACGCGCTGGCACAAAAGGTCGCCGAAGCGGGGCGCGGCGCTGATGATGCAGAAGGCGGGCTGGCGATTTTCCTGTCCACCGCGCCCAGCCTGTTTGGTCCCACTATCGCGGGACTGAAACACGCCGGATTGACCGGCGAACGGGTGCGCATGTGCCTTGAAAAGCCGCTCGGCACCGATCTCGCCACTTCGGCTGAGATCAACGACGCGGTGGCGGACGCCTTTCCCGAGAACCGCATTTTCCGGATCGACCATTATCTGGGCAAGGAGACGGTGCAGAACCTGCTGGCGCTGCGCTTTGCCAATATATTGTTCGAACCGATCTGGAATTCCAACGTCATCGAACACGTTCAGATCACCGTCGCGGAGACGGTCGGATTGGAAGGGCGCGTAACCTTTTACGACGATGCGGGCGCGCTGCGCGATATGGTGCAGAACCACATGCTGCAATTGCTGGCGCTGGTGGCGATGGAGCCGCCGACCAGTTTCGATGCGACCGCAGTGCGCGATGAAAAGGTGAAGGTGCTGCGCGCGCTGCGCCCCGCGCTCGCCAGCGAAACGGTAACCGGGCAATACCGCGCGGGTGCCATTCTGGGTCAGGCCGTGCCCGGCTATGACGAAGAGCTGGGCAAACCCAGCACCACCGAAACATTTACCGCGATCAAGGCGCATGTCGACAATTGGCGTTGGAAAGGCGTGCCCTTTTACCTGCGCACCGGCAAACGCCTGCCCGAACGCGTGACCGAAATCCTCGTGCAATTCCGCTGCGTGCCGCATTCGATTTTTGAAGGCCAGAAGCTGCAAACGGGCGCGGGATTGATGCCCAATAAGCTGCTGATCGGAATTCAACCCGAAGAGGACATCACCCTGTCCTTGATGGGCAAGGTGCCGGGGCTGGACGAAAACGGCGTGCGCCTGCGCGAGGTGCCCTTGCAGATCGCCATGCCGGATGCCTTTGCCGAACATCAGCGGCGGATCGCCTATGAACGGCTGCTGCTAGACCTGATCAAGGGCGATCAGACATTGTTCGTGCGCCGCGACGAGGTAGAGGCGCAGTGGCAATGGATCGACGCCATCCGCGCCGAATGGGACGCGAAAGGGGTCACGCCCAAGACCTACACCGCAGGCAGTTGGGGGCCGAGCGCGGCGATTGCCCTGACCGAACGCGACGGAGTAAGCTGGCATGAGTGACCTCAACGACACCATTCACCGCGTCACGCAGCGAGTGATTGAAAACTCGCAAGCAAGCCGTGCCGCCTATCTCGAACTGATGAAACGCGAAGGCGACCGGCGGCCCGAACGCGGGGCGGTTTCGTGTTCGGTGCTTGCCCACGCCTTTGCCGGGGCGCTGGAGGATCAGGAGCGGCTGAAAGACGGGCGCGGCCCGAACATCGGCATCGTCACCGCCTATAACGATATGCTGTCGGCGCATCAGCCCTATGGCCGCTATCCCGACCGGATGAAGATCTACGCCCGCGAAGTCGGCGCAACCGCGCAGGTCGCGGGCGGCACTCCGGCGATGTGCGACGGCGTGACTCAGGGTGAGGACGGGATGGAGCTGTCGCTGTTCAGCCGCGACAACATCGCCATGGCCGCCGCCGTTGCGCTCTCGCATCAGATGTATGACGGGGCGGCATTGCTGGGCATTTGCGACAAGATCGTGCCCGGTCTGGTGATCGGCGCGCTGCGGTTCGGCCATCTGCCCGCGATCTTCGTCCCCTCCGGCCCGATGCCCTCAGGCATTTCCAACAAGCAGAAGCAAGAGACCCGGCAGAAATTCGCAGCGGGCGAAGTCGGACGCGATGCGCTGCTCGAAAGCGAGCTGGCGTCCTATCATTCGCCGGGCACCTGCACGTTTTATGGCACCGCCAATTCCAATCAGATGATGATGGAGATGATGGGGCTGCATGTGCCCGGCGCGGCATTCGTGCTGCCGGGCAGCAAACTGCGGCAGGCGCTGGACCGCGCGGCGGTGCACCGGCTGGCGAAGCTATCGGGCACCACCACCCGCACGCTGGCGCAGGTGGTCGATGAAAAGGCGATCATCAACGCCTGTGTCGGCCTGCTTGCCACCGGCGGATCGACCAACCACGCAATCCACTTGCCCGCGATGGCGCGCGCGGCGGGCGTCCGCATCGACTGGAACGACATGGCCGAACTTTCCAGCGTCGTGCCGCTGCTGGCGCGGGTCTATCCCAATGGCGCAGGCGATGTGAACCAATTCCACGCCGCGGGCGGCATGGGCTATGTCATTGGCGAATTGTTGAACGCTGGGCTGGCGCACCGCGATATTCTGACCGTGTGGGAAGATGGGTTTGATGCCTACACCGCCGAACCGGTCTGGCAGGACGAGGCGCTGCAATGGTCCCGCGTCGAAACCAGCCGCGACGATACGATGCTTCGCCCCGCCAGCGCGCCGTTCCAGAGCGATGGGGGCATGAAATTGCTCGCCGGCAATCTTGGCCGCGCCTGTTTCAAATCCTCATCCGTGGCTCAGGAACGCTGGACTATCGAGGCGCCATGCCGCGTGTTCCACACCCAGGCCGATGTTGTCGCCGCGTTCAAGGCGGGCGAGCTTGACCGCGATGTCGTGGTGGTGGTCCGGTTTCAGGGGCCGCGCGCCAATGGCATGCCCGAACTTCACGGGCTGACCCCGTCGCTCGGCGTGCTGCAAGACCGGGGTCACCGTGTTGCGCTGGTCACAGATGGTCGCATGTCGGGCGCATCGGGCAAAGTTCCTGCCGCCATCCATGTCACGCCGGAGGCCAAGGCAAAGCACGGCGTGCCCGGCCCGCTCAGCTATTTGCAGGACGGCGACATGGTAAGGGTCTGCGCGGCGACAGGCGAGCTTTCGACGACTGCCGACCTCGCCGCCCGCGCGCCTGCAGATGAACCACCGATCGAATGGGGCGTGGGGCGCGAATTGTTCCGCATGATGCAGGATCACGCCGACGGCGCGGAAATGGGCGCATCGGCCATGCTCGCCAGCGCCGGGCTGTAATCGGTGAGCGGGGGGAAAAGATGAGCCACGATATCGTTGCGGTCGATATTGGCGGCACCCATGCGCGTTTTGCCATTGCCAGCATCAGCTCCGATGGCACCATCGAACTCAGCGAACCGGCAACCTTGCACACCGCCACCCACGCCAGTTTTCAGACCGCGTGGGAGGATTACCGCGAGCGTATGGGCGGCGCGCTGCCCGATGATCTGGCAATGGCGGTGGCGGGCCAGATAAAACCCGATATCATCCGCTTCACCAACAACCCATGGATCATCCGTCCGCCTCTGATCCGCGAAAAGCTGGGCTGCGTGCGGCATCTGATCGTCAATGATTTTGAAGCCGTCGCCCATGCCGCGGCGCGCGCGCCTGCGGATCAGTTCCTGCATCTCACCGGCCCAGAAACCGACCTGCCCACACATGGCACAATCAGTGTGCTTGGACCCGGCACCGGGCTGGGCGTGGCGCAATTCTGGCGCGATGGCACGCCGGAAGGCGGGGGCACATACCGGGTGCAGGCGACCGAGGGCGGGCACGGCGATTTCGCCCCGCTCGATTCAATCGAGGATGCGCTGCTTGCCCGGCTGCGCAAACGACACAACCGGGTTTCGACCGAACGGGTCGTGTCCGGTCCAGCGATTGTCGACATTTACGAAGCGCTCGCCGCGATGGAAGGGCGCGCGGTCGTGGAGCTCGACGATGTTGCCATCTGGACCGCCGGGGTCAGCGGCGAGAACAGTCTGGCGGCGGCGGCGGTCGACCGGTTCTGCCTCGCGCTCGGATCGGCGGCGGGCAATATCGCCCTGGTGCAGGGGGCCAGCGGAGTGGTCATTGCAGGCGGTCTGGGTTACCGCATCCGCGAAACATTGCTGGCATCCGGTTTTGCCGAAAGGTTCTGCGCCAAGGGCCGCTTCGCCGCACTCATGGCGAGCCTGCCGGTCAAGCTAATCACCCATCCGCAGCCCGGCCTGCTCGGCGCGGCGGCTGCCTTTGCCCAGACCTATTTCAAGGACCAAACGGCATGACCCTTCCGCTGACGTCGATCACCCATTTGAGCGAGCGGTTGCAGGAATTGCACGTCCGCACCCGCGAAACGCCGCTGTTCAATCCGGTGTTCCAACTTGGGCTGGACCTGTCACGCCGTATCGAAAGCGGTGCGATGGACCTCGCGGCGGTGGAGGCGCTCGTCGAAGAGTTGGAATCGCACAGCCTGAAAGCGCGGGCCAAACGGCTGGAACGGCTGGTGACACCGATTGACCCTGCGGCCAATCGCACCGCTTTGGCGCAGGTTCTGGCGCGCGACACAGATTTCGAGACATTTCGCGCTCGCTGGGAAAGCCCGCGCCTGCACGCAGTCTTTACCGCGCATCCGACTTTCCTGCTCACCCCGCAGCAAACCGGCGCGGTCGCTGATGCGGCGGTCAAAGGCAGCAAAATCGGCAAGGAAACTTGCTCCAGCGGCGACGAGCGCCCCGCCGTGACGCTGCAATATGAACACGATCAGGCGATGGCAGCCATCGCCGATGCTCAGGATGCGCGCGCCGATATCGTCCATCAGGCGCTGAGCCATGCCGCCGCGCAGTGGCCCGAACAATGGCACGATGCCGCGCCGCTGCCATTCCGGTTTGCGACCTGGGTCGGGTATGACATGGACGGGCGCACCGATATCAAATGGTACACGTCGATCCGCTTCCGGCTTCAGGAAAAGGCGATGCGGCTGGACCGTTATGCTGCTGCGCTGGCGGCGATTGACGCGGCGCATCCGGTGCTCGGCACTTTGCGCGCGGCGGGCGAACACACCGCAGCCTGCGCGGCGGGATTTGCCGATGATCTGAGCGACCCCGCTGATCTCTCCGTCGCCGCCAACCGGCTGACCGCCGATGACCCGGCCAAACTGACCACACTCACGCCAGTGATCGCGGCGCTCGAGGATGAGGCCCGCAGCAGCGACGACGTGGCCCGCGCCGCCGCACTCAAGACTCTGGCAGCGAGTATGCGCGCCGATGGGCTGGGCATGGCGCATGTGCATTTCCGCGTAAACGCCAAGCAATTGCACAATGCGATCCGCGTGCATCTGCATGAGACCCCGCAATTGGATCTGGCCAGCAAGGGCGCGATGGCAACCTTGCGCCGGATGCTGGGCGAGGTTCAGCCGCGCCGCACCAATTTTGCCAGCATCGCCATCGAAAGCTCAACCGCGACCCGGTTGTTCCTCGCGATGGCGCAGATCCTTGGCCATATTGACGCGGACACGCCGATCCGGATGCTGATCGCCGAATGTGAACAGCCCTCCACCATTCTCGCCGCGCTCTATTTTGCGCGGGCGTTCGGGATTGAGGACAAGGTTGATATTTCGCCCCTGTTCGAAACCGAAAGCGCGCTGGAACATGGCGGGCGCTTTCTGGAGGCGCTGTGCGCGGAGCCGCATTATCAATCCTATGCCCGCACACGCGGACGGGTCTGTATCCAGACCGGGTTTTCCGATGCCGGGCGGTTTGTCGGGCAAATTCCGGCCAGCCTTGCGATTGAGCGGCTGCAAGGGCGGCTTGCGCAGGCGATGGCCCGCAATGGGCTTACGGGCACGCGCGCGCTGATTTTCAACACCCACGGTGAAAGCATGGGCCGGGGCGCGCATCCATCGGGGTTTGCCGACCGGCTGACCTGGCCGCTGAGCCCCTGGGCGCGCAGCCGCTTTGCCCAGGCTGGGATCGCGCTGGAACCCGAAGTCAGTTTTCAGGGCGGCGACGGCTATGTGTTCTTTCGCGGACCGGAGCTGGCGCGGGCAACATTGACGCGGATCATCTGCGAAAGCCCCAATGCGAGCAGCGAAAACACCGATCCATTCTACACCCGCACCGATATCAGCCTCGATTTCTACCGCGCGGTGCGCGCGCATCAACAGGAACATCTTCACAGCGCCACCTATAGCCGCGCGGTAACCGCGTTCGGTCTCGGGCTGCTTAATCCGACCGGCAGCCGCGTGTCGCGCCGCCAGTCTGACCTGTCGGCAGACCGCGACATGAACCTGCGGCAAATCCGCGCGATCCCGCACAATTCGATCCTCCAGCAATTGGGCTATCCGGTGAATGTCATCGCCGGTCTGGGCAGCGCGGCGGATGGCAATTACGAAGAGGTCGCCGCCTTGCTCAGCGAGAGCGAGCGCGGGCAGCAGATCCTGCGGCTGGTGCGCGCCTCCAACGCGCTGGCGAGCGTAAAGACGGTCGCGGCGCATGGCGAATTGTTCAATTCGGCCTATTGGGCAACGCGCCCCTATCGCGGGACCGAACCGCATCTGTCGGCGGCTTGCGAAGTGCTGGCCGAATATCTGACCAAGGATGATCGCACCGGCGTGTTCCGCCGGCTGGCGTCGCGGTTGCGGGTCGATGCGCTGAAACTGCACCGCCTGTTTGACCATTTGCCCGATGAAGAGCCCGATGCGGTGACCGAAAACACCCGCAGGATGATCGGCGCGGCGCAATCGCTGCGGCTGGCGTTGATGCAACATATCTTCTTGAAGGCGGTCTCGGTCCCGGTGTTCAGCCGAGCCAACGACATCAGCCGCGAAGACGTGCTGGAAATGGTGTTCAGCCTGCGGATCGAGGACGCACTGGGCCAGCTGCGCCGCGCGTTTCCCACGCATTTTCCCTCACCCAGCGATTTTGCGATGGATGCTCCGGCGGATTATCCCGATGCCACTGCTGATGGCTATTCGCAGATCACCCGTGATTATATCGACCCGATAGAGCGCGCCTATGCACTGATGCTGCGGCTGTCGGTGGCGATTGCCAACCAGTTTGGCGCGCATGGATAAGGAAGCGCGGGGGGCTTGCCCACGTTAACCTTTGCCCCCCTGCGGCGTCCCCCGCAGGGACGCGCGCCTTTAGCCGCTGGTGGTTTGCGTCAAAAAACGGCATAAGATGCGCCATGACACAGGGAATTGGCGCGATGGCTTTCACGAAATTTCGATTTGCAGCCTTGCTCGGTCTCGGCCTGCTGGCTGGCGGCGCGACGCTGGCATCGGCGCAGACCTCTGCCGATGCCGCTGCCGATGCGGCGGTCGAAGTCGCCAACGTGGCAGAGGCCGCGATCCGCGCGATTGATCCGACCACCGGCGGCGATTCCCTGGTGATCGACCCCAGCCTGCCGCAGCCCTATAATATCCCCGTCGCCGCCGAAGCGGATTTGCCAGAGCTTCCGCCTGCACCCGTCTATGAATCCGATTATGATGCAGTCAGCATCGGCACACCCGCGCGCGGCCCGGCGGCGCGGATGATTTCCAACCCGCAGGTGCAGGAACTGGCAGAAGCCGCTCCGGTTCAGGCGCGCACACTGGTCAGCGACGATCCGTTTGTCGTCAAAAGCATCCTGCCGATCGAAGGGACGATCCGTTACGGCGAATGGTTCTGGGACGAATCGCGCGCTCCGGCAACCGGTCCGCTGGTCATCACCGTCGACCTGGAAGCGCGCGTCATCAGCGTGTTCCGCGACGGGCATGAAATCGGCACGGCGGTGGCGCTGCTCGGCACGACCTCGCATCCGACCCCGCTGGGCACTTTCCCGATCCTGACCAAGGAACGCGACAATGTCTCGGAGAAATACAACAATGCGCCCATGCCCTGGACCTTGCGCCTGACCTGGGACGGGATTGCGATCCACGGTTCGCCGGTGATGAATGGCTATGCCTCGCATGGCTGCGTCGGAGTGCCTGATCCCTTTGCGGAAAAACTGTTCGCCATTGCCAAGCGCGGCGACCGAGTGGTCATCACTCGCGGCCAGATGATCGGGATTGGCGACAAGATCATGTCCTGATCCGGCGGTTTTAGAGCGCCCTAATGCACGGCGCGCGGCGGTTCCGGAGTGAACCGCCAGACGCGCATTTCCACGCCGATCTTTGCCACTTTTTCGACCTTGGCGACCGCCAGCACACCGCCGAGCGATGCGTTCTGGCCGCGCCATAGGCGGTCCGCCGCGCGCCCTGCTTCGCTGCGGCTGACCTGCCCGCCAAGGGCCGCAACAATCCGTCGCACCGTCTCTATCTGGATGATGCGCGGTACATTGGCGTAATAAACATACGCGGGGCCAGCGCCGCTGCGATCGTCTGTGCTGACCATCTCTTCCCAATCGATCTCGGCATACCATTCGATCGCGCGCCATCCCTCTGCCAGATGCTGCGCGCTCGTTGCCAACGCTTCGGGATCAAGCCAGTCATGCTCGGCCAGATGTTGGCGCACCCGCACCCGGTCAAACGCCGGATTGGCATTGGAGGGATCGCGCGCCGGGGTGACCCCGCAGTCCGCGACCGCCGCCTCCAACGCGGATTTGCGCGCCCAGAGCAAAGGGCGGATCAGCGGAATCCCGGTTTCGGGTAGATGGCTCCACGCCCTGACCCCAGCCAGCCCGGACAGTCCGCTGCCGCGCGCCAGCCGCATCAGCAGCGTTTCCGCCTGATCGTCGGCGTGATGCGCGGTGGCGACCGCGCCTATCCCATTTTCCTGCGCCCAATGCGCCAGCGCAGCATAGCGTGCATCGCGCGCCATAGCCTGCACATTGCCCGCGCCGACGGTCACCCTGATCGCGGTAAAGGGAATGCCGAGTTTTTCGCTCAGCGCCCCGACCAAGGCCACCTCGCTCGCCGCCTCTGCCCGCAGGCCGTGATCGACGCTCACCGCCGCGATCTCGCCGGGCATTGCCGACTGCGCGAGCAGCAACAGCGCGAGGCTGTCCGGACCGCCCGACACGGCTAGGCCAAGCGGCCCGCTGCGCTCATCATGGGGCCACAGCGTATCGACCGCGCTGGCAAAGCGCGCGATCAGATCGGAGTCGATCCGCTCCAAGGCAATCGGCGTATCAATGACAGCCCCCTGACAGCGCTGCGCGCGCTATTCGCAGGTTACGCGGCGGCGATTGCTTTCATATTGATCGGCCAGCCGTCCGCTGGCAACCGCCGGATAGGTCTCACCAAATTCGGAAAGCGCGATGCAGGCGCGGCGCGTGTCGTTCATCTCGATCATGGATTGGGCGAGATATAGCAGGCTGTCAGGTGCGCGGTTGGCGGTGCGATCGGCCTGATAATTGCGCAGGAACCAGCGCGCGGCCTCCTCTGGCATACCGTCATCGAGAAACGCCCGGCCAAGCAGATTGCGGCCATAGGTGATGCGGAAATGATCGGGATGTTCCTCGATATATTTGGCCAGTTGCTGGCGCGCCTCGGGGAAAAATCCTGCGTCCCAAAGGCGAAAGCCATAGGAATATTCATCATCGCCCGGATCTTCGGTCTGCGGCTTGGTGATTTGCTGCACCGCGGCGAGGCGTTCGGGCGAGGGTCCGGTCGCGGCAGGAAGCGCCGGTTGCACACCCGCTTCGCCGCCCGATTCTCCGCCTGCTTCGCCGCCCGTCATTGCGGCCAGATTGGTGTCTGTCGCCCCGGCGACGCCCGCGGCGGGAGCACCAGCAGCGGGACCGGATTCGAGCGCGATGACCCGCGCATCCAGTCCGCTCAGCGCGTTGGTGTTTTCCTCCGTCAGGGCGGTCAGCCGCTGAAGCTGAATTTCAAGCGCATCGAGCCGCGCCAGAATGTCGGTCACCGCCGTGGTGGAAGCATTGCCGGGCGCGTTGCCGGGTGCATTGCCGTTAGCGGCCGAACCTTCTGCGGAAATCTGCGGTTCGAAAAACCGCCCGTCGCCGCCGGGAAAGACCGAGCGCTGCAGCGCGCGAATTTCGGCCTCTGCACGGCGCAGGCGGGCTTCGGTGTCGTCCTGTGCCATGGCAGGCACCGGTGCGGTGGCGATTATTGCGGCGCAAATGACCGCGCCAAACAGCGTCGCCGGACGGCGCAGATTGGCGATAGCGGATTGAGGGCTCATGGCGGATCAGGCTCCCTTATTGATCGTCACGCGGTTTTTTGCCGGTCGCGGTTCTTTCCGGTTGGGCCGAATATGCCGCAGCGCGGATGAATGTCAGCCAAATCTCTGGCGAAGGCCCTTGCGCAAGTCGAGCCTGAAGGGCCACTTATCCGGGGAATGTGCGCGCTTTCTGCGATCACAGGGCGAGGATACTAGTTGTTGGCAGTTTCCGAGGGTGATGCAGATTCGGCACGGGCCAGCAGCGCCGCTGCAGAAACCGGTGTGTCCCCCAGTGTGATGGGTTCGTCCGAAAGCTTGGGAACCGGACGCCCGCCAATCGTGATCGACAGGGCATCGGGGCGCCCGGTGTTGATCCGCGGATCGGCCGCGTCAGCGGGCAGTTCATAACGGTCGCCGCTCGACATTTGCGCTTCGAACAGGCGTTCCCCGCCGTCTTCGTAAAAGCGCGCCCAGACGCCGTCCTCCAAAGCGGTGAAGACCACCTTTCCGCCGGGCTGGGCGGCTGAAGCAGCGGGTGGCTGAGCGGCATCACCGGCAGACGCCAGCGCGCCCGATTGACCGCCAGTATCGCCGCCTGCGGCCTGGGTGTCTGTTTCAGCGATCAGCGTGCCGGGATCGGCTCCCGCGCCGAAATAGGTGTTGTAGAAAAAGATCGCGCCGACGGCAAAGATCAGCGCCGCAATCCCGCCGAACCATGCCAGACCCGCCGATGGCAGTTTCGCAGGATCGCCGGGCTCCATCCCGCCCGCCAAGGCCGAACGCCGCGCCTGTCCATCGGCCAGTTCCTCGCTCACGGCATTGGCAGTGGCGGTTTCATCCATGCCGACCGCGCGAGCATAGTTCCGGGCAAAGCCGATGGCATAAGTGCGCGAAGGCAGTGCAGCGAAATCGCCCGCCTCAACCGCTTCGAGATGACGGAGCGGAATCCGCGTTTCCGCAGCGATATGCGATAGGTCCAGCCGCTTTGCCTCGCGCGCCGCGCGCAGGCGATCGCCGATGCTGGCCGAATCCGATTCCATCAGATCGGTCAGCGCTTCGGTAGTGCTGTCCTGTTCGCTATCCATGACCCGTCCACTTATCGTGGTTTTTTGACATTTTGTATGTCTGCCTCTCAAGCTTTGTCGCTGACCCACTGTCAAGGGATAGGTACAAATATTTACCTGATCCGTCGCTGAACTGCCCCGCAAGGGCGGTTGGCAGAGCCGGGCTGCGTCAGTCTGTTTCGATATCGCGTTCGCTTGCCCAGGCGCCCAATTGCGCGCGCAGATCGATTCCCGGCTGCGCCAGCCACGCGGTCATCGCCTCGCTCAATTCGGCAAGATCGACCTTGCGCACCAATTCCTTGATCGGACCGACCGCCGCCGGCGTGATCGAGAGCCTGCGGAAACCGATGGCGAGCAGCGCCAGCGCTTCGAGCCGCCGTCCGCCCATTTCGCCGCACACGCCCAGGTCGACGTCGGTTCCGGCGGTGCTGATCACAACGCGCCGCAGGAACCGCAAGATAGCGATGCTGAGCCAGTCATAGCGTTCCGCCAGCGCAGGGTTGCCGCGGTCGGCTGCAAACAGGAACTGCGTAAGATCATTGGTGCCAATCGACAGAAAGCTCAATTTGGGCAGCAGCAGATCGAGCACTTCGGCAAGCGCGGGCACTTCGAGCATGGCGCCGTAATTGATGCGTTCGGGCACCATCTTCTTGTGCGACCGGAGGAACAGCAGTTGATCCTCGAACACCGCCTTGGCCGCGTCAAATTCCCAGGGTTCGGACACCATCGGGAACATGACATATAGCGAACGCCCTGCCGCCGCCTCCAGCAAAGCCCGCGCCTGCGCCTTCATCAACCCTTCGCGGTGCAGCGCCAACCGCAGCGCGCGCCAGCCCATCGCCGGGTTTTCATCATTCGCGCCAATATCCGACGCGAGGTAGGGCACCGCCTTGTCCCCGCCGATATCGACCGTGCGGAAAATCACCGGTTTGTCGCCGGCTGCATCGAGCACATCACGGTAAAGCCTGAGCTGCCGCTCGCGCTGCGGCAGGGTGGCCGACACAAGGAATTGAAATTCGGTGCGGAACAATCCGACACCGTCCGCCCCGGTCAGCGCCAGCGCGCTGATATCGTCGCGCAGACCGGCGTTGATCATCACCTGAATGCGCGTGCCGCAGCGGGTAAAGGGCTCAACATCACGCAGGCTCGCATAGGCGGCCTGCTTCTCGCGCGATTTGGCAAAGCGCTGCGCAAAGGCATCGGCAACCTGCGCCGTCGGCCGCACGGTCGCGGTGGCGGCGGTCGCGTCGAGCAGGATTTCATCGCCCTCGCGCACAATCCCGCGCAGCCCCTTGGCCCGCCCCAGCACCGGCACCCCCATCGCCCGCGCCACGATCACCACATGCGCCGTCAGCGAGCCTTCTTCAAGGATCACCCCCTTGAGCCGCCGCTTGTCATATTCGAGCAATTCCGCCGGACCGAGATTGCGCGCGATCAGGATCGTGTCCTTGCGCAGCCCCTGCTGCGCCGCGGTGCCAATCTGGCCTGCGACGATCCGCACCAGCCGATTGGCGAGATCCTCCAGATCGTGCATCCGGTCGGCGAGCAACGGATCGTCAATCTCGCGCATCCGCATCCGCGTGTGCTGTTGCACGCGCTCAATCGCGGCCTCTGCCGTCAGCCCGCTGTCGATCGCTTCGTTGATGCGCCGCGACCAGCCCTCGTCGTAAGCGAACATCTTGTAGGTTTCGAGCACCTCTTCATGTTCGCCGCCGACGCCGAATTCCGCCTGCCCAGTCAGATTGTCGATCTGTTCGCGCATCTTGGCAAAGGCGCGGTAAACCCGCTCGCGTTCGGCCTCAGTGTCGTCGGCCATCATCTGGGTGATCTGCACGCGCGGCTGGTGATAGGCGGCGATGCCCGCGCCCAGCCCTTTCACCAGAGTCAGCCCAGTGAGCGTTTGCTGCCCCGACATCTCAGCCGACAGGCCCAGCGCATCCTCGTCATCGACCAGTTCGGCATTGGCGATCAGTTCGGACAGGACCATTGCGGTGGTTTGCAACGCTTCGATCTCGATGTCTTCGTAACGGCGCGGATCAAGATGCTGGACACACAGCACCCCGACCGCGCGTTCGCGGTAAATGATCGGAACCCCGGCAAAGGAGTGGAATTTTTCCTCGCCGGTTTCCGGGCGGTACTGGAAATCGGGATGCGCCTTGGCCTCCGCCAGGTTCAGCATTTGCGTGGTCTCAGCGATCACCCCGGTCAACCCTTCGCCGATGGCCATCCGGGTTACGTGGACCGCGCTTTGATTGAGGCCGCGCGTGGCGAACAGTTCCAGCATCCCTTCGCGCAGAAGGTAGATCGAACACACTTCGGAGGTCAGGCATTCGCCGATAATCTCGACCACTTGGTCAAGCTTGCCCTGCGCATGCATACGCGAGGCCATGACCTCATGCAGGCGGGTGAGAATCTGGCGGGCGGATGCGGCTGCGGTCATGGCAGATACTGGCCTAGGGTCCGCAGCCGCAATCGGCAAGGTTCACTTGCCGGTCGCGGTGCCTGAACTGACATCGGTGCGGTTGCCGCCGCTGGTAACCCGCATTTATGCGCGGGCAATCTCTTCTTTCAATCGCAGCTTTTGTTTCTTTATCGCCTGGATCATCGCCGCATCGGGGGCCGGGCGGGCTTGCTCGGCGCGAAGTCGGGCTTCGAGGCCGGCATGTTTGGTTTGGAGAGCGTTCACGTGAGATGAAGCTGCGGTGGATGCCATATGCGTTCTCCTATGCGATACGGGGCAAATTTCCCGGCAGGGAACAGCCCCATGGAGCGACTCGGCAAAATGCGGCCGAGCCGCTGATTTCAATGAAATCACAGTCAGACTAAGGCGTAAAGGGCTGATGAAAGATGAATCGCCCAGCCTGTGCATTTCCGGCTGCGAGTTGTGGCCAGAATTTGCACCCGTGCCAGCAATAGGCGAATCATCCAAAACAGCGTAACGGCGCGGCGCAAGCTGTCGCCCGGCCGTTCCGGGCACCTTTGAATCAGGGGCAAGTGACTTCACCGATGAATGAGCAAGAGCTTCTGAAAAGCCTCGCATTGCTGCGTTCCGAACATCGCGATCTCGATGCGGCGATTGAGGCGCTAACCGGCGCTGGATCGGTGGATCAGTTGCAGGTTGCCCGACTGAAAAAGCGCAAGCTGCGGCTCAAGGATCAGATTGCGATTATCGAGGACACCTTGCTGCCCGATATAATCGCCTGACGATGTCGGCTCATTTGCGCGGCTTTGGCGCAGCGCAAGACCTCGTTAATTTCTAGCCGATATTGTTCCGATTAGGGACGCCATAAAATCGCAGAGGGATAGTAACCATAGGCCGCTGGCGTAGCGGCCCGAAGAGGCATAGCGCCTGCAAAATATGGCACGGACCACAAACCTTTCCCGCCCGATTATCGAGGCATTGTATACCGAGGCGCTGATCCTCGCCGATGACGTGCGCGCGGTGTTCGCGCTCGGCGCGCGGGCACCGGAATTTGACATCAACAACGCCGACGACGCGACTGCACGGCTGGCGCTATCGACCGAAGGCTTGAAGACCACGACCCGGATGATGCATGTGCTGGCCTGGCTGCTCAATCAGCGCGCGTTCTTTTCGGGCGAACTCAGCGAAGGTCAGGTGCGCCGCAACGGAACCTTGCCGCCAGACCGCGTCGCCGATCCCAAGGCGCTGGCGGTGCTGGAACCTGAAACCTGCGAGCTGATTGCCGAAACCGAGCGGCTGCATCAACGCATCGCCCGACTGGATGCGGCATGGCGCAGCGGGTTCGAAATGGCATCCCCGGCGCGCGCGATCCATTCCCGCCTGAAGCGGCGGCTGAGCGATTTGGGCTAGATCGCTGCCAGCGCCTTGCGCCAGCGCGTCAGCCGTTCTTCGCGCACTTTTTCATCCATTGACGGTTCAAACCGGGTCAGCGTCCCGCGCATTGCTGCTGCGGCGCTGGCAAGATCGGGATACAGCCCAGCCCCTGCGGCCGCCAGCATCGCCGCGCCGAGCGCTGTGGTTTCAACAAAGCCGGGCCGCTCAACCGGAATGCCGAGCATGTCGGCAAGGTCCTGCGCCATCCAGTCATTCGCCGCCATCCCGCCGTCAATCCGCAGCGTTTCCCACGCGGTTCCATCGGCAGCAAAGGCGCGCGCCAGATCGTATGTCTGATGCGCCATCGCCTCCAGAGCGGCGCGGGCAAGCTCGGCCTTGCCGCTGGCAAAGCTGAGGCCGGTGATAACCCCGCGCGCATCGGCGTTCCAATGCGGCGCGCCCAGCCCCGATAGCGCGGGAACAATCGTCACCCCGCCGCTGTCGGGGATCGACCGCGCCAGTTGCTCGGTCTGACTGGCGACCTCGACAATGCCGAGCGAATCGCGCAGCCATTGCACCAGACTGCCCGCGACAAACACCGAACCCTCGATCGCATAGGTTCGCTCGCCCGCAATCTGACACAGCACTGTGCCGAGCATCCGGTGCCCCGATTGCGGGATAGCCGCGCCTTGATTGGTGAGCACGAATGCGCCGGTGCCGTAAGTTGCCTTGGTCTGGCCCGGCGCAAGGCACGCCTGCCCGATGGTCGCCGCCTGCTGATCCCCCGCGAGACCCGTGATCGGGATCGCGCAACCAAACAGGCTGGGGTCAGTCGCCGCCAGATTGCCCGCCATATCGACCACTTTGGGCAGCGCCGAAATGGGCACGCCGAACAGATCGCATAGTTCTTTCTCAAAGCTCGATCCCGCCAGCTCCATCAACAATGTGCGGCTGGCATTGCTGGCGTCGGTGATGTGGGCCCCTGCTCCTTTGGCTCCGCTCGTTAGCTTGTAGACCAACCAGCTTTCGACCGTCCCGAATGCCAGCGTCCCGGCATCCGCCGCCGCGCGCACCGCAGGCACATTGTCGAGCATCCAGCGCATCTTGGTGCCCGAGAAATAGGGGTCGAGCATCAATCCGGTGCGGCGTTGCACCTCCGCCTCATGTCCCGCTTGACGCAAGGCAAGGCAGAACGGCTCTGTCCGCCGGTCCTGCCAGACAATCGCGCGGGTCAGCGGCTCGCCGCTTTCCTTGTCCCAGGCCACCACCGTTTCGCGCTGATTGGTAATTCCCAGCCCCGCGATCATCGCCGGGCCGCCCGCCTTGGGGATCACTTCCAATGCGCAGGCGAGCGTCTTGTCCCAGATTTCTGCCGCGTCGTGTTCGACCCAGCCGCCTTGCGGGTAATGCTGCGTCAATTCCGCCTGCGCGCTCGCAGCCAGCGTGCCGTCGCTGGCAAACAGCATGGCGCGGGTCGAAGTGGTGCCTTCATCCAGGACAAGGATATAGTCGCTCATCAAGTTCCTCTTTCTGAGGCGTGACATGTCCCATTCCCCCCTCCATATGCAAGCGCATGGCAAATATTCCCCCCAAACCTTGGCCGACCGGGCTGGCCGATCAGCTGGAACCGCTGGTGGTGCGCGTGCTTGCACCCAATCCCTCACCCTACACCTACACCGGCACGCAGACTTACGTTGTGGGGCAGCAAGACGGGCCGGATTGTGCGGTGATTGATCCAGGGCCGGATGAAGCGGCGCATCTGGACGCCATTGAGGCGGCGATCGGCAACCGCGTGGTGCTGGCGATCATGTGCACCCACACGCACCGCGACCATTCGCCCGCCGCCGCGCCGCTTTCGGCGCGCACAGGCGCGCCCGTGGTCGGCTGCGCACCGCTGGTGCTTAAAAGCAATCTACCGCGTGCCGATGAAGCCTTTGACCCCACCTATGCGCCCGACCGGGTGCTGGAAGATGGTGAGGCAATGCGCGGCACCGGCTGGACCCTGACCGCCGTGGCGACACCCGGCCACACCTCGAACCATCTTTGTTTCGCGCTGGAGGAAAGCGGCGCGCTGTTCACCGGCGATCACGTCATGGGCTGGTCCACGAGCGTCGTGATCCCGCCAGATGGCGACATGGGTGATTACATGGCGAGCCTAGAGAAACTGATGGCGCGCGAAGACCGTGTCTACCATTCCGCGCACGGGGCCGCGATCGAGAAACCGCGCCAATTGGTGCGCGGCATGATCGGCCACCGGCGTCAGCGCGAAAATCAGATCGTGCGTTTGATGGGAGAACAGGCGCGCAGTGCCACAGCCTTCATTCCGGAGATGTACAAGGGGCTCGACCCGCGCCTTATCCCGGCCGCCGAAATGAGCGTGACCGCGCATCTGATCGACCTCGAGAAACGCGGAGTCGCCGCAAAGGAGGGCGAAATTTGGCGGACGATCTGAAACCGCAAACAGACACGCAAATCCTGCCGCCAATGACCCGCGAGCGAGGCATATTGTCGGGGCGCGGAGAGGCTGCGCTGGCGCTGCTCGCTGCGGTGCTGCTGATCGCGGCGCTGGGCCTCGGCTGGCGCGCCTATTTCTATCAGGAAGAAGGCGATCCGGTCGCCAGCGCGATGCTCGCGTTTGAACGGCAAAATTCCTTGGTCGTGTTCGCCAGCCGCTTTGAAGTCGTGGCCGAAAGCGAATATGAACAGACGGTCGGGCCAATCACGCTCCGCCGCGTGCGACAGGCCGCGATCATCCCGGCCAGCATCGACTACCGGCTCGACCTGTCGGGCATGGATACAGACGATTTTGCATGGGACGAGGAAAGCCAGACGCTGACCGTGACTCTGCCGCAATTGCAGACCTCCGCGCCCAATCTTGACGAGGCAAGCGCGCGCATTTTCACCGACGGTCTGCTCAACACCGGCGGATCGCAGCAATTGCTGTCGGAAAGCAATTCACGGATCGCGCGCGACAAGGCACTGGCCTTTGCGAAGAACTCCGAAGTGCTCGCCCTTGCCCGCACCGCTGCGCGCGAGGCGGTGCGCCAGAACCTTGCCGTGCCGCTGCAAATCGCTGGCCATGAACGCGCGCGGGTCAAAGTGCGGTTTGCTGGCGCTCCCGAATAGACGAAGCGCCGAGCCCGCCCCGCCATTTGCACCAAGGCGCGAATTGGGGCACAAGTTTGCTGGGTTGCGGGGCTGTTCGGTGGCCCGAATGGGGGGTAATCCATGGCGACGACATCCGCGCAGGTTTTTGCGGCGCAGAATTCCTATTTTCGGCGATCTGGCCTGACGCTTGCGGCCATCGCCGCGCTCGGTTTTGCTGCGTTCAACCTTGCCGGGATAACGGACATTACCGCCATGCCAATGGCGACGCATGTCCATGCGGCGGTGATGACGCTGTGGCTGGGGGTGTTTGCCGCGCAGGTGACGCTGGCAACCAGCGGCAATATTGCAGTCCACCGCCAGCTTGGCCGCGCCGGAGCCGCGCTCGCAATCTTGGCCGTGGTCACCGGCATTACGGCGATCCTCGCTACATTCGCAGCGGGCCGCGTTCCGCCGATCTTTCCGCCGGGCTATTTCCTGATGCTCGGCTATGCCAACATCGCGATGTTCGCCCTGTTCGTGGGCGGCGCGGTGATGCTGCGCAAGCGGACCGATTGGCACAAACGGCTGATGCTGGGTTCGATGGTGATGATCTACGAGCCGGTGCTGGGCCGCACCCTGCCGTTCCTCATCATCCCCGCGCTGGGCGGACCGGACGCGGCCTTCCCCGCAATTCTAGCCAATCGGGAAGCTTTCGAGCTGTTTCGCTTTGCCGTCCATATCGGGATTGCCGTGCTCCTGCTGGTGCTTGATCGCCGCGCGAGCGGACGCGTGCATCCGGCAAGCTTGCTGATCGTCGCAGGCGTCGCGGTGATCTATGCGATTGCCAATGGGGTCGGGCTGAACGTCGGCATAACCGACTATGCGACGGGTCTGATGCAAGCAGATACAACGGTGCCAATGCCCGGCTGACTTTAGGCTCGAAAAGCCTCACAGCAATGCCTATGTCCGCGCCATGAATATTAGCGGGGTCACCTCATGAGCATTGAAACCAAAATTCCCACCGGCGACGATCTGCTGGCAGAGATCAACCGACTGCGCCAGACACGCAATGCGGTGATCCTCGCGCATTATTACCAGACCCCGGATATTCAGGACATTGCCGATTTCGTCGGCGACAGCCTCGAATTGTCGCGCAAGGCGGCAGAGACCGACGCGGATGTGATCCTGTTTTGCGGCGTGAAATTCATGGCTGACACGGCCAAGATCCTTTCCCCGCAAAAAACCGTGATCCTGCCCGACATGGACGCCGGGTGCAGCCTCGAAGACAGCTGCCCGCCCGATAAATTTCGCGCTTTCCGTGAAGCGCATCCCGATCACATCGCGCTGACCTATATCAATTGCTCGACCGAGGTTAAGGCGCTCTCCGATGTGATCGTCACCAGTTCCAGCGCCGAAACGATCCTGTCCCAGATCCCCAAGGACCAGAAGATCATCTTTGGCCCGGATCGCCACCTTGGCGGCTGGCTGAGCCGCAAGTTTGACCGCGAGATGCTGCTCTGGCCGGGCGTGTGTATTGTGCATGAGGCTTTCAGCGAAACCGAGCTGCTCAAGCTGAAAGAGCAGCACCCCGGCGCGCCGGTGGCCGCGCACCCCGAATGCCCGCCCGCGATCATCGACCACGCCGATTATGTCGGCTCGACCAGCGGCATCCTGAAATTCGCGCAGAGCTTTGAAGGCGACACGCTGATCGTCGCGACCGAGCCGCACATCATGCACCAGATGGAAAAGGCGCTGCCCGAAAAGACTTTCATCGGCGCGCCCGGCGAGGACGGCAACTGCAACTGCAATATCTGCCCCTACATGGCGCTGAACACGATGGAGAAAATGTACACCGCACTGCGCGACCTGACCCCGCGCATTGAGATCGAGGAAGAGATCAGGCTCAAAGCGAAACGCAGTCTCGACCGGATGCTGGAAATGGCAGGCGGGACTGTCGGGCTGGGGGACTTGGGCAAGGTGCCGTTTAGCGGGGATTGAGGGGGTAGGGTTTTGTCTAGGAATTTTCAGGAACTTGCATCTGCGAATGTGTTCGAAATGTCTGATAAAGAGATCAAGGCATTGGTTGTCGAATGCCAAGATACGCTCAAAGGCTATCTGAATAGCGTCGGACCCAACGTCAATTCGCTGAGTCAGCAACTTGAGTTTGCGCAGCACGAACTGACTTCACGTCAGTCAACGCGACTGGCGCGACTTTCCTTGGTCATTTCCACAATCGCCATTGCTGCTTCCGCACTCAGTTTTATCATTTAAGCTGCCCTAGATACCAGCTTTCGCTGGCATGACGTGGTGTGGGTTTGGCGCTTGCTCTCTTAATCCGTCACCCCAGCGAAAGCTGGGGTCTCAGGCGTCACGCGAGCAGTTTGAGATAGAGATCATCCCAAGTCGGGTTCTGTTCCTCAATCGCTTCGATCTTCCATTCACGCTTCCATGCTTTCATTGCTTTTTCGCGCGTTATGGCCTCTTCGATGGTCGCGAACTCCTCGACATAGACGAGGCGGGTGCACCTGTATTTCGACGTGAACTCGCCACCTGTTCCTTCGCGGTGTTGAGTAGCGCGTGCCGCGAGGTCGGCAGTCACGCCCACATACAACACGCCATATCGCTTGTTGGTCATGATGTAGACATGACCGCCTCGCTTCATGGGTTGGCCTCGTCACCTGACGCTTGAGACCCCAGCTTTCGCTGGGGTGACGGGGAAGGCTGGGGTGACGAGGTAGGCGCAGTCACCATCCCCGGCCCCGCTTTCCTCGTGCTCGCCCGCGCCACCACCAGCGCGCTTCCCAGCAGCACCATCCCGGCTATATCCAGCGGCGTCAAAACCTCGCCGAAGGCCAGCCAGCCATATAGCGCCGCGACCGCAGGCTGAGTCAGCAGCGCGAGCCCGATCACCAGCGGAGGAAAATGCGCCAGCGCATAGACCAAAAGGCCCTGCCCGATCAGCTGGCTGACCACGAACAGGCCCACCACCGGGGTCCAGTCGGTCGGCCACACCGGCTCACCCAGCGCCAGCGCCAGCGCCAATAGCACCGGGCAGGCAAACACGCTGACCCACACCAACAGGCTCCATGATCCGAAACGCGCGCGCGCGCCTTGCAAGGTGAGCAGATACACTGCGTAGAGCACCCCTGCGGCAAGGCAGAACAGATCGCCCGCCAGCGATAGCGGCGATATTTCAAGGCTGCGACCCATCAGGATCGCCGCCCCGCCCAGCGCGCATACGATCGCCAGCCACTCCGCACCGCGTGGCAGCATCCGGGCGATGATAAATCCCCAGAACAACAGGATGATCGACCCGGCATTGCCGAACAGCGTCGCATTGCCCAGCCGCGTCATGCCAATCCCGACATGCCAGCTCGCCAGATCCAGCGCAAAGGTCACCGCGCCCAGCGCCACCAGCGCCAAAGTGCGCGGCGGCATCCCGCCCAGCCGTTGACCGCTGGCCCGCGCGAACACGATCAGAAACGGCAATGCCAGGAACAGGCGCCAGAACCCCGCGCTCACCGGGCCGGTATCAGCTTCGCGGACAAACCATGGGCCAAGCGCCAGCGCCACATTCCCCGCCAGCAAGGCCGCGAGCAGCAATGCCGCCGTCAACGCGCTGCGCGGCGGTGAAAGATTGTCTTTGCTGGCCCCCTCAATTTCCATCCTTGCGCCTTAAGGCCATCGCCGCCAAGTGAATAGCCAATTGAAACCCAACCCGAGGAATTCCGCATATGCATGACGTCCTTTTCCAACCGCTCACAATGGGCGCGCTGAATGCAAAGAACCGCATTTTCATGGCCCCGCTCACGCGCGGTCGCGCCGCCGAACCGATGTTCACGCCCAACGATCTGATGGCGACCTATTACCGCCAGCGCGCCGGTGCAGGGATGATCCTGACCGAGGCAACCGGCATCAGTGTCGAGGGTCTGGGCTGGCCGAGCGCGCCGGGAATCTGGAGCGACGAACAAACCGAAGCGTGGAAAGCGACGACCAAGGCCGTGCACGAAGAAGGTGGGCTGATCGTCCTGCAATTGTGGCACATGGGGCGCATCGTCCACCCCTATTTCCTCGGCGGCGAAGCGCCCTTTTCAGCCAGCGCGACCAAGGCCCCCGGCGAAGCGCATACGCCCACCGGCAAGAGTGAATACGCCACCGCGCGGGCCATGACGCATGAAGATATTCAGCGCACCATTGGCGACTACCGCCGCGCTGCCGAAAACGCCAAGAAGGCGGGTTTCGACGGTGTGCAATTGCACGGCGCGAACGGATACCTTGTCGATCAATTCCTGCGCGACGGCACCAATCTGCGCACCGATGAATATGGCGGCAGCCCCGAAAACCGCACCCGCTTCATGCGCGAAGTGCTCGAAGCGATCATTGATGTCTGGGGCGCGGACCGCGTCGGCATCCGCCTGTCGCCCAATGGCGATTCGCAAGGCACCGATGACAGCAACCCGCCCGCCACCTTTGGCGCAGCGGCCAAAGTGTGCGAGGAACTCGGCCTTGCCTTTGTAGAACTGCGCGAACCCGGTCCGGAGGGCACTTTTGGCCAGACCGATGTGCCCAAGCAAAGCCCGCTGATCCGCTCGATCTACACCGGCCCGCTGATCCTCAATTCGGATTACACCGCCGCAGAAGCCGCTGCGGATGTGTCGAGCGGCAAATGCGACGCGGTGAGTTTTGGCCGCCCCTATATCTCCAACCCCGATCTGGAAAAGCGGATCGCAGCGGGCGCGCATTTCAACCCGAACAAGGACGTGCCCAAAAGCTGGTATTTCCCGATTCCGGAAGGTTACGTCGATTATCCGACGCTGGAGGAAGAACAGGCCGAAGCAGCAGAGTAAGGTCTATTCTCCCGGCAGTGCCCGCTTCGGGCGCTGCCGGGAAAAAGCTGCGTTTGGGAATCGACCCCGTTGCGGACCAAATTCCGAGAGACAGTGCAATTCCATTCTAAGCTGATATCGTTCAGAGACTATTTTGGCTGTGGGGGCAGGATCGGTGGGACTTCGATTTAGCACAAGTTTCTATGGACTGATGTCTTTGTTGATCCTGGCGATTGCGATTGCTGGATTTTGGGCCAGCTATTTTAGTCCTCTCGCGCAATTACAGTTCGCCCATGACAATCCCTGGGTCCACTGGCACGCGGTTTCAGCGGGCGCTTGGGTCGTGCTCTTTGTGGTTCAGACGCATCTCGCGGCAAATCAGAATTTTCGGCTGCACAAGGCACTTGGGCTAGCCGCTCTTGTTGTTATCCCTGCGACTCTCATTTTCGGCAGCCTGCTGATGCTCGACTTCTTTGCTCGCCTGCTTGACGAAGGCGGAGCGGACTCTCTTCTAACCTTGAGAGTGATAAGTCTGATCAACGTGACAAATTTATTGGCGATCACGCTGCTAACTGGCTCAGCGTTCGCGCTGAGAAGATCTAATGGATCTCTGCACAAGAGGTTCATGCTCATGGCAACGATCCTGTTTGCGGGCCCTGCACTTCTTAGGATAGCCGGCGCCTTGCCTTATCAGATCGTTCCCGCGCCTCTCGCTGCTGGAGTGTTACTGGCAATCCTGTTGCTCGCTAGTCCGTTCCGTTCAAAAATGACAACAGGAAGATTTCATAGATCTGATATTCTTGCGGCTCTGCTCGCTATCATGGTCGTTGCCAGAGTGCCGATTGCGGCCTTTTCGGACATGTGGAGTCGACCCAGCATATGGCTGGCCAGTTTGGGCTAGGCAGTCTAGATGTCGCCAATGTCTGCTCCCCACCCCCACAAGCAGCCAATTCAGCACCTCGCCCCATCATCCTGGAGCAGCCATCCTTTCCGGCTCGTCAAAGGACGGTGCCCGTTGGGGCAAACTATTCCGCAGTTTCGGGGGCCGGGGCATCTGCGGATGCTTCGGCCTCTGCCGCATCTGGCGCAGCTTCGCCGTCCGGTAATTCATCACCCGGCGCACCAGCGTCCCCGCCCGGCGCGGCGCGCGGCGGCGCAGCGGGGGGCGAGGTCGATGTCAGTTCATCAAGCGGGATCATGTCATCGCTGATCGTGCCGCCCAACACTTCGCCCGCAGCCTTGCCGCCGGTGGCAGAAGTGTCGCTCGGTGCTTCCTCCTCGCAGCCCGAAAGCGCCAGAGCGGCAGCAAAAGCGAGCGGAACCAGTTTTCGCGTCATCGTGAAAAAGCCTTTTGCCGAGCATCCTCAAGCACGCCAAGAAACCCGTCCGCGCGCTCGATCAATGCCGCGTCCCATTGCTCCGCCGAAACTGATTTGCCAAGCCGCGCGAGGCTGGTGACCCCGAATTCCTCGATCCCGCAGGGCACGATGCCGCCAAAATGCGACAGGTCAGGATCGAGATTGACCGAAAATCCGTGCAGCGTGACCCAGCGCCGCACTCGCACGCCGATTGCGCCAATCTTGGCCTCGCGCCCGTCAATATCGCGCGTCCAGATGCCAACGCGGCCTTCGGCGCGCCACGCCTCGACCCCGAAATCCGACAGGGTTTCGATCACCCATCCCTCAATTGCATGGACGAAACAGCGCACGTCCTTGCCGCGCTTGCCAAGGTCCAGCATCAGATAGCCGACGCGCTGGCCCGGACCGTGATAGGTATAACGCCCACCGCGCCCGGCCTCGACCACTTCAAAGCGCGGATCGACCAGTTCGGCAGGGTTGGCGCTGGTCCCGGCGGTGTAGACCGGCGGGTGTTCGAGCAGCCAGATCAACTCGCCCGCCTCGCCCGCCGAAATCGCGCAGGCGCGCTGCTCCATCGCAGTCAAGGCGGTGCGATAAGGCACGAGCTCGCGCTCACGCTGCCATTCGATAATGCCAATATCGCAGAGATCAGGAGCAATGCTTGCCATTGCCCATCGGTGGGGCCATTGACCGGTCAGATCAAGAGTTAACCGCTTGCGATGCGTGCTGGAGGGCATATGAATTTCGACATGAACACGGTCTGGTCGCGCGGGATTGAGCTGGTGCGTGACAATTTTCAGCTGCTTATCGTGATTGCTGCGATGTTCGTGCTGCTGCCGACCTTGGCGATCTATTTGTTGATCCCCGATTTTCAGATGCTCGCCGATCCCACCGCCGATCAGGAAGTCGTCGCTGAGCGGATGGGCGAATTGGTTGGCCCTTTGCTTGGGGTTGGCGCGGTTGCAGCGGTGTTCCAGTTTGCCGGATATGGCGCGATGGTCGCGCTGATGGGCGGGGATCGCCCCACTGTGGCGCAGGCGCTAGGTACCGGTTTCAAAATTGTGCCGAGCACGCTGGCAATCATGATCCTGTTCGCCATCGCTTATGTGATTGGCGCGGTTATCATCATTCTGCCGATTTCGCTGCTGGTTGGAGTGGCCGGAGCGCCAGCGCTGGGCTTTATCGGCATAATCCCGGTGCTCATTTTCGTGGTCTGGTTGATGGCACGGATGTCGCTCAGCATGCCGGTGCTGGCGTTGGGCGGCACGCTCAATCCAATCACCGCGATCACCACCAGTTTTCGACTCACCGGGCCGAAACAGTGGCAAATCCTGCTGTTCTGGGGCGTGCTGTTTGTGGCTTTCACTGTCATCAGCCTGTTGTTCAACGGGATTGTCGGCGTGCTCGCCGCGCTGCTGGGCACGGGCACACTGGCGCTGCTCATTGCGGGCCTTGCCAATGGCCTGACCGGAATGGTCAGCGGCATGATCATTTGCGGTCTGGCGGTAGCGATGTTTACGCAGCTATCCGGGCCGAGCGTCGCCGCTATCGAAGACACTTTCGAATAGGGCCCGCCACCATGATCAGCGCGGCACAATGCGGCATGGTGCTGCCCTAGCTTTATGGGCAGTCCCGATCACACACAAAAGTCCGCGACTTCCGCCGGTGTAGAGGCTCCGCTGGCGCAATCGAGCCCGATTTCGGGCGGTCGCATGGCGCTCCTTTTTCTGGTGATGCTGGTCACTGCGGCGGGCAACACCGCCATGCAATCGGTGATGCCGTCGATCGGCACCGCGCTCAAAGTCGATGATGTTTGGATCAGCCTCGCTTACAGTTGGTCAGCGATCCTGTGGGTCGCCTGCGCGCCGATCTGGGCGCGGCGGTCCGACCGGCGCGGCCGCAAAGCGATGATGGCGCTGGGACTGATCGGGTTCGTGGTTTCGATGGCGCTGTGCGGGCTGGCGCTGTTTGCCGGGCTGTCGGGCTGGCTGTCGGCATTTTGGGCGCTGATTGCCTTTGCTGCTGCGCGGAGCCTTTACGGCGGATTTGGCAGCGCAGCGCCGCCTGCGGTGCAGGCCTATGTCGCGTCGCGCACCCCGCGCGCGGAACGCACCAAAGCGCTATCGTTGATCGCGTCCAGCTTTGGATTGGGCACGGTTATCGGACCCGCGCTCGCGCCTTTGATGGTCTTGCCATTCATGGGACTGGGCCTGACGGGGCCGTTTATCTGCTTTGCCGCAATCGGTTTGGCGGCGCTGATCCTGCTGCGTTTCAGACTGCCCAATGATGAACCGCAATTCGCAGCACGCGGAAGGGCGACCGCTTATTCCAGCGGACCGGGCGCACCGACCATGCAGGAACAGGATACGGGCGATGAATTTGATCCGGATGGACCAGAGCCCGCGCGCCTCAAATGGCACGAACCACGGCTGCGGCCCTGGGTGATTGCTGGGCTGGTCGGGGGGCATGCGCAGGCGATGGTGCTCGGCATTTCGGGCTTTCTCGTGCTCGACCGGCTGGGCCTGCGCGACACCCCTGC
The DNA here is from genome assembly GCF_047872805.1 of Qipengyuania sp. ASV99. Classification (NCBI taxonomy): domain Bacteria; kingdom Pseudomonadati; phylum Pseudomonadota; class Alphaproteobacteria; order Sphingomonadales; family Erythrobacteraceae; genus Qipengyuania; species Qipengyuania sp. ASV99. The sequence goes on along the minus strand of NZ_JBLQUK010000007.1, from coordinate 53,243 downwards.
CGAAGGAGCGGGGCCGGTGGGGCTGGTGCTGATGTCGGGTGCGATTGCGACTTTGCTGGCGCAATGGGGGCTGATCCCGCGTTTCAATCTGGGTCCGCGCGCGGCGACATTGTCGGGCATCATGGTTGCCGCATTGGGAACCGCAATCGTGGGAGCGGCGGGTAATCTGCACATGATCGCTCTGGGCTATGCAATTGCCTCGCTTGGCTTTGGCCTGTTTAGGCCCGGCACCACGGCGGGCACCTCGCTCGCCGTCACCCGCGCCGAACAGGGACAGGCATCGGGCATCGTCGCCAGCGTGGCTGGGGCCAGCTATATCTACGCCCCTGCGCTGGGGGTGTTTCTATATAATGTCAGCGATTGGCTGGGCTTTGGCCTTATCATTGCGCTGTGTCTGGCGGTGGTGGGGCTTGGCTGGACCAGCCTGCAATCCGACCGCGATCTGACGCAGGACAGAGATTAAGGCGCCTTAGAGCAATTTCAGCACTTCATCCTGAGGGCGGCACAGCGCCGTGCCTTTTTCGGTTTCGACCAATGGACGATTGATCAGGATCGGATCGGCCACCATCGCATCCAGGATCGTGTCGGCATCGGCATCAGGCAGGCCGCGCTCTTCAGCGTCGGTCCCGCGCAGCCGCAATCCCTCGGCCGGGGTCATACCGGCATCGTTAAAAAGCTGCGCCAGCTTCGCGCGGGACGGCGGGGTCTTGAGATATTCGATCACGGTCAGATCAACCGCAGAGAGGTTTTCAAGAATGGCCAGCGTCTTGCGCGAGGTGCCGCAATTGGGGTTGTGCCAGATCGTCGCCTTCATTCGATTTCCTGCCTCTCACGTTCGAATCAGCCGCCTGAATTTATCCGATCGGGCACGCGCTCGCCACAAGCGAAGACATTTGCGAATAATTCTCAATTTCTCATTTGCATTTGCGAGTAGGTTTCAATAGCAGTTCATTCATCAGACCGAAGGGACTCCAATGATTCACACAATTTCACGCGCTGCGCTGCTGCTTTCCTGCGCAGCCATCGCTTTCCCCGCCGCCGCAAATGACAGCGCAGGGCAGGAAACATCCGCTCAAGACCGCAGCCTTATCCCCGCTGCCGGTCCGATCATGGAAACGCAGGGCGAGGATATTCTGGTAACCGGAGACATTCTGCAATCGAGCCAGGTCAATTCGGTCAAGTCCCCCACCCCGATCATCGACGTGCCGCAAAGCCTGACCATCACCACACAGGAAGAAATCACCGAGCGCGGCTTTACCAGCATCGGCCAGATCATTGACTACACGCCGGGCGTCAGCACCTCCCAAGGCGAAGGCCACCGCGATGCCATCGTATTTCGCGGGGTGCGCTCGACCGCCGATTTCTTCATCGATGGGGTCCGCGACGACGTGCAATATTACCGCGGCCTCTACAATCTGGAGCAGGTCGAAATCCTGCGCGGCCCCAACGCTTTGCTGTTCGGGCGCGGTGGCACTGGCGGAATCCTCAACCGGGTGACCAAGAAAGGTGCGCTGGGCGAAAATTTCGGCGGCGGTCAGGTCGCGGTCGATACATTCGGCGAATTCAGCGTTCAGGGCGACATCAACCTTTCGGCGAGCGAAAATGTCGCTTTGCGGGTCAATGCCGCGTACGAAAATCTGAACAATCACCGCGATTTCTACGATGGCGACCGGATCGGCTTTAACCCCACTGCCCGTATCGCCTTGGGAGAGGACACGCTGCTCGACCTCTCTTATGAATTTGCAGATCAAGAACGTTTCATCGACCGCGGGATCGTTACCGGCGCGAATGGCCGCCCAGTCGAAGCGTTGCAGGATGTGGTGTTTGGCGACCCCGAAAACAATTTCACCGAATTGGAGGCGCATTTGCTGCGCGCCAACCTCCAGCACAATTTCTCGGAGAATTTCAAAGGCGTCTTCAGCGCGTTTTACGGCGATTATGACAAGGTCTATTCAAACTTTTTCCCGGTTGCCTATGATCCTGCGACCAATGTGGTCACGATCGATGGCTATATCGACACAACGCAGCGTGAAAACCTGATCCTATCGGCCAATTTCATCGGCGAATTTGAAACCGGCAGCATCGAACACACATTGTTGTTTGGCGCGGAATATATCGGCACCTCTTCGGATCAAGACCGTTTCAATTCGTTCTTCGACACCAGCCAGGACGATCTTGAAACCTTCCTTGCGGTGCGGCCCTTCCCGCTTCGCGGTAATGCGGGGGTGAACGCAGCGGGCGTTCCCACGACCAATACATTCAGCGTTCTCAACGATTTCACGCAGGTCGAAATTGATGTGCTGTCGGTCTATTTTCAGGATGAGATTGAATTGACCGACTGGCTCAATCTGGTCGTCGGCGGACGGTTCGACAGTTTCGATATCGAAGTGCTCAACGTCCCGGCATCGGACCTGCGCAGCCGCAAGGATGAGGAATTTTCACCGCGCGGCGGCCTGATCCTGAAACCGATGGAGAATATCTCGATCTATGCAAGCTATTCGGAAAGCTTTCTGCCGCGCTCGGGCGAACAATTTGCCAATATCAACGGTGCCAACAATGCGCTTGACCCTGACAGTTTTGAAAACCTCGAAGCCGGGGTCAAATGGGACTTTGCCAATGCCCTCAGCCTGACTGCGGCCATTTTCGAAATCCGGCAAAGCTCGCCGCAGCCCAATGATGCCGATCCCTCGACGCTCGACGTGATCGATTCCGAAATTCAGGGGTTTGAACTCCAATTGCAGGGTAAGGTCACGCCCGGCTGGTCGGTTTCAGCGGGTTACAGCTTCCTTGATGGCGAGCAGATAAACCGCGCCGGTCCTACCGGCCTGCGCCCACGCGAATTGCCGGAAAACATGTTCTCGATCTGGAACCAGGTGGAGGTAACCGACCGGTTTGGCATCGGATTGGGCCTGACGCATCAGGATGAAAGCTTTGTCGACAATGGCAACAATGCCACTCTGCCCGCATACACACGCATCGACGCAGCGGCCTATTATGACGTGTCGGACAATCTGCGAGTGCAGGTGAATGTCGAAAACTTGACCGACACGCTGTATTTCCCGAATTCGCATGCGACGCATAACGTTACCGTTGGCGCGCCGATTAATGCGCGATTTGCGGTAACCGGTCGGTTCTGACGCGCGCTATTCCCCGGATCCTGCGGGGTCCGGGGCCACCCTTAACGCCGGCACCTGCTGCGCTGCATCGGCGGCATTGATACCTGGGGCGGGCGCTGCGCTGATGCTTTCGCGGCGCTGGATCACGCGCCCGGCGCGTTGAACCGCGCGGACCAATCGGGGATAGACCCCGCAGCGGCACAGATTGGTTAGCGCGCTTTCGATCTCTGCCTTGCTCGGCGCGGGATTGCGTTGCAACAGGGCTGCGCCTGCAATGACGACGCCCGGCGTGCAATATCCGCACTGAATTGCCTGTTCGGCCACCATTGCCTGTTGCAACGGATGCGAACGGTCGCGCGACAGTCCCTCGATCGTGGTGATCAACCGCCCTTCCGCCTCAGCCAGCGAGATTCGGCAAGACCGCAAGGCGGTGCCATCGACCAGCACCATGCACGCCCCCACACAATCACCCCCACCGCAGCTCTTGGTGCCCGTGAGGTTCGCCGCCTCGCGCAAGGCATAAAGCAGCGGCATTTCAGGATCGAGGTCGAATTCGACCGGGCGATCATTGATGGTCATGCGCGGCATTGGCGCACCTTATGCAAAGGGATAAAACAAGGAACGCGGGCCAGACTGAGCAGCGTTACGAACGCCAGCTATCGTCGATCCTGTCGATCTTGCGTTTCCACGCCTCGAAGTCGAAAATCCCGGCGCCACCCTGCGATTGCATGACGTGCAGGTCGCGCTGATGCACGTTGACGACGTCCTGCGGCACGATGTTGGGATCGCCCATCCCCAGCGTCGCCACCTGAATTTCGCAGGCGCGTTGCAGCGCCCACATCTTCACAAACATACCCTGAATTCGCTTATCCATCACCACCGGGCCATGGTTGCGCAGCATCAGGATGGTGTGATCGCCAAGGTTTTCGACCAGCCGCTCACCTTCCTCAGCGCGGACGGTGACGCCTTCGAAATCGTGATAACCGATCTGGCCCTGAAAATTGCAGGCGTAGAAATTGGTCGGCAACAATCCGCCCTTGTGGCTGCACACCGCCATGGTTGCGGTGGTGTGGACATGGCAGATTGCGTCGGCGCGCGCGCCCAGATGTTTGTGGAAATAGGCGTGCTGAGTAAAACCGGCCTTGTTCACCATATAGGGCGATCCGCCGACATTGTTGCCCTCGACGTCGATCTTGACCAGATTGCTGGCGGTCACTTCATCATAGAGCAGGCCAAACGGATTGATGAGGAAGGTGCCCTCTTCTCCCGGCACTTTCAAGGAGATGTGGTTGTAGATCGATTCCGACCAGCCAAGGTGATAGAAGATGCGGTAACACGCGGCCAGGTCGAGGCGCGCCTGCCATTCTTCCTTGCTGACTTGCCCTTCGAGACTGGTGCTGGGTTTGAGCTGCGTTGCCATGCGGGAATCCTCTCTGCCTTTTGACTTTGGCGTTCCTATCGCATGGCACCGCGTTTCTGCACAAGTGTTTCGCCCAAGATTGACTTTGCCAAGCCTCCACCGCGCGGCTAGGCGCAAGTCTCAGATGAGCGACCTCAATGCTATTCCTGCCCAGCCCGCCAATGCAATGGCGGCCACCGCAAAGCTGACCACGGGCAGCGTAACGGGGCACCTTATCGGCCAGACCCTGCCCGCGATTATCGGCGTTGCTGCGATCATGTCGATCGGTCTGGTTGATGCCTATTTCATCGGACAATTGGGCAGCGCTCAACTGGCGGCGATTGCCTTTATCTTTCCGATTGCGGTGGCGCTGTCGTCGCTGGGCGTCGGGGTCATGGTTGGGATCAATTCGGTGGTTGCGCGCGCGCTGGGCGAAGGCGACAGCGACCGCGCCGCGCAGCGCGCCAATTTCGGGATCGTGTTTGCATTCGCCTGCGGGCTGGCGCTGGGGCTGGGGCTGTTTGCGCTAATCGATCCGCTGTTTGCGTTGATGAACGCGCCGGAACACCTGCGCCCGTTGATCCGTGCCTATATGCAGCCCTATGCGCTGGGCCTGCCACTGATCCTTGTTATCATGGGGTTCAACGGGGTGCTGCGAGGACAGGGCGAGGCGCGGCGGACCAGCCTGGTTTCGATCACTTATGCGGCGGCAAACTGGGTGCTCGACCCGCTGCTGATCACCGGAGCCTTTGGATTTGAAGGGTTCGGAATTGCAGGCGCAGCCTACGCCACGATTATCGGCTGGGTTTGCGGGCTGACGGCGGCGGCCTTGCTGATGCGAAGCACCGCATTGCCGCTTGATTTGGTGCTGCTGCGCAAATGCCGTCTGATCGATCCAGCGACGGCGATCCTGAAAGTCGCCGGGCCCGCCGCACTCTCCAACGCGATCAACCCGCTTGGCCTATCGATCCTCACTGCGCTCGTCGCGCTCGAGGGGGAGGCGGCGGTGGCGGGGTTCGGCGCGGCGGGCCGGTTGCAGAGTTTCGCGGTGGTGCCCTTGCTGGCGCTGTCAGGGGCAATCGGCGCAATCGTAGGACAAAATTGGGGCGCGCGCGAATTTGGCCGCGCCCGAATGGCCGCCGCTTATGCTTTTGGATTCTGTATCCTGTGGGGGCTTGCCATTGCAGCGGCGATGGTGACGGGCGGCGAATTCCTCGCCTATCTGTTTACAGATGATGCCGCCGTTGCCCGCGAATTCGCGCTTTATCTGAAAATCGCCGCGTGGGGCTATGCCGGGTTCGGGCTGTTGATCGTTGCCAATGGGATTCTCAACGCGGTCGACAAGGCGGCCTTTGCGCTGGGACAATCGGCCTTGCGGGTGTTTCTGGTGATGCTGCCCGCCGCGTGGCTGTTTCTGGATGACTGGGGCAGCGCGGCCATTTACAGCGCAGAGCTGGTCGCCAATCTGTTTGGCGCGCTGACCGGTGTGCTGCTCATTTACTGGGTGCTGGTCCGCCGCGCGCCCGACACGCCGGGAAGATCGCCAAAGTAGGCTTTCGTTAACCATCCCCGTCCATAGATGTATCCGACTGTAAAAGGGGCACGCGCGTCATGGACGACCTGCTGGCGGATTTCGTCGCGGAAACACGGGAGATGCTGGAAGCCAGCGTCGGCGAAATCGTCGCGTGGGAGGCCGACCCGGCAGACCGCGCGCGCATCGACACCATTTTCCGCTTTGTCCACACGGTAAAGGGCAATTGCGGCTTCTTCGATTTTCCCCGTCTCGCCGGGCTCAGCCACGCCGCCGAAGATGCGCTCGCCGATTGCCGTGCGGGTCGCCGTGATCCAGACAGCGCGCTGGTTACTGCAGTGCTCGCCATCATCGATCGGATCGCGCAAATGGTCACCGCGATCGAAGCAGGCGAAGAATTTCCCGAGGGCGGCGATGAGGCGCTGATTGCCGCGCTGGAACCGGGGGCAGAGATTGCCCTCGATGACATGGACGCGGCTCCTGCGCATGACCCCGCCAGCGCGTTGTCGGATACGGGCGAACATGCCGCCGTGGATCCCTCCGCATCCAGAAAAGCAGATGCAGCCGCGCCGCAGCGCTCCATTCGTTTGCCCGTCGAATTGCTCGACCGGGTGATGAGCGGCGTTTCCGACATGGTTCTGGCGCGCAACGATCTGGCACACCGGCTGCGTCAGGCAGGCACTCAGCCGACGATTGACGGGCCGTTTGAACGGCTCACCACAATCCTTGCCGATGTCCGCGATGCAATCACACGGATGCGGATGCAGCGGATCGAGACGCTGTTCAGCGCGCTGCCCCGACTGGTGCGCGATCTGTCGGCGGATCTGGGCAAACAGGTGATGATCGACCTCGAAGGGGGCGAAGTCGAACTGGACCGCGAAATGATCGAAACGATCCGCGACCCGATCACCCATCTCATTCGCAACGCGGTCGACCACGGGATCGAACCGCCCTCCAGCCGCCTCGCGGTCGGAAAGCGCGAGATTGGCCTGTTGTCGATCGCCGCCCGCCAATCTGGCAACACGATCTCGATTGTGGTCAGCGACGATGGAAACGGGCTCGACGAACAACGGATCGCGGAAAAAGCGGTTGCGACCGGCCTCATATCCGCTTCCGAACGCGCCGGGATGACGCGCGAGAAGATCCTCCAGCTGATCTTTGAACCGGGCTTTTCAACCGCCGCCGCCGTCAGCAATGTTTCGGGGCGCGGGGTTGGACTGGATGTGGTCCGGCAGAACCTGGAACGGGTTGGCGGCAGCATCAAAGTGACCAGTTCAAACGGGGTCGGCACGCTGTTCACGCTGCAAATTCCGTTGACGCTCAGCATTATCGCCGGGCTGACGGTGGAGATAGGGGATCAGCGCTTTGCGATCCCGCAAAGCTATGTCGAAGAAATCATTCACGCATCTTCCAAAGCGCTCGATTTCACGCGCATCGGGGAAACGGCGCTGGTGACATTTCGCGGGTCGCGGGTGCCGTGCCTGATGTTGACCGAAGTGCTTGGCCTGCCCGTTGGCGATATTGCCGAAGGGCAACACACAATGGTGTTGTTGCGGCTTGCCAGCGGCGATCTGTTTGCGCTGGCGGTGGACCGCATCCATTCGCATGGCGATCTGGTGGTGAAACCGCTGGCGCCTGCGGTGATGAAAAGCGGGCTGTACGCAGGCTCGACCCTGCTTGACGACGGACAGCCGGTGCTGCTGCTGGATGTGACCAATGTCGCCGGGCGTTATGGGCTGGTGTCAGACGCGCGCAGCCGCGTGCTCAAACTTGCCGATGACTCTGCGAAAGTCGCAGCCAAGGACATCTGCCGGGCGATGCTGTTTACCGATTTTGCCGGTCGCCGCTGCGCGATCCGGCTGGAACTGGTGCAGCGCATCGAAACGGCACCCGCTTCGGCGATTGATCTGTCGGCGGGTTCGCCGCGCGCGGTGATCGATGGCGTGATCCTGCCGCTGATCGGGCTTCCCGATGGACCCTTGCCAGCCGAAAAGCTGCGGCTGCTCAGGCTGACCGATGGATCATGCGAGTTGCTCCACGCGGTGCGCGACATCGATGACGCGGCCGAACTGACCGAAACCTTCAAACCGGTCGCCGATGATCCGCTAATCGAAGCGGTCACGCTCGTGCGCGGTCAGACCGTATCGCTGGTGGATGGCCATGAATTGTTTGCGCGTTACGGTGAAGCGCCCGAAGCGGCGTCAAAACCGCTGTGCCGCATCCCCGACACTGACTGGTCGCGCACAATTCTGGCACCGCTGGTCACCTCTGCCGGATATGAGATCGCCGCGGGTTCGGGCAAACAGAGCGGCGCGGCGAGCGAAGCTGTGACGATCCTGTTCGACGACGAATATGAGGCCGCGCTCGCGCTTGATATGGAATTCACCTCTCCGGTCATCCGGTTGCGCGAAGTGCCCGCCGCGCCAGCCCATGCGGAAACGGTTTACCGCTATGACCGAGATGGATTGATCGAGGCGCTGAACAAGGTTCGCAATGCGGAAGGGAAAAGGTGATGAATGATCTGCTTGTCATGACTCAGATCGCCGGCCGACGCTGCGCGTTGCGCGCACATGATGTCCAATCCGTTATAGAAATCGGCGCAATCTCGCCTGTGCCGCGCGCGCCCGAATTCATCGCCGGGATCACTGCGATGCGCAGCCAGGCGTTGACCGTGATCGATTGCCGCCTCGCATTGGGCTTCGACCCGGAGCAATGGCCATGTGACGATCGCGCCATCGTGGTCGCGGTGGATGGGTATTCTTATGCGCTGCGGATCGATTCCATCGAAGACATCACCACCGGCATGGACGAAGTCGGGGATATCCCCGGTGGTTTTGGCCAGGAATGGTCGCGGGTCGCCACTGGAATGATCGAAACCCGCACCGGCCCGGCGCTGCTGATCGACCTCGCCGCGCTGATCAGAGGACCAGAAGCAATCGGAGCCGCTGCTTAATCCAATACTTACCTTCTGAGCTTAATTTCGGGTCAATGCGATCATGATTCAGGCCAGATGACCGGCCAGATCGAAGGAATAGCCATGCGAACTTGCCTTATCGTCGACGATTCACGCGTGATCCGAAAGGTATCGAGGCATATTCTCGAAAGGCTCGATTTTGCCGTCAACGAAGCGGAGAATGGCCAATTGGGCCTCGATGCGTGCGAGGCCGAGATGCCGGATGTGGTTCTGCTGGACTGGAACATGCCGGTGATGACCGGGATCGAATTCATCACCCAGTTGCGTAAGCGTCCCGGCGGGGACAAGCCCAAGGTGGTGTTCTGCACCACCGAAAACGATGTCGCCCATATCCGCGAGGCGATCAGCGCTGGCGCCGATGAATATGTGATGAAACCCTTCGACCACGAAACCCTCCAGATAAAATTGCAATTGGTTGGTTTCGCATGAACGCAAGAGTGCCCTCTGCCTCGCGCCTGCTCAAGGGGGCCGATCCGCTAACCGACGGGCAATCTGATTGGTCGGTCAAGGTGCGCCCTGCAGACGCAATCCGAGTCATGCTGATTGACGATTCGTTGACCGTACGGACCATTTTCAAACGCATGGTCGAAAGCGACGGTGCCATGGTCGTGGCCGAAACCGCCAGCAGCGCGGAACGCGGCATCGCCCAATTGCAGCGCGCCGATGTCGATGTCATCCTACTCGACCTCGAAATGCCGGGCATGGGCGGGCTCGAAGCCTTGCCCGCGATCCTTGCAGCTGCGCCCAATGCACAGGTGATGGTGGTCTCCTCGCTCACCGAAGACGGAGCCGAGGCAAGCGTGCAGGCCTTGTCGACCGGCGCGGCGGACACCATGCTCAAACCGCGTCCAGGCGGATTTACCGAAGAATATCGTAGCCAGATGCTGGCCAAGATCCGCGCACTGGGCAGCCACGAAGCATTAGCCGAGCGGTCTGATGCTGCCGCTGCATCGTCCGCACTGGCACCTGCAACCGCCCCAATCGGCGGCAATCCGGATCAGCCGCTGTCCACGCGCAGCCAGCGCCGCACCAAACACCCGGATGTGCTCGCAATCGGAGCTTCAACCGGAGGTATCCACGCGCTCAACGTGATGCTGCGCGCACTCACCCCCGAATTCGATCTCCCGATCTTGATTACTCAGCATTTGCCGAGCTCCTTCATCCCCGTGTTCGCGCGGCAAATCGAAGTCGCCAGCGGACGCCCGACGCATATCGCCGAAGACGGCACCGAAATTCGCAAAGGTGAAATCGCCATTGCGACCGGCCACGGCCACATGATCGCACGCCGCATTGGTGATCGGCTGGTTACCGGAATTTCCGCTATTCCTGCGCCGAGCGGTTGCCTTCCTTCGGTCAGCCCGATGCTTTCCAGTCTTGCGGTGGCCTGCGAAGGCCGGGCTTTGGCCGTGATCCTGTCGGGCATGGGACGCGACGGGGTCGAAGGGGCGGAAGATCTGGTCGCAGCGGGCGGTTCGGTCTGGGCGCAGGATGCAGAAAGCAGCGCAGTCTGGGGTATGCCGGGCGCGGTCGCCAAAGCCGGTCTGACCAGCCTCATCGCCTCTCCCGATGCGCTGGGTATGGCGATCATGGCGCAATTCGCGGCGTTTTCCCGCGACCCGGCGAACATGCCCGCCTGATCCGCTATGGAAGTCAGCGAAGCCTCCTATCAGATTATTGCTGAACTGCTTTGCGCGCAAACCGGTCAGCAGCTGACCGAAAGCCGCCGCTGGCGCATCGGCACCGCGCTTGGCGGGGTGTTCCGTCAGCACGGGATCAGCAATATCGACCAGCTTGTCTGCATGCTTGATGTGCCGCGCCGCCGAAGCCACGATCACGATCTGGCATCCGAAGTGGTTGAGGCCCTGCTCAACAACGAAACCTATTTCTTCCGTGACAAGCCTACATTTGACCAGATACCTGACCAGGTGCTGCCCGAATTGGCGCGCAGTCGCGAACATGCGAAACGCATTTCAATCTGGTGTGCAGGTTGCTCCACCGGACAGGAAGTCCATTCCTTGGCGATGCTGTTCGAAGATCAGAAAGAGCGCTGGCAGGGCTGGACCATCGACATTCTGGGCACCGATGTTTCGCATAGCGCAGTCCGCACGGCGCGCACCGGATTGTATAGCCAATTCGAGGTCCAGCGCGGGCTGGGCGTCGCGCAGATGCTGCGGCATTTTGACGAAACGCCGGACGGCTGGCAGATCCGCGATCACGTCCGGCATATCACCCGATTTCAACAGCATAATGTGCTGAACGATCCGCCCGCCCGTCAGCGGTTTGATCTGATCCTGTGTCGCAACGTGTTGCTCTATTTCGACCGCTCGACGCGGGAGCTGGCGTTTGACCGATTGTCCAGCGGATTGGCGCGCGATGGTTTCCTGATGTTGGGCGCAGGTGAAACGGTGGTGGGCCAGACCCGCGCATTTGTGCCGTCGCCGCACCGCGCCAGCCTTTATGAAATTGCGGACTGCGCGGCGCGCAGTTCGGCCTTCGCTCAGGCCTGAAAATTAACGCGCACCTGCAGGCTTTTACCGATGTAGAGCGTCTCGCTTTACCCTTCATTAGCCAATGCTCTTTAGGAAACGGGTTATCGCAAACGCGCGTTTGAGCGCCGACAGCAGGAGCCATGGTGCCAAATCCGAGCAAACCCTTGCGCCTGACCCCGGTCGGGCTGGTGCTGGTGCCCTTGGCCACGGTTTCGCTGGTGTTTGCTCTGGTCGCGCTGGTTGTGATCGCGAGCGATACGCTCGAATTTGCCTCACCCAGCGCTCTGCTGATCGCGGGCACATTGGTCTACGCGGCAACGATTTTTCTACTCAGTCGCAATGGTATTGCCAATGTGCGCGAGCTGGAATCGCTTGGGAGCACCGACACATTGAGCAAACTGCCCAATCGCCGGGCCCTGCACGCCGATGTCGAGCGGCTCTCACAATCCAGGGAAGAAGTGGCGATTGCGCTGATCGATCTCGACAGTTTCAAACAGGTCAATGACCATTATGGCCACGCGGTCGGCGATCAATTGATCCAGCAATGCGCAAGGCTGCTGCAGAAAGCATGCGCAAATGAAGCGCGCTGCTATCGGCTTGGCGGGGACGAATTTGCGGCCGTAATGCATGGCCGGGTGGCTGGCACCATCCTCGAAGGGATTTGCCGGACATTGCTGCAACAGCTGCAATCGCCGGTGAATGTCGGTGCGCTTCAGATCAATGTCGGTGCCAGCATCGGGCTCGCACGCAGCACCGCCGACAACCGCCTGCCATCCTCGGAAATGCTGCGCCGGTCGGACGTGGCCATGTATATGTCCAAACGCGGCGGCAAGATGCGCTGCACATGGTTCAACGAAAGTTTTGACCAACGCCGCGAAGCCGTGCGCGAGCTTGAAGATGAACTGCGCGGCGGGCTTTCCAACGGTGAGTTTGAAATCGCCTATCAACCGCTGGTCGATGCGGTTGGAGGCAGAATTGTCGCGGTTGAGGCGCTGCTGCGCTGGAACCGCAAGGACGGCCGCAATATCGGCCCCGCCGTGTTCATTCCGGTGGCCGAGGAATCGGGGATTATTAACCCTATCGGCCTGTGGGTGCTGCGCGAAGCGGTGTGCACCGCGCGCCGGTGGAAGGGCATCACCCTGTCGGTGAACATTTCCGCAGCGCAGCTGCGCAACCCCGAATTTCCGATCAAGCTGGGTGAAATTCTCGAAGAGACAGGCTTTCCCCCGCATCTGCTCGAACTTGAGGTGACCGAAACGTGTCTGGTGCTCGACCCGGTGGTGGCCGAACGCAGTCTGGACGTGATCCGCAAATTTGGCGTGCGCATTTCACTCGATGACTTTGGGACCGGCTATGCCTCGATCGGGTTCCTGCGCCAGTTCCGCTTTGAAAAGCTTAAGCTTGACCGCAGTCTGGTGGTGGACGCGGGTCAGGATGATGGCAGCCGCGCAATGATGTTGTCCAGCATCGCGGTCGCCCGCGCGCTCAAGATGGGCGTCACGGCAGAAGGGGTCGAAACCATCGAGCAAGCCGACATGGTGCGGCTGGCAGGATGCGACCAGATTCAGGGGTGGCTGTATTACAAGGCCATGCCCGCTGCTGACATTGACGAGTTGATTGAGCGACAAAACGCAGACCTGGCAGTCGCCGGTGCGGTTGATTCTGATACATTGAAAAAGGGTGGGAAAGCAGCATGAGCGCTTTGCAGGAAATCGCCATCGACCTTCAAGCTGAACAGGCAGGAACGAAGCCAGACGAAGGCGGCGCCGTGGCTGGTAGGCTTGGCAAGCTGCGTCATCGCTTCGCCAATTTGTCGATTGGCCAGAAGATCACGTGGTTTTTCGGCGTGAACCTCGCGTTTGCGCTGATTGCCGGGGTGTTCATCATCTCGGGATTCATGCAGGTGGGCGCGCGCGCTGAGAAGATCAACGTCACCCACGATCACGCGCTGGCGTCAGAACGGCTGGTGGTCGATATTTCCGAAGCGACCCGCCACGCGGAAAACCTGGTGGCCACCGGCGATCCAGAGCGCGAAGGCTCTGCCCTTGCCCAGCTCGAACTCGCCGATGCCAAACTCGCGGAGCTGCGCGAAATGGTGATCGACACCAATATGCAGGCCTTTGACCGGCTGGCGCTGATCGAAGCAGCCGTCGAAGATTTCCGCCGTCAGATCAATGCCTTTGACCCAGACACCAGCGCTGATCGCCGCGCCAGCCAGAGGGCCGAAGTGAACTCTACTGGCGGTGCAGCGCTTGAAGCGGCGCGCGACATGGCAGCGCTGTTGGGCAAAGATGCCGACACGATGTCAGATTCGGGTTCGGACCTGATTACAACGCTGCTGTGGTTGTGCGTTGGACTTGCCGCCGTTCTGTCCGTGCTGACCATGATCGCCCAACGCTATTTCGACCGCAATGTCGGCGGCGCGCTCAAAAATATGGCGGGCGAGATGAGCAAGCTTGCCCGGGGCGAGACCAAGATTGAAATTGCCGGCCAGGAACGCGGCGACGAGATTGGCGAAATGTCCCGAGCGCTGGTCATTTTCCACCGCGCCGGACAGCGACTTGAACGCATGAGCAGCGAACGCGCGGAAAGAGCGCGCGCCCAGCTCGATGAACAAACCCGCTTGCAACAGCAACAGGAAGAGGCGCGGCAGGAACGCGAACGCGCGCTGCGCAGCGTCGCAGAACAGTTTGAACGCACGGTCGGCGAAGTGGTAAGCGGGGTTGCCAGCGCTTCAAGCCAGCTTCAATCCACTTCAACAATGATGGCAGCCACAGCCGAACAATCGAGCCTGCGAACCTCAGAAGTCGCCGCGTCGATGGAAGAAGCCAATTCCGGAGCAACCGCAGCCGCAGCCGCTTCGGATGAATTTGCGATGTCGATTGGCGAGATCAGTCGTCAGGCCGCGTCCTCCGCCGAACTGGCGCGCAAGGCGACTTTATCCGCGAACGAGGCCGATGCAACGATTGCTGCATTGGATGCTTCGGCACAGCAAGTGGGCCAGATCGTCGAATTGATCCAGACCATCGCCCAGCGCACCAATCTCCTTGCGCTCAACGCCTCGATCGAAGCGGCGCGCGGCGGCGAAGCCGGACGCGGCTTTGCCGTGGTGGCCAGCGAAGTCAAAGAGCTGGCGATGCAAACCAGCCGCGCGACCGAACAGATCGCCGAACAGATCCGCGCCATGCAAAGCACCACCGGTGCCAGCGTCAGCGCGCTGCGTTCTATCGCCAGCGAAGTCCAGCAGCTCGAAACCACCGCCGTGGCCATCGCCAGCGCCGTCGATCAACAATCGGTCGCCGGTCAGGATCTGGCGCGCAGCATCGACCTTGCGGCGCGGGGGACCGAACAGGTCTCGGCGCATATCAAGGAAGTGCGCGAGCTATCCATCTCGACCGGATCTGCCGCCAGCCAGGTGCTGTCAAGTTCGACCGCGCTCGAAAAGCAGGCGAGCACTTTGCGGGTGCAGGTCGACAAGTTCATGGCGCAGGTCCGGGGCTAGAGCGAAGTCTGGCTGGCAAGTCTTTGTAAAGGATTTTCGTTCACACATAGGTCCAGCCCGCCGGCCGTTGAGGCTGCGGGCGTTGGTACGGCAATGACGGGGTCCGCCGCGCAAAATGGCCCCGCACTGGGATGTGTCGATGAAGATGATGGTGCCGCAGATGGAGCAAGAGGAACAGCCTGTTCCGCCCACTGCGCCCGCGCACGGCAGCATTCCCGGCCGCGCAGACTGGTTTCGCAATCTCACTATTCGCAGCAAGGTCAATGCCATATTCGGCACATTCTTTGGCATAGGATTTGCGATGGCTTTGGTGCTGGCGCTTGGCCTGGGCGAATTGTATCTGCGCTACTCTGCTTTGGCCAATGCCAATCATGCGCTTTATGAATCCGCCGAATTGCGCAGCATTGCTGGTGATTTGCGCTATAATTCTGCGCTCTTCATGTTCGTTGGCGAGGCTCAGGTCCTCGACCGGCAACGCTCCAGCTATGAAGCTGCGAAGAGCAAGATCGACGCAATCGAAGCGGTCGCACAGGATGACTTGCCCGCCTTTATCCCGGAAGTCCGGCGTCTCAAATCCAACCTTGTCGATTACAACGATGCCTTTATCGCCGTAATCACAGCGCAGGCTCAGGGCGCCGATATGGACCGCCTGACCACGCTTGGTAGGCGGCTGGGCGGTCGCGGAGACTCGCTGATTGCAGACACGCGCAAACTGGCCGATGATCTGAACACGCAGCGCGAACGGATTGAACAGACCGCGCTCACCTATTTCACCTATATGATCGTCATACTTGCCGCACTGGCCGCACTTGCGACCGCGATCCTGTTTGCAGGGCTGCGCTATTTGTCGCATGATTTTTCGCGCAAGATTGCCGAGATTTCGGACGGGATGGCCCGGCTGGCCAAGGGTGACCGCGATTTCGCCATCGCCGGTGAAGACCGCCGCGACGAAATCGGCGAAATGCTGCGCTCACTCAACCTGTTCAAACGGGCCGGCGAACGCATCGAAATGCTGTCGCGCGAAAGGGCCGAACAGGCAGAGCAAACCATCCGCCTGCAAAGCGAACGCGAACAAGAGCGCAGCGAGGCCGAACAGCGCCGCGCCGCGTTGCTGGGCGAAGTCGCGCAGCGGCTTGACCGCACCGTTGGCGAAGTCGTGGGCAAGGTTGCGGCGGCCACTGCCGAACTTGGCACCACCGCCGTGGCCATGGCCGCCACCGCCGAAAAGGCCAGCGCGCGCACCAGCGATCTGGCGCAGCATATGGAAACCGCCAATGTCGGCGCGACCGCAGCGGCGGCCGCGTCCGATGAATTTGCTCTTTCTATCGGCGAAATCAGCGCTCAGGCTTCCTCTTCCAGCAAACTTGCCCGGCTCGCCAGCGATGCAACCGAGGAGGCCGATGTCACGATTTCGGCGCTGGCCGCATCGGCACAGCAAGTGGGCCAGATCGTCGAATTGATCCAGACCATCGCCCAGCGCACCAATCTCCTTGCACTCAACGCCTCGATCGAAGCGGCGCGCGGCGGTGAAGCCGGTCGCGGCTTTGCCGTGGTCGCCAGCGAGGTCAAGGAACTGGCCATGCAGACCAGCCGCGCCACCGAACAGATCGCCGATCAGATCCGCGCCATGCAGGACAAGACCGGGGCCAGCGTGGGCGCGCTTCAGGCGATTGCGGCGCAGGTCAAGGAACTCGATTCAAGCGCGGTCGCCATCGCCACCGCCGTCAATCAGCAATCGGTCGCGGGGCAGGATCTGGCCCGCAATATCGACCTCGCCGCGCACGGCACCGCCACCGTGGCGGGGCATATCGCCGACGTTAGGGAATTGTCCCTATCCACCGGGGCCGCCGCAAGTCAGGTGCTGGCAAGCGCGAATGATCTGGAAAATCAGGCATCTACCCTGAGCGAGCAAGTCAAGGACTTCCTGAGGCAGGTCCGCGAAGCCTGATCTTCGGCACTGTCACGCATCTGCAAAGCGCGGGCGGCAAACAGCGCCATGCGCATCGAAAATATCACTGCCCCATCGGCCAGTTTGGCAATGCCGCACGCAGAACCGGCGCACCTCGCGAAAAGGGGCGCGGAGGCTGTTTTCACGCCGCAGTCTATTCATGCGCCCGAGGCTATGGTCGCCAGCGGCACGCCTGCAGGGGATTTCATGGCGGAGTTGGCCAAAGCGGGACCGCAGCGCCTGATCCGCAATGTCGCCTCCACCCCGATGGTGCTGCGCTATGGTGGCTGGTCGTTGCCGGTGACAGTGGAAAGCGGCGGCTATGGGCAGAGTTATGTGGTCAGTCCGCACAGCCATTACGTGCTGTATGCGCGCGATGAGATCGACATTATCGGCATCGGCGCGGGGCGCACCGCTGCCAAGGGCGTGCTCGCCACGCTCAGCACGCTGCTGCATGGGGTGCGGATCAACCACGCGGTGCATCTCGACAATTGGCTGCTGTCGACCAATCTGCACGGCGATTGGTCGGGTCAGGGTTTGCCGCAGATGCGGGCGCATCTGGCGGCGGAATTCCCCGACCGGCTGCTCATTATACGCTCGCTGGATCAATGGAGTTGCCCGCAATTGCTGGAAACCGTGCGCGATGATGGCTGGATGCTGTTACCCGCGCGCCAGATCTGGGTGACGGACGATCTCAGATGCGAATGGAAGAAACGCAACAACACCGCCAATGACCGCCGCGCGCTGAACAAATCTGGGTTGCTGGTCGAGGAGCCGGAGGCTTTCACGCCGCAGGAATGCGAACGCATTGCCGACCTCTATCGCCAGCTTTATGTCGGGCGCTATTCCGCGATCAATCCGGTTTTCACCCCGGCGTTTATCGATGCCAGTGCGCGCACAGGATTGCTGCATTACAGGATCGCGCGGGAGCCGGGCGGGCGCATCATGGCAGTTTGCGGGATGCGCGCCGCTGGCGGGATCGTTGCGGTGCCATTGCTCGGCTATGATATGGCGCGCCCGCAATCCGAAGCGCTGTACCGGATTGCCAGCTATATGGCGTCGGAGTGGGCGATGGTGCGCGGCCTGCGCTTCAACGGATCAGCGGGCGCGGGCAAGTTCAAGCAAATGCGCGGCGCGCGCAGCGAAATCGAATATATGGCCGTCTATGCGCGCCACCTTCCCCCTATCCGCCGGGCAGGTCTGGCGTTTCTGGCGCGCGCGCTGAACACGCTGATGGTGCCGCTGCTGCGCGATCGCGGCTGGTGAGGCGGCCAATCTGCTTGACACATCACCCAGTGTATCAAGCAGGCTTTCAGGGGTGAAACGGGCAACAAATAGCTATATATCAATAAGCTATTCCACACCGCCAGTCGCAGCAACCGCTTGACACTTTTCCAACAAGGGAAAGCATCGCCCGCGTCTCTGGGCCGGAAATTGGCAATATTTTTGACGATATCAAAGAACCGCCGCGGATATAGCGCGACGTCAACGTGTAGGAAAATTTGACCGCACTCTGAGCAATGCCAGCCCCGCGGGGCCGAGTTCAGGACACTCACCCACCCGCCAATTGCTCCATCTCCGCAACTTCGCGTTCAAATCGGGCGCTGGCGGTGCCGGGGACGAGTTCAGCGAAGACATCGGCAAGGCTGCGATAATACCACAGGGTCCCCGCCTTCTTTCCGGTGAAGCGGTCCCACACTGGATCGCCATGCGCACGCAGATCGGTGTTGATCGCAGCGGCGTTGTGCGTCTTGTCCGCAATGCTCACCTCTAATGAGGCGACCGGCTTTGACCGTAGGCTGGCGATATAGGCTTCTTTGCGCGGACGCCATGCGGGCTTGGGTTCAACATCGCTATCGGTGCAGTGATCTACGATCTGGGCGACGCGCTCCCCAAAGCGCGCGCGGATGTCTTCGAGCCGCGCCTTCCCACCCTGATCCTCGACCGCATCATGCAGCAGAGCCGCAATCGCCTGATCCTCATCCGCGCCATTTTCCAATGCAATCGCCGCGACGCCAAGCAGATGCGCAAGGTAGGGGACGGCACCGCCCTTGCGCAGCTGCGTTCGATGCGCCGTGCTGGCATAGACCAAAGCATCATCGAAGCGGGTTGTGAGCAAGGGAATGGCAGTATCGGTCATGCTTTCGTCCATCATGGTAGCCACAAGGTCACACGCCTAACAGCGAAGCTGCAAGCGGCTTTTTGCTGGCTATGGGGGAACGTCGGGATCGTAAAGGGGCTGCGCACGGCACAAGCGTAACGACGCCCGCTTGCCCGTCGCAAAGCCAAGCTCAACCTTGTGGCTGCGACCCAATAGCGGCGAAATTTGCGCTGGTTGCGGGAGTAGGATTTGAACCTACGACCTTCAGGTTATGAGCCTGACGAGCTACCGGACTGCTCCATCCCGCGATACCGTTTTGCTGGCTATCCTTGCTCGCGCGACCTGAGGGACGCGCTGCTGAGGATGGCCGGTCGGCTTTGCGAAGCTGTTGGCTTCGATCAGCGCGCGTCTTTGCCGCCGGAGCGTAAAGACGCCAAAAGGGCCGCCCTTGCGGGACAGCCCTGTTGACTAGTGAATGGGTTATTTCCCGCGCTATCGCTGGCTTCAATGCCTGGCGGCGACCTACTCTTCCATGCCTTAAGACATAGTACCATCGGCGCAATCTGGTTTCACGGCCGAGTTCGAGATGGGATCGGGTGGGTCACAGATGCCATGACCACCAAGCAATGGGGCCAGCGAAAGTGCGGGTTTTAAATCGATGTCATACAGCGCAATCACACTGCATGAATTGGTAAAGGGCGTATCTGGCTGAAGAATTTCTCCGACCAACGTGCAGCAAAGCTGACGTTGACAGTGCAAACTCTCAAGCGCGATAAGAACTATTAGGACTGGTTAGCTTCACACATTACTGCGCTTCCACACCCAGCCTATCAACGTCATGGTCTATGACGGTTCGAAGATACCTAATCTCAAGGGAGGCTTCCCGCTTAGATGCTTTCAGCGGTTATCCCGTCCATACATAGCTACCCAGCGGCACGCCTGGCGGCATGACTGGTACACCAGAGGTATGTTCACCCCGGTCCTCTCGTACTAGGGGCAACTCCTTTCAAGTATCGACGCCCACGGCAGATAGGGACCAAACTGTCTCGCGACGTTCTGAACCCAGCTCACGTACCACTTTAATTGGCGAACAGCCAAACCCTTGGGACCTGCTCCAGCCCCAGGATGTGATGAGCCGACATCGAGGTGCCAAACGATTCCGTCGATATGAGCTCTTGGGAATCATCAGCCTGTTATCCCCGGCGTACCTTTTATCCGTTGAGCGATGGCCCTTCCACGAGGGACCACCGGATCACTATGACCGACTTTCGTCTCTGCTCGACCCGTCGGTCTCGCAGTCAGGCAGGCTTATGCCATTGCACTCTCGCAGCCGGTTTCCAACCGGCCTGAGCCTACCATCGCGCGCCTCCGTTACTCTTTAGGAGGCGACCGCCCCAGTCAAACTACCCACCACAGAGGGTCCTACTACCGGATAACGGTAGTTAGTTAGACATCAGAAAACAGCAGGGTGGTATTTCACCTATGGCTCCACTTGGACTGGCGCCCAAGTTTCAAAGCCTCCCACCTATGCTACACAACTCTTTCCTAATGCCACTCTGAAGTTGCAGTAAAGGTGCACGGGGTCTTTCCGTCTAACCGCGGGTACTCCGCATCTTCACGGAGAATTCAATTTCGCTGAGCATATCCTGGAGACAGTGGGGAAGTCGTTACGCCATTCGTGCAGGTCGGAACTTACCCGACAAGGAATTTCGCTACCTTAGGACCGTTATAGTTACGGCCGCCGTTTACTTGGGCTTCAATTCGGAGCTTGCACTCCTCCTCTTAACCTTCAAGCACCGGGCAGGCGTCAGACCCTATACGTCGTCTTGAAGCCGACTTAGCAGAGTCCTGTGTTTTTGATAAACAGTCGCTACCCCCTGGCCTGTGCCCCCTCCACACTGGTTGCCCAGTGAGAGGGCCTCCTTCTTCCGAAGGTACGGAGGCAATTTGCCGAGTTCCTTCAGGATACTTCTCTCAAACGCCTTGGTATACTCTACCTGACCACCTGTGTCGGTTTCGGGTACGGTTTATACGGAGAGGCTATTTCCTGGAACAGCTTGGCTGCATGACCAATCCAATAAGGCCACACAACTTCCACCATCCGTCACACATCTCCAAGCCCACGAATATTTACGTGGTTCCCATCGACTACCCCCTTCGGGCTCGTCTTAGGGGCCGGCTAACCCTGCTCCGATTAGCGTTGAGCAGGAACCCTTGGTCTTTCGGCGAGAGGGTGTCTCACCCTCTTTATCGCTACTCATGTCAGCATTCGCACTTCCGATATGTCCACCGTCGGTTACCCTTCGGCTTCAACCACTTACGGAACGCTCCGCTACCGCTGCAGTAAACTGCAACCCTAAGCTTCGGTGCATCACTTTAGCCCCGATACATTTTCGCCGCAGGAACCCTTATTTAGACCAGTGAGCTGTTACGCTTTCTTTAAAGGATGGCTGCTTCTAAGCCAACCTCCTGGTTGTTTTGGGATTCCCACATGCTTTACCACTTAGTGATGACTTGGGGACCTTAGCTGTAGGTTAGGGCTGTTTCCCTTTTGACGACGGACCTTAGCACCCGCCGTCTGTCTGCCAGACAAGACTCGATGGTATTCGGAGTTTGGTTAGGTTTGGTACCGCTCGCGCAGCCCTAGCCCATCCAGTGCTCTACCCCCATCGGCATACATCTGACGCTCTACCTAAATAGATTTCGCGGAGAACCAGCTATTTCCCGGCTTGATTGGCCTTTCACCCCTAAACACAACTCATCCGATAATTTTTCAACATTAAACGGTTCGGTCCTCCAGTGCGTGTTACCGCACCTTCAACCTGGTCATGCCTAGATCGCCGGGGTTCGGGTCTAATCCAACATACTCAGTCGCCCTATTCAGACTCGCTTTCGCTTCGCCTACACCTAACGGCTTAAGCTTGCATGTTAGATTAAGTCACTGACCCATTATACAAGAGGTACGCTGTCACCCCCTAAAGAGGCTCCAACTGATTGTAAGCATTCGGTTTCAGGTACTGTTTCACTCCCCTAATCGGGGTGCTTTTCACCTTTCCCTCACGGTACTGTGTTCGCTATCGGTCATGTACGAGTATTTAGGCTTGGAGGGTGGTCCCCCCATGTTCAGACAGGATTTCACGTGTCCCGCCCTACTCAAGTCCTTTTGGATTACTTTTACATACGGGGCTATCACCCACTATGGCCACTCTTTCCAAAGTGTTCTGTTAATTCACCAAAAGGCACTGGCCTGGTCCCGGTTCGCTCGCCACTACTACGGGAATCTCTGTTGATGTCTTTTCCTCCAGGTACTGAGATGTTTCAGTTCCCCGGGTTTGCTTCACCAAAGCTATATATTCACTAAGGTGATACCTTATCCACCTCGCCCGGCATCCCCGAAAGGATACTGGAAGAAATGGTGAAGGTGGGTTTCCCCATTCGGAAATCGCCGGATCAAAGTTTGCTCACAACTCCCCGACGCTTATCGCAGCGTGCCACGTCCTTCTTCGCCTGTACATGCCAAGGCATCCACCAAATGCTCTTACCTCACGCTTGAGAGTCCACACCATCAACGACAGCCTTGTATAACGACCGTGCGCCTTTGCGATGATGCGGAAAAATTATCTCAGCCAGATAATCAATTTGATTGATTTTGTGATGATATCGATCGCAATAGAACTCAGCCCCGAAGGTCTGACCCTTTGCGACGATACCGCCACGGCATCGATTTAAAAACCCATTCACAATGTCAAATGCAGCGGCCAATGCCGCCTACCTCAGCTCCGAATTGCTTCGGGCAAGGATCTGATCTCTTTTCATCTATCGGATTACCTGGTGGAGCCTATCGGGATCGAACCGATGACCCCCTGCTTGCAAAGCAGGTGCTCTCCCAGCTGAGCTAAGGCCCCTAAAGGTAAAATGGTGGGCCTGAGAAGATTTGAACTTCTGACCTCACCCTTATCAGGGGTGCGCTCTAACCAACTGAGCTACAGGCCCACACCTGTCCTGCGCTGGCCGCATGGCCGCGAGGGGCGTGTGAGCCAACTCAGGATAACAACACCCTGAAAGCGTTGTTTCCGATTGATGAAAGGACATGAGGACGACGGCAATGTTCTTTGGAGATTACGAAGCACTTTCCGGGACTAGCCCAGACGCTTTCGTAAAAATCCTTAGAAAGGAGGTGATCCAGCCGCAGGTTCCCCTACGGCTACCTTGTTACGACTTCACCCCAGTCGCTAAACCCACTGTGGTCGCCTGCCTCCCTTACGGGTTAGCTCAACGCCTTCGAGTGAATCCAACTCCCATGGTGTGACGGGCGGTGTGTACAAGGCCTGGGAACGTATTCACCGCGGCATGCTGATCCGCGATTACTAGCGATTCCGCCTTCATGCTCTCGAGTTGCAGAGAACAATCCGAACTGAGACATCTTTTGGAGATTAGCTAGCCCTCGCGGGATCGCTGCTCACTGTAGATGCCATTGTAGCACGTGTGTAGCCCAGCCTGTAAGGGCCATGAGGACTTGACGTCATCCCCACCTTCCTCCGGCTTATCACCGGCAGTTTCCTTAAAGTGCCCAACTAAATGATGGCAACTAAGGACGAGGGTTGCGCTCGTTGCGGGACTTAACCCAACATCTCACGACACGAGCTGACGACAGCCATGCAGCACCTGTCACTAGGTCCCCGAAGGGAAGGAATCTGTCTCCAGAAACCGTCCTAGGATGTCAAAGGCTGGTAAGGTTCTGCGCGTTGCTTCGAATTAAACCACATGCTCCACCGCTTGTGCAGGCCCCCGTCAATTCCTTTGAGTTTTAATCTTGCGACCGTACTCCCCAGGCGGATAACTTAATGCGTTAGCTGCGTCACTCAAGTTCTGTGAACCCGAACAACTAGTTATCATCGTTTACGGCGTGGACTACCAGGGTATCTAATCCTGTTTGCTCCCCACGCTTTCGAACCTCAGCGTCAATACCTGTCCAGTCAGTCGCCTTCGCCACTGGTGTTCTTCCGAATATCTACGAATTTCACCTCTACACTCGGAATTCCACTAACCTCTCCAGGATTCTAGCTACCTAGTTTCAAGGGCAGTTCCGGAGTTGAGCTCCGGGATTTCACCCCTGACTTGGATAGCCGCCTACGTTCGCTTTACGCCCAGTAATTCCGAACAACGCTAGCTCCCTCCGTATTACCGCGGCTGCTGGCACGGAGTTAGCCGGAGCTTATTCTCCAGGTACTGTCATTATCATCCCTGGTAAAAGAGCTTTACAACCCTAAGGCCTTCATCACTCACGCGGCATTGCTGGATCAGGCTTTCGCCCATTGTCCAATATTCCCCACTGCTGCCTCCCGTAGGAGTCTGGGCCGTGTCTCAGTCCCAGTGTGGCTGATCATCCTCTCAGACCAGCTATAGATCGTCGACTTGGTAGGCCATTACCCCACCAACTATCTAATCTAACGCGGGCCCATCTAAAGGCGATAAATCTTTGGTCCGAAGACATCATCCGGTATTAGCTCAAATTTCTCTGAGTTATTCCGAACCTAAAGGCAGGTTCCCACGCGTTACGCACCCGTGCGCCACTAACCCCGAAGGGTTCGTTCGACTTGCATGTGTTAGGCATGCCGCCAGCGTTCGTTCTGAGCCAGGATCAAACTCTCAAGTTTGTGTCACATACTAAACAAGCATGGGGAAAACCCCATCAACCTGCTTGGCATGAGCTTCAAGGAGCCGATACCTGCACTGTCAAACGTAATGGATACGAATGAACATGCATCATCACATCCAGACTGTGGAGCCTGGAAGGATGTGGCAATCGGCTTATTTTAACAGGTATCCGGAGCCTTAAAACCCCCGGACCTGGCGCCGTCGCCCACATGTCCCTTCATCAAAAACTAACAATGTCAAAGAGCCCGCCAGACAGTAATAGCGGACAGCGATGGTTTCCCCGATTTACACCGGGGGACCGGCTATCCGTTTATGTTGGCGACCAACGCTTGCGGAGCCGGTAGAAACCGTCAGCGCCGCGTCGGTGGAGCCCATCTATGCGCGCTTCGAGATTCGGTCAACGCCTTTTTGCAATTTTATTTCAATGACCCGCAAAGATCGCAGAAATCCGCCATTCCGAGGCTCCTTAAGCCCCATCAATCTGGGTTTCATCAGGCCAGAATCAACCCCGCATTAACAATCATAGCCCTTGATGCGCTGCGGTTCCCGGCAGAATCGAGCCAAAGGTTGGGTCATTTCTTCACCTTTCGCGCCTAGATCGGCGCAGATGGACCCAAAGGCGCCTTCGGCCGAATCAATCTACGGCGCTGCCAGCCACGCCGAGCCCGATGCGCATGACGCCAGCGGGTTCGCGTCGCGCGTGCGGACGGCGGTGGTGTGGCGTTGGGGCGCGCAGGTCGGGGCGCAGATCATCACCTGGACATCGACCTTTCTGGTCGTGCGCCTGCTCGACCCTTCCGATTACGGCCTGTTCGCCATGAGCCAGGTGGTGGTGACCGCGCTCGCTTTCCTCAACGGACAAAGTTTTGCGACCTCGATAGTGCAGACCGACAGGCTGGATAATCGGCGCATCGGGCAGGTGTTCGGGATGTTGCTGCTGGCCAATGGACTATTGGCAGCCATCCAGTTCTTGTTTGCTCCCTATGCTGCGGCCTATTTCGAGGAGCCAGTGGTGGCTCAGCTCCTGCGGGTGCAGGCCGCGATATTCCTCACCATCCCCTTTATCGCGCTCCCATCCGAATGGCTGGCGCGCGGATTGCAGTTTCGCAAACAGGGTCAGGTCAACATCGCCAGCGCCGTGGTCGGGGCATTGACGGCATTGTTGCTGGCGTGGCTGGGCTGGGGCGTGTGGGCGCTGATCTATGCCGGCCTGTCGATATTCGTCACCCGCGCAGCAGGGCTGATGCTGGCCGCGCAGCTGTGGGTGCGCCCCATCTTCGACCCGCGCGGCGCATGGGATATGCTGACCTTTGGCGGCACATTGACGCTGTGCCAGCTGTTCTGGATCATCCAGAGCCAGAGCGACGTGGTGATCGCCGGTCGGTTTATGGATACGCATGATCTTGGCCTTTACACTCAGGCTTTGTTCCTGACGCTGATCGTGACGGGCCGGTTTATCCCGCCGATCAATGAAGTCGCACTGGCGGCCTATTCGCAATTGCACCGCGCGGGCAAACCGCTTGGCCCCTATTTCCTCAAGACCGCCCGACTGGTGATGATGGTCAGCGCGCCGGTCTATGTCGGCCTTGCGCTGACCAGCGAGAACGCGATTCTCGTGCTGATGGGCGAAAAATGGACCGAACTGATCCCGATTGTCGCCGGACTGGCTATCGCCATGCCCGCCTTTGCGCTGCAATTGATCTGTTCGCCGGTTACCAATGCGATGGGCAGGCCGCGCGTCTATCTGTTCACTTCGATCTGCGGAGCGGTGATTTTCCCCGCCGTCTTTCTGTGGAGTGTCAGTGCCGGAGCGATGGGGCTGGTGCATGCGTGGTGGATTGGCGCGCCGCTGCTATGCGCGGCGACACTGGCGGTCACCCTGCCCCGGATCGCTGTGTCCCCAATAGCGCTGTTTGCTGCACTTTCCCCGATTGCGCTCGCCTGCGCGGTGATGGCCGCAGCGGTCTTGACGCTTCAGCACATTGCGCCGGTTTCCAGCCCGCTGATCGCGCTGGCGCTGCACGCCGGTCTGGGGGCCGCCGCCTATGCCGCGACATTCTGGTTCTTCTATCGCGGGATCGTGATGGAAACCTGGGCGATTGTGCGCAACCGCGAAGCGGTCGTCGCTGCCGCCTGAATTCCAACACCCGATGCCAATCGACCGGGGTATTTGGGGTGGCACCCGTTCTCTGGTATGATGCGCCGCTTGACGCTGGATAATGCCAGCGCGTTCGGGATGGGAAAAAGCCATGAAATATGTATGGGCAATGCCCGCCATCGCCGCCAGTTTGGCCGCCAGTTTGATCGGGAGCGGCGCGGCCCATAACACGATCAGCAACAGCGCGATAGCCGCAGCGGTCGAACCGCCGCTTGCCCCGCCGCTGACGACCGGGCCCTCTGCTGTGCCTCCCGCAATCGAGCCGGTCGCGCCCAACCTGGCCGATCCCGCGACCGAAGTGCTCGATCTTGAACGCGACGCCGCGCGCCGCCTCACCGTGCCGGTCATGATCGAAGGCGCAGGGCCGTATGATTTCATGATCGACACCGGCAGTCAGGCCACCGCCGTCACCCACCAGATCAATGAAGGGTTGCAACTGACACCGTTCGGCACCGCAACGCTGGTCGGGATGGCCAGCAGCCGCCCGGTCAATGTCGTCGAGGTCGATTCCATGACATTCGGCAGCCACACGATCCGCGACCTGATCTCCCCCGTGCTCGACCGTCAGCATGTTGGCGCAGATGGCATCATCGGGCTCGACAGCCTGCAGGATTTCCGCGTGCTGATCGATTTCCGCGAAGAAACGATCACCCTGCAAGATGTCTCGGTAGAGCGCGGCTCGCGCAGCGGGTTCGAGATAATCGTGCGCGCGCGCCAGCAACTCGGCCAGCTGCTGATCACCAACGCCGTGGTCGAAGGGGTCAGCGCGACGGTTATCATCGACACTGGCGCGCAAGGGAGCATCGGCAATCTTGCGCTGCGCGAGCGGCTGCGCAATGCGCGCGCCCAGGAAGTAACCACGACCGACGTCAACGGCGTGGAGCTGGTTGGTCAATTGTCCACCGTACGCACGCTCAACGTGGGCGGGTTGCAGATGCGCAATGTGGCGCTCGCCTTTGCCGATACACCCGCCTTTGATGCGCTTGGTCTTTCGGATGAGCCGGTCATCTCGCTCGGCATGCAACATCTGCGATTGTTTGATCGGGTGGCGATTGATTTTGCCAGCCAGCGCATCCTGTTCGATGTGCCGCGCGATGTGGCGCGCGAATTGCGGCGCCAACGCCACACTGGCTATGGTGCTGTCCGGCAATAGCGCAATCGCTTTGCAAGCTTGTGCACTCATGACCTTGCGGTAGGCACGGCGCGCGCCCACATGCAGCGGCGCAATGCCCCCCGATACCGCATCCTCTGACCGGCCCGCCGCCCCTGCCCCTGCCGAAGGGTGGAACACGCTGCTGCGGTTCCTTCCCTATCTGTGGCCCAAGGACAATCTGGAGCTGCGGGTGCGGATTGTTCTGGCGATGCTGCTGGTGCTCGCGGCCAAGGGGGTCACGCTCGCGCTGCCGTTTGCCTATAAAGGCGCGGTCGATGCGATGGAGGGATCGGGTGCCGCCGCCGAGATCGCCGCCGGGGCGCAGGTCGCCATGGCGCTGGTCGCGGCGTTTGTGCTGGGCCGCTTTACTGCGCTGATCTTCGACAATCTGCGCAATGTTGCGTTTGAACGGGTGGGCCAGATGGCCACGCTCAGCCTGGCGCAGGATGTGTTCCACCGGCTTCACCGTCTGTCGCTGCGTTTCCACCTCAACCGCCGCACCGGCGAGGTTACCAAGATTATCGAGCGCGGGACCAAGAGCATCGATTCGATGCTCTATTTCCTGCTTTTCAACATCGCCCCGACCGCCATAGAACTGGTCGCGGTGGGGATCATTTTCTACCTCAATTTCGGGTGGGAGCTGGTCGCGGCGACCGCGTTGACGGTGGTCAGCTATATCTTGGTCACCCGCTGGATCACCGAATGGCGCACCAAATTGCGGCGCGAGATGAACGATCTGGATGGGCAGGCGCTGCACCGCGCGGTGGATTCGCTGCTGAATTTTGAAACGGTCAAATATTTCGGCGCCGAAACGCGCGAGGAAGTGCGCTATGCCGGGGCCGCGCGCGCCTATGCAATGGCGGCGGTGAAATCGGAAAACTCGCTCGCGCTGCTCAATGTGGTGCAATCGGGGATCACCAATGCGCTGATGGCGGGCGCGATGATCTACACCGTCTGGGGGTGGAGCAAAGGCGAACTGACGGTCGGCGATCTGGTGTTCGTGAACACCTATCTGATGCAGCTGTTCCGCCCGCTCGATTTGCTTGGCTGGGTCTATCGCACCATCCGTCAGGGGCTGGTCGATATGGCAGAGATGTTCCGCCTGATGGACGCCGATGTCGAAGTCCGCGATGTGCCCGGCGCACCCGCGCTGGTGGTGCGCGAACCTTCGCTGGCGTTTGACAATGTGACATTTGGATATGAGCCGGAGCGCACGATCCTCAACGGGCTTAGCTTTACGGTCCCGGCGGGCAGCACGCTCGCCATCGTCGGCCCCTCGGGCGCGGGCAAGAGCACGATTGGCCGCCTGTTGTTCCGTTTCTACGATCCGCAAAGCGGGCGCATCCTGATCGACGGTCAGGATATTGCGCAGGTCCAACAGGAAAGCGTGCGCGCTGCAATCGGGATCGTGCCGCAGGACAGCGTGTTGTTCAACGACACGCTCGCCTACAACATCGCCTATGGTGCCGAAGGTGCCGATCTTGCCACGGTGGAACAGGCCGCGCGCGATGCATCATTGATGCCGCTGATCGAACGGCTGCCCGATGGCTTTGACACCACCGTCGGCGAACGCGGGCTGAAACTGTCGGGCGGAGAGAAACAGCGCGTCGCCATTGCCCGCACTTTGGTCAAGAACCCGCCGATCCTGTTGCTGGACGAGGCCACCAGCGCGCTCGACACCCGCACCGAACAGGAAATTCTCGGCACGCTCAAACGGCTGGCGCAGGGGCGCACAACGATTGCGATTGCGCACCGGCTTTCGACGATTGCCGACGCCGACCGCATCCTTGTGCTCGATGACGGCAAATTGGCTGAAAGCGGCTCGCACGCCGGACTGCTGGCAAGCAGCGGGCTCTATGCCGCGATGTGGGCGCAACAGGCGGCCGAACGCAGCGAGGAAAAGGAAGCGGCGGAGTAACGCCTACTCCGCTGCGCCCTCAGTCTCCGCCACCGCCGCGCGCCGCAAATCCGCCGATGCCAGATCCAGCTCATCCGCCGGGATCACCTCTATATTGCTGCGCAGCGCAGCAAGGTCATCGAGGAATTGCGAGGCATCGCCAACGATCACCAATGTCGCCTTGGCCGGATCGACATAGTCCTGCGCCGCAGCGCTGGCGGCATCGGGACCGACCGCGGCCAGACGTTCGGCATAGCGCGCGGCCTCTTCTGCGGGCAGACCCTGTTGCAGCAACGTCGCCACGATTGCGTTGAACCCGCCGCTGGTTTCCAGCGCGCGGGCATAACCGCCGTTCATGAACAATCGCCGCCGTTGCAGCAGGTCTTCGCTCAATTCCTCTGAACCCAGCCGCGCGAATTCATCGAGGAAAATCTGCGCGACGTCATCGGCGGAATCGTTCTTTGTCTGCGCGCTCGCGGTCAGGATCGATTCGTCGGCACGGTCGGCAAAGCCCGAATAGGCACCGTAGCTGAGCGAACGCTTGGTGCGCACTTCTTCAAACAAGCGTCCGCTCGACCCGCCGCCCAGCACGCTGTTGGCGAGTTCCAGCGGATAGAAATCGGGGCTGGTGCGCGCCGGCGCTCGCACCGCTGCCACGACCGAGGCCTGACCTGCGTTCGGCATGTCGATCACGATGGTGCGCACCGGCTGCGCCTCGCCAGCGGATTCCACCGGGATCGCGCCAGCCAACAGATCGGTGCGCCAATCGCCGAACATCGCCTCTGCCACGGAAACCGCCTGATCGGGGGCTATGCCGCCGCTGATGACGATCTGCATCCGGTCGGGGTGGAAATAGCGCTGGCGGTGGAGCAGCAAATCGTTGCGATTGATCGCCGCCAAAGTGTCTGCGGTGCCGTCGGGCTGCGTCCCGTAAGGCGCATCGCCGTACATCGCCACGCGCGCAACGTAAGACGAAAGCCCGCCAGGATCCTGCATCCGCACGCGCAATCCATCGACCGCGCGGTTGCGCTCACGCTCAAACTCTTCGTCGGGATAGATCGCGCCCTTGACGATGGCCGCCGCCAACGCGCCCGCTTCGTCGAGATTGGTGACTGGCGCGGTCAGACTGAAACTGGTGCCGTCGCTGCCAGCATTGCCGCCAAAACTTGCGCCCAGACTTTCAAAACGCGCGGCGATTGCGCTGGCATCCATGCCATGAATACCCTTGTCTGCGAGGCTTGCCGCCAATTGCGCAATCCCGGCGCGCTCGCGGGGGTCGGTCTTGCTGCCGCCCGGAACGATCATCGAAATGGTCGCAATCGGCACCTCGCCGGTCTGCACCGCGACCACCTTTATCCCGTTGGTCAGCGATGCTTCGACCACTTCGGGCCGCGCCACTTCGGGGCTCGCGCCCGGTCCGGGAGGGGCCATGCGTTCGCCTTCGGCCCGGACTTGCCGGATCTCGCCAGTGGCCGGGGGCAATGTGCGGAACGTCGGCATCGGCGCGGGGTTGGCATAGCTGGCGGGATCATCCGGTCCCGCTGTATAGGTAATCGTAACGCGGTCTTGCGGATCGAGATATTCGGCCGCGACGCGCAGCACATCGGCGGCGGTCACCGCACCGATTTCGGTCAGGCGGCGGTCGGCAAAATCGGGATCGCCGCTCGAAACCAGCGCCTCGCCCAGTTCAAACGCCCGCCCCCGTGCGGTTTCGCGGCGGCGCAAAGTGCCTGCGATGATCTCATTCTTGGCCTCGGCGAGTTCTTCGGGCGTTACCATTTCGGTGCGCAGCCGCTCCAGCTCCGCATCAAGCGTCGCCCCGGCAACCTCCATCTGCTCGGCCCCGCGCACGATGGCATAAACGCCCAACGAGCCCGCCTCGCGGAACAGCCCAATTTGCGATGAGGCATCGACCGCCTGACCGCTGCGCACCAGCGCATTGTCGAGGCGGCTGTTCTCTCCGCCGTCAAGGATCGTCCCCAGCACTTCGAGCGCAGCAGCATCGCCGTGGGTGGTCGGCGGCCCTTTCCACACCCCGCCGATCACCGGCAGCGGCACATTGGGCGCGGTCGCATTGACAATGCGCGGGCCGCTCGGCTCGCTCTCGCGCGTGTCGATGGCAATATCCACCGGGTTGGCGCGCGGCGGAATATCAGCGAAGTATTGATCGACCAGATTGCGCAGCGTCGCCATTTCAAAATTGCCCGCGATAATCAGCGTCGCCGTATCCGGCCCGTAATAAGCCTCATAAAAGGCCCGCGCATCATCCAGCGTCGCGCTGTCGAGTTCTTCGATCGAACCGATGCCGGGGCGGCGATGCGGCATCACATCATAGGCGTTTTCGGGAAACACAAAGCGTTGCAGCCGGCCATAGGGCGGCGCGAGCACGCGCTGGCGCAATTCTTCCTTCACCACATCGCGTTCGGTTTCGAACACTTCGGCATCGACCACGACCTTCGCCATCCGCTCCCGGTGGGTCCACAGCATCGTTTCGAGATAGGCGGCGGGGACTTGTTCGTAATAATTGGTGCGGTCGATCCAGTTCGATGCGTTGCGCGTGCCGCCAATATCCGCGGTCAACCCATAGATCATGTTGTAAGGCATATTCTCGGTCTTGCGGCTGAGGATATGTTCAAACAGATGCGCGAACCCGCTGCGGCCTTCGGGATCAAGCTTCGATCCGATGTCATACCATAGCGAAGTCGTCACCGTGCTGGTGGCAGGATCAGGGATGGCGATAACGCGCAGGCCATTGTCCAGCGTCCACATCGTGTATTCGATTTGCGGCGCGGAAATTTCGGACGATAGAAATGTCTCTGCCGCGGCGCTTACCTGATGATTGTCGGCAAGCGCAGGCGCGGCGGCGGCCATTGCGGCCCCGGCGGCGCCTGAAAGCAGTATCGTGCGGATCATGAAATTGGCCCCGTTATCTTGAAATTCGACGGAGCCACTAGAGCGCGCCGCGCCGCGCGTTTCAACCGCCAATGCGGCTGTGATACTGTCAACGCACAGGATTTATCGACGCGCGTCGAGGCTTAACCGGTTCAGCAGCGCCAGCGCCTCGTCGCGCTGTGCAAAAGGCACAAACAAGTGATCGTGATGCAGGCCGGCAATCACATTGCAGGCAATACCCGAATTGGCGAGCACACTGGCAACCGCAGCGGTTAACCCCACCGCTTCGAGGTCGGAATGCACCCGAAGGGTAATCTGTGCGAATTGCGGGGCATCTGCGGGGGCGGCCTGCGCGGGAAGGATGCAGCACACACCCTCTTCCTCGCGGATAATTGCAAAGGCGGTGTCGGGGATGAACCGCGCATCGGAGACCTTATGGAAACACCATACGCGGTCCGACAGGCGCGGGCTCATACCCAGCAGCATCGCCTTCAGATCGCGGATCGTGCCGGGCACCATCTTGGGTCAGGTCCCCAACTTAAAGGATATATTTCGACAGATCGGTGTTGCCCGCCAGATCGCTTAGCCGCTCGCGGACATAATCGGCATCGACCACAATCGTCTCTCCCGAATGATCCTCAGCCTCGAAACTGATTTCCTCCAGCAGTTTTTCCATCACCGTCTGCAACCGCCGTGCGCCGATATTCTCGACGCTTTCATTGACCCGCGCAGCGATGCTGGCGATTTCCTCCACCGCATCCTTCGTTATCTGAAGCGTAACATTCTCGGTGGCGATCAACGCGCGATATTGTTCGACGAGGTTGGCGCGAGTCTCCGACAGGATGCGCACGAAATCTTCCTGCGTCAGCGCGCGCAGTTCGACCCGGATCGGCAGACGGCCCTGCAATTCGGGGAGCATGTCGGACGGTTTGGCAACGTGAAACGCGCCGCTGGCGATGAACAGCACATGGTCGGTTTTCATCGGGCCATATTTGGTCGCCACCGTCGTCCCTTCGATCAAGGGAAGCAGGTCGCGCTGCACGCCTTCGCGGCTGACGCTGCCGCCGCGCACATCGCTGACCGCGATCTTGTCGATCTCGTCAAGGAACACGATGCCGTTGGTTTCGGCATTGGTCAGCGCGGTGCGGGCCACATCGTCATCGTCGAGCCGCTTGTCCGCCTCTTCCTCGACCAACCTGTCCCAAGCATCGGGCACGCGCAGTTTCTGTTTCTTGGAATGTTTCTTGCCAAACGCCTTGCCCATCATGTCACTGAGATCGATCATCTGCATGTTGCCGCCCATATTGCCCATGTCGAACGGCATGTTGGGAGCGTCCGAGACGTCGATCTCGACCTCGACATCGTTCATCGCATTCTGGACGATGCGCTGACGAAAGCTTTCGCGGGTCGCTTCGGATGCGCTGTCGCCAACCAGCGCGGTGAGCAGGCGTTCCATCGCCGCCTCGGATGCGGTTTCGCGAACCGCTTCGCGGCGGCGTTCCTTTTCCAGCCGGATCGCCTCTTCGACCAGGTCGCGGGCGATCTGTTCAACGTCGCGCCCGACATAACCGACTTCGGTGAATTTGGTCGCCTCGACCTTGATGAACGGCGCCTCGGCAAGCCTGGCCAGACGGCGGCTGATCTCGGTCTTGCCGCAGCCGGTGGGGCCAATCATCAGGATATTCTTGGGCGTGACCTCATCGCGCAGATCCGCGCCGAGCCGCTGTCGACGCCAGCGATTGCGCAGCGCCACCGCGACCGCGCGCTTGGCGTCCCTTTGGCCGATGATGTGATCGTCAAGCGCGGCGACAATCGCCTTGGGTGTAAGATTATCAGTCATGGTCGCTTTCGAGAATGCTCAAACCGTCTCAACGGTGAGATTGCCATTGGTGAAAACGCAGATGTCGGCAGCGACGGCCATTGCCTTGCGCGCGATTGTTTCTGCATCCGCTTCGTAATCGGACAGCGCGCGCGCAGCGGCGAGCGCATAATTGCCGCCCGAACCGATCGCGGCGATCTGCGAGTTTGGTCCGCCATCGGGTTCCAGCACATCGCCATTGCCGGTCAGCACGAGCAGCACATCGGCATCGGCGACGATCATCAGGGCTTCGAGATTGCGGAGATATTTGTCGGTGCGCCAATCCTTGGCCAATTCCACCGCGGCGCGCATCAATTGGCCCGAATATTGTTCAAGCTTGCGTTCCAGCCGTTCAAACAGGGTAAAGGCATCTGCGGTCGCCCCGGCGAACCCGGCGACGACCCGTTCACCTTCACCGATGCGGCGAACCTTGCGGGCGTTGGGCTTCATCACCGTATTGCCCATGGATACCTGACCATCGCCCGCGATCACGGTCTTGCCGCCGCATTTTACGCCGATGATGGTGGTGCCGTGCCACTGAATCAGGCCGTGGCTGGAAAGATGGCTGGAATGTAAATCTGTCATGGCCAACGATATGGGCGCTGCGCCAGAGGGGTCAAGATTTCGGCGGATCAATCCCCCGGTTCAGGCCGCGCTATGGCCCGCCGGGACCAGCAGCACCCGGACCGCCCGCACCCACCTGACCGATATTGCCGAACAGGTCTTCGAGGAACGAACGTTCCCGCCCCAACGTCGGCGTCATGTCGCTGTCGGGTTGAAGATAAACGACTTCATCGATCCCGCTGCGTTCAACCGACGCGACATTGCCCGCCGCATCAAACCGCACCGCCAACACTGCATGTGAAGTGATACGGGGGCGCACAAACGGACGGCGGCCGGTTTCGCTGGCGATATAATACCACACCGGTTCGCCATATTGGCTGGAGAAAGTCGGACGGCCCAGCGTCCCTTCGACCGATTGGCGATTGTCGATCCCCGGCTGGACCGAACGGGTCAGCAGCGGATCGTTAATGAACCCGCGCGATTCGCGGATCGACGTGCATGCACCCAGCGCGATGACCGTGCATCCAAGCACCGCTGCTTTCGCGTATCTGCCATTAAGGAGGCGGCGATTTGCCGAACCATTCACACCCATTTTGCCGACCAATTCCCGTCTGAACCTGTATTATGCCAAAACCTTGCCGCGCGCAGGCCGCAGCCTATATCGTGCACAGCGCATCAAGGGCCTTACGGCGTGTCGCAGAGCCTTGCAACGTCGCTGCGAATGGAACTGGGGTGTTAGCCGTGAATTGCGGCTGAATGCGCCGGATCTTAAGGGTTGCATCTTGCGGGCCTTAACCAATTGAGAGATTTTCGATGAGCTTCCTGTCCCGCCTGCTTGGCACTGGCCCCGACCCGCGCGAACAGGTGCGCCCCTTGTGGCACCGCGTGATTGAACTGGCGCGCGAGCCTTCGTTCTACAAGGATTGCAAGGTTTCCGACAGCGTGGGCGGACGGTTCGACCTTATCACCGCAGTGCTGTGCACGGTGATGGTGCGGGTCGAGGCCAGCGAGATGCGCGCCGAAAGCGCTTTGCTCGCGGAATTGTTTGTCGAAGATATGGACGGGCAATTGCGCGAATTCGGCGTCAACGATGTGGTCGTGGGCAAGCGCGTCGGCAAACTCATGAGCGTGCTCGGCGGCAGGCTGGGTGCCTATCGCAGCGCGCTGACCACCAGCGACCGCGAAAAACTGATCGGCGCGGTGTCGCGCAACGTCACCTTTTCCGAATCCGCAGACGAAGCGGCGAGCGCGGCATGCGTGGCGGGCAAATTACTGGCGCTGTCAGAGCGGCTGGCGACTTTCGACGATGCGGCGGTGCTGAAAGCGAGCGGCATATGGTGAACCAGCCCGAATTCTCGCGCCGGATCAGGATCAAGGGCCTGCCGGGCGAAATTGTGGTGATCGAGGCCGATGCGGGCGAGCGCGCGGGTCTGGCCGCGCGGTTTGACCTGCCGGGCATCGACCGCCTGCGCGCCGAAGTGACGCTGGAACAGCGCGGCCAAGCGATCCGCGCGGTGGGCACTTTGAAAGCCGAGATCAGGCAATCCTGCGCCATTTCGGGCGAGGATTTTCCCGCCACCATCGAAGAACCGCTCGACCTGCGTTTTGTCGAGCAGGGCGCGCAGCCTGTCGCCCAAGACGAAAGTGCCGAAATCGAGATCGAACTCGACGCAGAGGATTGCGACGAGATCGAATTCAGCGGCGACGCATTTGATCTTGGCGAAGCGGTTGCACAAACGCTCGGCCTCGCCATCGACCCCTATGCCGAAGGACCGCAGGCCGATGAAGCGCGGCGCAAAGCCGGGATCGTGGCCGAAGGCGAACAGGACGGACCACTGGCCGAGATGCTGCGGGGGCTGAAGAAAGATTGAACCGATATCGGGTTTCAGGTTCTTTCCGGTGCAGCGCGTGAGCTGTTATCGGGGTGGGAATCGACATGTCAGCAATTAAGGCTGCAATGGAAATGGCTGTTGCAGGCAAATCACCGCTAAACGCGCAGCCTATTCCGGCAATGCCATCGCAGCGATTGCATCACGAACAATCGCAAAAGAACGGTCGCCCGCCTGCGACTGATTGTAAGCGGCAGACTGCACGACAACGACCGAGTCATAGGCACGAAAAATTGCAACCAGATTTCCACCGTTGCCCGACATAATCCAACTGGGCTGAGGGCCAATCGGCGTCGGAATGTGGTAAAGCCACCATAGATAGCCATAGGCAATACCGGGTGCAGGTTGCGCGCGAGGCGTCAGCATTTCGGCCACCCATGCTTCGGGTACAATTTGTTCGTCACCCCACCGGCCACGATCAAGCACCATACGTCCTATTTTTCCAAGATCGGCTGCGCCAATCCGCAACTGCCCACCGGACTGCACTTGGCCGCTAGGCGACCTACGCCAGACGACATTCGTTATGCCTAGCGGAGCAAATATTCGTCGCTCGACATAGGTGTCGAAACGCTCGCCCGTGACAGCTTCGACAACCTGACCAAGCAGGAAAACACCCGCGGTGCAGTATGAAAAGCGCGCTTGGCCACTGCCATCTCGCCGGTATTCCGGATCTATCGGGATGGACATGGCGAATGCCCGCCAGTCGCGCGTGCGATACATGCGCTCCTCCTGGCCAGGTGAGCGGCGCTCGGAATCGTCGCAGTTCAACGCCGATGACATGGTCAACAGGTCGCTTACAGTGATATCATTGTGCGGATCATTTTCGGGCGCGCCGAGAATTGGCCACACTTTTGCATCAAGCGATTCCAAATGTCCGTCGGCGATTGCCACGCCAACTGCTAGCGCGGTCAGCGACTTTCCCGCAGAGCGAATATCGTGCGGCCATTCCGCGTCAGAACGATTGGTGCGATAGCTCCAGGTTGTTGTCCGATGCTGCTCGGCCTCTATAGCAACAATTGGTCCATAGCGGCCACGGTCGATCGCGTCCTCCAGTTCGCCAAGTGATGCCGCTGGAGGGGGGACGTCTGCCGCCACTGGGGTTGCGAACGTAATGAGGGCTAGCGCGAAATACCCGCCTATGCTCAACCTCACGGCTCGGCTCCTTCACGAATTGATCCAACCTCGCCGATATCGCACGGCCTTTCGCGCTATCGGTAAAGATGCGTTGGTGAACGAATACGGTATGACGCCGCAGCATCGAACACCTTCAATGTGCAAAACTGAGCCGCTGACGGAATGGGCGACCTATCTCAATCTCCGCCAACACTAACGCTGATCGTGCCGTGCGCTTACGCAAATTAAAACGGAATGTCGTCGTCAAGATCGTCATAGCCTCCGCTGGAACCGCCGCCGCTTGCACCGCCCGCGCTGCTGCCTTGATTCCAGCCGCCGCCTTGATCGCCGCCGCCCGCTGCGCCGCCGTAGCCGCCCGAGCGCGCGCCGCCGCCACCGCCGCCTTGCGGGCCGTCGAGCATGGTCAGCGTCCCGCCGAGGCCCTGAATGACGACTTCGGTGCTGTAGCGGTCATTGCCGCTTTGATCCTGCCATTTGCGGGTTTGCAGCTTGCCTTCGACAAACACCTTGCTGCCTTTTTTAAGGTAGCGTTCGACCACCCCGACCAGCCCTTCGGAAAAGATCGCGACGGTGTGCCACTCGGTCTTTTCCTTGCGCTCCCCGGTCTGGCGGTCTTTCCACGTTTCGGACGTGGCGATGCGCAGATTGGCGACTTTGCCGCCGTTCTGAAAGCTGCGGATTTCGGGATCAGCCCCGAGATTGCCGATCAGCATGACCTTGTTGAGCGAACCCGCCATCGAAATATTCCTTCCCGTCAAACACGCGCGCAGCCTGCCCGGCTGCGATTCTCCTGACAGTATTAGGACAGCAAACCGGGTGAGGCGACAAGCCCGCGCGTTTAATCAACCACTTTACCGGCTGGGATAGCGCAGTCGGCCCAGAAACCGCGTCAGGCTGGGCATTTCGACCTCGCGGCTGGTCAGTTTGTGCTTGAATTTCTCGAACCGCATCACCCCGTCGATCCGGCGGCCGAGGAATTCATGCGTCTTCGCCTTGCCCTCGCTGTCGTCATTCACAAAGACCGCCAGCGTGGCCGAGTAAATCCCCGCAAGGATCGCGCGCTTGGAATAATGGTTGTAATCGGTCGCGGTGTCTCCGGCGAGACG
This sequence comes from Qipengyuania sp. ASV99, assembly GCF_047872805.1. Lineage (NCBI taxonomy): Bacteria > Pseudomonadati > Pseudomonadota > Alphaproteobacteria > Sphingomonadales > Erythrobacteraceae > Qipengyuania > Qipengyuania sp. ASV99. The sequence goes on along the minus strand of NZ_JBLQUK010000007.1, from coordinate 13,874 downwards.
CCACATGATGTCCGCCGAACGCCAGCCCAGTTTCAGCGCGCGGGCTGCGTTCTGCGGCATCGCCATGATCGCCATCGCGCGGCGCACAGCCTCATCGATATGTTCGACCGCCTCCAGCCGGAACGCGACCAGCACGCGAATGCGTTCGCGGATTTTCAGCTCAGCAAGGCGTTCCTGCGGCCATTCCGCCGCCATCGCGGCATCGACCGAGGCGACCCATGCATCGATCATGTCCATCGCCTGCCCGGTGCCCGGCTTCTTGGGAAAGGCCAATCGCGCAATGTCCACATCCGCGCCCGCCATTTCGGCAGCGGCCACCAGCGCGGTTTCGTTCCAGCCGTCGAAAATCGCCGAAGCAGCAATGTCTGGGGCCAGCGCAAGCCGCAATTCATCAAGGGTCATGTCAGCGAAATCGGAATTTTGATCGGTCATATCAGAAAGAAGGCCCGTATTGCTGAGTGGTTCCCTGATCTTCGCGTTTGGCATCGGCCAGTTCAAATTCGCGCACCAACAATGTGTTGCCGGTCATCAATCCCAGATAATCGCGCGCAGAACGGCCCGAATTGTCGTTGTGGTCGGGGTCGGCCCCTTCGGCCAGCAGGCGCCGCACCATTTCGACATTGCGTTGATGCACGGCAGCAATCAGCGGGGTTTCACCCTGACTGTCAGCGGCGTTGACCTGCGCGCCTTTCTTGAGCAACTCCTCCGCCCCTTCGACAAAGCCGAGCCGGGTCGCCAGTTGCAGCGGAGTAACTCCGGCATTGTTGCGGATGTTGGGATTGGCCCCGCGTTGCAGCAGGAACCGCACCCAGAGCACATCGCGGCGCTCCGTCACAATATGCAGCCCGCTGTCGCCGCTGGTGATGTCGCGGGTGTTGATGATCGTGGTGCCCGGCTGATTGAGCATTTCGGTCGCAGTGTCGCCGTCGCGATCTTTTACCGCCTTGAGGAATTGATAGCCGTCGGAATAAAGCTGCGCCGCTGCAGGCTGAACCATGCCGATCCCCGCAGCCGTCATCATACCCGCGATCACGCCTATTCCCAACGCACCCGACACCATCGGTGCCAGCGCCGCCTTCAATCCCAATTTGCGCAAAACAGTGGAAGCCACGCTTTGAACCTTTCGCATTTGCTCTAAGACTTTTATCGAGAGGCATACCCGATGCCCCCCTTTGCGAGGACGCAATTAGCAGACCATGAACATTTCCGCCAATCCTTCGCGCCGATTTGCCTCTCTTGCCCGCGCGGGCTTGATTGTCGGCGCGGCTTGCCTTTTGCTGGCTGCGTGTTCTCCCGAACCCTCCGCAGCGATCGACCCGCCGCTTGCCGGGGCGTCTATTGGCGGCGAATTCGATCTGGTGGATAGCGAAGGCAAGGCCGTGCGCTGGGGCGATTTTGCGGGCAAATACCGGATCGTCTATTTCGGTTATGCCTATTGCCCCGATGTCTGCCCCACCGACATGCAGCGCATGGTGCAGGGGCTGAACCAATTTGCCGAGGCGGAGCCGGACCAGGCCGCAAAGATCCAGTCCATCTTCATCACCATCGACCCGGAACGCGATCACGGCGCGGTGTTGAAGGAATTTACCAGCGCGTTTTCCGATGATGTTATCGGGCTGACCGGCACGCCCGAACAGATCGCCGATGCGGCCAGCGCGTTCAAAGTGTTCTACTCTCGCGGAGAAACCGCGCCGGGCGGCGGCTATCTGATGGACCATTCCAACGTCGTCTATCTGTTCGGCCCGGAAGGTGAGCCAATCGCCACCCTGCCCACCGATCAGGGCGCGGACGCCGTGACCGCCGAACTGGCGCTATGGGTGAATTGAGAGACCGGTTCTGGGAGCTGCCGCTGGCGCAGCTCAACCGTGCCGAGTGGGAGGCGCTGTGCGATGGCTGTGGGCGCTGCTGCCTACACAAGATCGAGGATGCCGACACCGGGATCATCGCCGACACCAATGTAGCGTGCAAATTGCTCGATTGCCGCACCGCGAAATGCTCCGACTATCGCAACCGCAAGGCGTTTGTGCCCGATTGCCTGCGGTTGACGCTGGCAATTGTGGAGGAGGTGCCGTGGCTGCCCACCACCTGCGCCTATCGCCTGCGCGCCGACGGGCGCAAACTGCACGATTGGCATTATCTCATCAGCGGCGACCGCGAGACGGTCAAACGCGCCGGTGTCTCGGTCGCGGGCCGCGTGGTGAGCGAGGTCGATGCCGGGCCGCTTGAACATCACATCATCGAATGGACCCCGCCGCGCCGCCCTGCCGGCGGAGTTTGGAACGAAGCAGCAGAGCTGGACGAATGATTGATTGGCTGAAAAGCGCGGCATTCGATCCCGAAATTGAGCTGGGCGGGGTCAAGGTTCCGATTATCCTGCGCCGCCACAAGACCGCCCGGCGATTGACCCTGCGGCTGGCCCCCGATGGCAGCGAAGTGCGCATCACCCTGCCCGGCTGGGCGCGCAGCGATGAAGCCATCGCCTTTGCCCACGCCCGGCGCGACTGGCTGGCGCAGCAACATGCGCGCCTGCCCCGGCGCGCGGCGCCCGGTCCCGGCAGCATAGTCCTGTTTCGCGGCGAGCCGCTGCGGATCGATTGGCAGGAACGCGCCGCGCGGCGTCCGGCGCTGAACGAAGGCACGCTGCGGCTGGGCGGACCGAAAGCCGGGCTGGAGGGCCGGATAAAGCGCTGGCTCGAACGCGAAGCCTTGCGGCTATACGAAACCGATCTGGCCGAATACTCCGCCGCCGCTGCGCTGGCCCCGGTGCCCGTCGCCTTGTCGCGGGCGCAGCGCCGCTGGGGCAGTTGTTCGGATGGTGGACGTTCAGGTCAGGCGCGCATCCGCATCAATTGGCGGCTGATTCAGGCCCCCGATTACGTGCGCCGGTCGGTGGTCGCGCATGAAGTCGCGCATCTGGTCCATTTCGATCACAGCCCCGCATTCCACGCTTTGCTCGGCAGTATTTACGAAGGCGAGATCAGCGCCGCCGACCGCTGGCTAAAGGACCACGGCCGCAGCCTGTATGCCAGCTTTGGCTGAACGCAGAACCACGTAGCCCTTCGTTAACCTTGATCGGTTAACTTGCGGTCATGTTTCGTGTGGTCACCCTTGCGTTGGCAGCCCTCGCGCTCACCTTCCCTGCCCTTACAGGCTTGGGAAGCGACTTGCGCGCGCAGGGCAATTGCCCCGATTGCGACCTGCCGCCGGGGTGCCGCGGCAATGGCAATCAGAACGGCAATGGGAATGGCAACCAGAATCGCAATTGCCAGCGGCTCGAAATCACCATCGAAAGCGATATCGACTTTGGTCGTCTGGTTCTGCTTGGCAAGGGCGAAGGGCGCGTCATGCTCGATCTGGCAAGCGGGCAAAAGACCCTGATCGGCGATGTCGATGATCTGGGCGGGATGCCGATCACCGGCCGCGCCACCATCACCGGAGCGCCATTTGAACAAATCTCCATCGACCTGCCCAATGAAGTCGCCATGCGCGATACGGGCGGCGGGACAAATGGCGGGGACGCGCTGATCCGCGACTTTGTCAGCGATCTGCCGAGCTTCCCGGTGCTTGATGCCAACGGCCAACTCAGCTTCAATTTCTCCGGCACTCTGGTGATCGAGGCCGAAACGGACGCCAGCGGCAATTTGCGCGGACGGGTGCCGATCAGCGTCGAATATCCATGAGTGGTGATCCCCGCGAAGCTCGGCTCTGGTCAGCCCGGCACAATTTGCCTATATTGCCGCCATGCCGAGACTTGCCAATTCGCGTTTCAATCCCGCGCCGGGGGTAAAGGATTTCTGGAGCGAATTCCGGAAGCCCAACCCTTACCGCGTGCCGATCCTGCTGGCTTCGACCGCTCCGTTTGCGTTGATATTCTACTGGCTGGCGGGGGAGACGGTTTACAAGGTGCCTGACCCGCCCACGATCACCTATATCACCACTTTCGACGCGGCTCGCAGCGACGCGGAGATCATCGCCTCTAATGTTGAAAATCAGGAGGTGAAAGATCTGCGCGAGGCCCGCGAGGCTGAAATCGCCGAGCGCAAGCGCGAACTTTACAAGGCGCTGGGCGCAGCAGCGGGGATGGATGTCGAAGAGATCGAACGCCGCGCCGACGCCAGACGCGCGGCAGAGGCTGCTGCCGAACAGGCGCGCCGCGAAGAATTGTTCGGACGCGGCACCAACGAACAAGCGGATGATAGCGAGGCTGAAAGCACCGCCGCTCCCCCACCCGCTGTGCCCGACAGCGAAAGCCCGGCTCCTTAGCCGCGCCGCCCCGCTTGCAATTTCGCACCGCAGACACCGACTGGATGGCCGCAACCGCGCGGCTGGCGGCGCGCGCGCGTCCGCTGTCGCGCCCCAATCCCGGCGTTGCCGCGATGCTGGTAAAAGACGGCCGTGTGATAGCGCGCGGATGGACGCAGGCGGGTGGACGGCCCCATGCCGAGGCACTGGCGCTGGCAGGTGTCGCGCCAGGCGGGGCTGCGGGCGCGGTGCTGTTTGTCACGCTGGAGCCTTGCGCGCATCAATCGCCGCGCGGGGCAGCCTGCACCGATCTGGTGATTGCTGCGCGGCCCGCGCGCGTGGTGATCGGTCAGCTTGACCCCGACCCGCGCACCGCCGGACAGGGCGCGCGGCGGATTGAACGCGCGGGGATTGCGGTCAGCGTGCTGGATGATGACGCTTCGCGCGCCAGTCTGGCGGGGTACCTGACCCGCGCGGCGCTGGGCCGCCCGCGCGTGACCCTCAAACTGGCGCTGAGTTTGGATGGCTGCATCGCCATGGCCGACGGATCGAGCCAGTGGATCACCGGGGCAGAGGCGCGCGCGCAGGTCCACAGCCAGCGCGCGCGGAACGATGCGATCCTGGTCGGCGGTTCGACCTGGCGCGCCGACCGTCCGCGGCTTGATGTGCGCTTGCCGGGGCTGGAGCACCGCAGCCCGCAGCGCGTGCTGCTGACGCGGGGAATTCCGCCTGATGGGGTGCGGGTCATCAACCGCCCCGATCAGATTGCCGCTATCCCGGACGCGCTCCATCTCTATGTCGAAGGCGGCGCAGGCGCAGCGGCGAGTTTCCTGCGGCAGGATCTTGTCGATGAAATCCACCTTTACCGCGCTCCGATCCTGATTGGCGGGGGCCAGCAGGGGCTTGGCGACATCGGACTTGCTGACCTTGCCGCTGCGCATGGCCGCTGGCGATTGGCGGAGCGGCGATTGCTTGGCAGCGACGAATTCTCCGCCTATCTGCGTTGCAGACAATTGCCGGGAAGGTGAAGCGCATATGTTCACAGGAATAATCACCGCCATCGGCACCATCGCCGCGCATGACCAGCGCGGTGATCTGCGGCTCCGCATCAACGCCCCGCTTGATCCCGCGCGGATTGATATTGGCGCGTCAATTGCCTGTTCGGGCGTATGCCTGACGGTGGTCGAGCGCGGCATGCGACCGGCTCACGCGGATGGGGAAGGCGATGCCTGGTTTGACGTCGATGTCTCTGCCGAGACCGTCAGCCGCACTCGCCCCGGCATGTGGGCAGCGGGGCAGCGGATCAATATCGAACCCAGCTTGCGCGTCGGCGATGAACTGGGCGGGCACATCGTCACCGGCCACGTCGATACAATCGGCGAAGTGGTGCTGGCCGAACAGGTCGGCGACAGCTGGCGCGTGGCAATTCGCGCGCGCGCCGAAATCGCAGCCTATATTGCAGAAAAAGGGTCGATCACGGTCGATGGCGTGTCGCTGACCGTCAACGACGTGCGCGACCGGCCTGACAAGACCTGCGATTTTCTGGTCAACATCATTCCGCACACTGGCGCAGTGACCACGCTGGGCGATCTCAAAGTCGGCTCGCGCGTCAATCTGGAGATTGACGTTCTGGCCCGCTATCTCAAACGGATGCAGGGGCTTGGGGTGGTGTAGCCGGGCAGCAGGACAAATCTGCCGCCCCGCCCGTGTTACAACCCGTCGACGCTTTTGCTGACCAGCACATTGACCGCAACGCGGCGGTTTTGCGCCTTGCCATATTCGGTCGCATTGTCCGCCGCCGGGTCTGCCTCTGCCATGCCGGTTGGGGTCAGCATCCGGTAGGGAGCCCAACCGCATTGCTGTTGCAGATAATTCACCACGCTGGCGGCGCGGCTTTCGCTCAATCGCTGGTTCACTTCCTGGCTGCCGGTGGAATCGGTGTAACCCACCACCAGCAGCAGCGCATTGTCCATCCGTTCTGCCTGCGCCGCCGCGCTGCACAATTGATTGCGCGCGCTCGGCGACAGATCGGCGCGGCCAGTGTCGAAATAGACGCTGGTGGTGCTCTTGACGTTGTATTTGTCGATATCGCCGAACCGGCCGCGCAGCGCCTGCGTCGCGGCGGCGTTGTCCTCGATCGCGGTTTCATTCGCGGCAAAGCGCTGCGACGTGCCCGACCGGATCATCTCGGCGGTTTCAAGGTCACGGTCCGAAAACCGCACCCGCGCGGCGACCAGCCCGCCGTCCCATTGGCGGGTATCGACCTCCACCGGCAGGCCATTGAGCAGCGCATTGGCGCCCAAGGTTTCGCGCCCCAGACCCAGAAATCCGCCCTTTGCGCGGATGTTGGTTTCTTCGGTCAGGGTGACGATGGTAGCGGTCCCGTCCGATGCAGTGACCTGCACCCGGTTGCCGTTGCGCGCCGAGATAAAGCCTTCGATCTGCGGCCCTTCCGCCAACCCTTCAATCGCGGGCGGCTGCGGGGCGTAAACGGTGGTGAGAATATTGTCCTCAGTCGGGATTTGTTGCGCCAGCACGGGCACGGCGAAGGGTGCGGCCATCAGACCTGCGGCGATCAGCGCAGCTGTGCGAAAATTCATTGTCATTCTCCTTGCGACCATAACGCCCGCGCTGCCCGAAAATTGCAGCGGGGCCTTAGCAAACCCCCTTTGAAGCCTGGTTAATGCCCGCCCTGCCGGGTGCTCCGCCATGCATGATCGACGCCTGCTTGCAGAAAAGTGAACAGGCAAGAGGCTGAATTGCCGGCCAGGGATGGAGGGTTGCGAAGACGCGGCGAAACGAGTCTGCGCGCTGCATCAGACCAAGCAAAAGGGGCGCGGAGGTTGCCCCCCCGCGCCCCTGTGCCGTGTGGTTTCAGACCGCGTTTACGGCGTGAAGTTCTGGTTGACCGTGGCGGTGATGTTGTCGCCGGTCTGGGACACCGTCGACATATCGCCGTTGCCGCCCTGACCGACCGTTGCCATATTGCTGTTGCCGGTCTGGGTGATGAGCGAAATATTGCCCAATCCGCCCAGCTGTTGATCCAGCGTCGCGGTGTTGTTGTTGCCGGTCTGGGTGATCGTCGATTGGCCCATGTCGCCGCTCTGTGTCACGGTTGCGCTGTTGGTCGTGTTGGCGTCACCCCCAGAGTTATAGGACAGCTGGGTCACCGCCGAGCTGTTGCCGTCGCCGATCTGCTCGACAAAGACCGTGCTATCGATCGAACGCTGGAACACGTTGGAGGTGTTGGTTTCACCGGACTGGATCACGGTCGCGGTGAACGGGCCGAAGCCGCTGCCGACACCCGAGATACCTTGTTCGGTGAAGGCAGTGTTGCCATTGCCGCTCTGGGTGAGCGTGCTCATACCGTCGCGCAACAGTTGGCGCACCGTGCCGGTGTTGCCGTCGCCGCTTTGGGTGATGGTGCTGACATTGTCATCGTCATTTGGGCCGGTGCCATTGATCCCCTGTTGCACGGTGGCAAAATTGTTCGATCCTTCCTGTGTCACATTGCTCGTCTGGCGCCGCGAGAAGGACCCCTGCAGCACGGATACCGTGTTGCCATTCGCACCCAGCGCCTGCGTAACGTTACTGATCGAATCAATGCTGCGCTGATTGACGGTGGCGCTGTTGTTGTCACCGGCCTGCGTAGTGTTGACCGTGCTCAACGTGTTGCCAATGCTCACCGGATCAAGCTGGATCGCAGTCGAAGTGTTGCCGCTGCCCGATTGGATGATGTTGGCTGTATAGTTTTGGGTCGACTGCGTTACCGTGCTGGTGTTGCTCGCCCCGGTCTGATCGACATCGGCAATCTGATTGCTGCCGCTTTGCGTGGCAAACGATTGGTTGCCCGACAGGATCTGGAACACATTGATATCGCCATCACTGCCGGACTGGGTTGCGACCGAGCTGTTGCTGTCGCCGTCCTGTTCAACATCGGTGACGTTGGTCGATCCAGACTGCGTAATGGCCGAAGTGTTGCCCGCGCCCGCGCTCACAAGAAACGCATCGTTCAAAGAGCCAGACTGGACCACGGTCGAACCGTTGTTGTCGCCCACCTGCTGAACATCGGCTTCGTTTTCGGTTCCGGTCTGCGAAACCGTGCTGGTGTTGGTCAGGCCGCTAAGGTCAAGATCAATGCCTTCTTGCAGCACGATGGCGCTGCTATCGATGCCATCCTGGTTAACGGTAGACATGCTGTCCGTGCCGACCTGATCGACATCGGCAAATCCGTCTTGACCGCTCTGTGTCACGAATGAGGTGTTGCCGTCCGCGCTTTGGAGGACAAATGCTTCGTTGCTTTCGCCAGGCTGCGTCACTTCGGATCGGTTGAAGCTGCCCGATTGTTCAACATCGGCAAAATTGTTGTCGTCAAACTGGGCAATGATCGAATTGTTATTGGCACCCGATTGCAGGATATCCGCCTCATTATTTTCCGCGCTCTGGATCACGTTGGAAAAGTTGGTCGCCCCCGTCTGCTCGACATCGGCATCGTTTTCTTCATCGCTCTGCGTCACGAAAGAGATGTTGTCGCTGCCACCCTGCTCGACATCTGCATCGTTATCATCACCGCTCTGGGTGATTTCCGAGCGGTTGTTGGTGCCGGATTGCACCAAGGTCGCGTCTTGGAAATCGCCGGACTGCGCGACAATCGAGGTGCTGTCATCGCTCAACTGATCGACATCAATGTCGCCGTCCTCTCCCGACTGCGTGGTGGTTGATGAATTGCCATCACCATCTTGCAGAACATCGGACACATTGCTTTCGCCCGACTGGGTGATCCCCGAAGAATTGCCTTCGCCGCCGGATACAAGGAATGCCTGATCCTCTGTTCCGCTTTGTCCGACAAAGGAGGAATTGGTGTCGCCAACTTGCGAAACAGTCGCGTCATTATCAGTGCCAGACTGGATAACGGTGCTGCTGTTAGCAAGCAGGCTGCCGTCGAGGTCGAACCCTTCCTGCGTCACAATCGCCGAATTGCTCAGGTCGGATTGCTCAACGGAGGACGAATCGAAATCGCCGTTCTGATTGATGTCTGCGGTGTTCAGCGATCCGCCCGCATTCTGGGTCACGGTTGAAATGTTGCCCTGTGCGACCTGATCGACGGTCACGCCGCCATCATCTCCGTTCTGGGTAACGGTTGATTCGTTTCCGGTGCCCGGCTGCGTCACCGCAGCGCTGTTGCCGGTGCCGTTCTGATTTACCGTGCTCTGGTTCTGCGCCATCGCTGGCGCTGCAATCGAGAGCGCCAGAATCGACGCGCCTGCAAGAATCGTATTTCTCAAGATATTTCCCCCGGGCCCCTCGTAAGAGGCATTTGAATTAATCGCGGGCGACCACGGGCGCGGATTCGTTCGCCGCGCCTTCTGACCGAAGGGGTAGCAGTTAGGGAAAGTTAAGGGAATATACTTATTTAACCTAACGCGCCGCGCGCCCTGCTGACATTCGCGCTTTCCTACACACCCGCATTTGTGCCTTACTGCGCGCCATGCCTCGCTCCATCGTTTCTGCCCGCACCCGCCGCTCGCGCCCGCCGTTCTTTACCCCGGTAAAGCGGCGCAGGCGCAAGGATGGCTGGTCACCCCAGTTGCAATGCGCCTTTCTGGCAGAGCTGTATGTGCACGGTTCGGTGGCCGGTGCGGCGAAGGCGGTGGGCAAGAGCCGGGAAAGTGCCTATCGGCTCCGCGCGAGGCCCGACGCGCAAAGTTTCGCCGCAGCGTGGGACCATGTGCTGGCCGCGCCGGGATCGCCTCCCGCGCGCCGCACAGGAATTGCCGATTGGCGAAAGGTCACACTCCGCGACCTGTTTTACCGGGTCGAAATCGGCCTGTGGCAGCCGGTGATCTATCGCGGAACCATGCGGTCTATCGCGCAAAAACCCGACAATTCCGCGCTTTTGCGGCTGCTTAGGCGGCTCGACGCGCAGCGGGGAAAGCGGCGTATTGGACTGGCAAAAGCACCGCGGATGAAATGGCCTCAACCCCCGGGTTCGGTGTCAGGCTGTTTCCCCAGAGGCCCGCTGTTAAATTCGGCGCGGGTGATGACATAGATGACGTGACGCACCTGTTTGCCCGCCATGCCGCGCATGTCCTCTCGCGCGGTTAGCCGTCCGCCGATCTTGACCATCGCGGCGCGCGAACGCCAATTGCTCTCACCCACGGCAAAGCGGCATTCGGCGATGCTGGCAAGCGCGTGGGCCACCATCAGCCGTTTCAGCTCACGATTGGCGGCCCCGCCCCAATGCGAGCGCGCAAGGAAAGTCCAGCCGATCTCGACCGAACCGCCGCCTGCCTCCTCCAAACCCTGGTACCGCGAGGAGCCAATGATCGCACCGCTCGCCTTGTCGATCACCGCCAGCGCGCCGCCATGGGCCAGCGCATCATCAAAGAAAACGCGAAACACGCTCTCCTGCCAGCGATCATGCGCGGGGTGTTGCTCCCAGATCAGCGAGTCTGAGGCGACCGCAAACAGCGCATCCCAATCGTCTGTGCGCAGCGGTCGCAGCAGCAGGCGTGGCCCTTCGAGCGTGGGTTGCCGATTGAGCATCGCCAGCGGCTATCCGGTGACGTCGGCAATCGCGGTGATGAATTTTTCCATATTGTCAAACGTCAAGCCGGCGACGTTGATCCGGCCCGAACCGGCCATGTAGATGGCGTGTTCCTCGCGCAATTGGCGGACCTGATCGGCGGTCACCGGCAGCATGGAAAACAGCCCGTTCTGGGTGCCGAGCGGGGTCAGATCGACGCTGCCCGCAGTGCCAGCCTCGGCCAGCCGGGCACGGACCTGGTTCATCCGGGCGCGCATCTGGTCCAGTTCGTAAAGCCACTGCGCAGTCAGATCGGCGTCGCGCAGGATCAGGCGGACCGCCGCCGCGCCGTGATCGGGCGGCATCGACCAACTGGCGCGGGCCAGCGCATTGGCGTTGGAAAACGCCTTTTCCAGCGTGGCAGCGCCATCGGCTTCGGACCCGGCGAGGATATAGAATGCGCCGACCCGGTCGCGGTACATGCCAAAGTTCTTGTCGCAGCTATAGGCGATAAAAGCCTCGGGCACCTTGGCCAGGACGCTGCGGAAACCGGAGGCGTCCTCCTCCATGCCCTTGCCCAGCCCCTGATAGGCGACGTCAATGATCGGAAAGACGCCGGTTTCGGCAATCGCATCGCCAATCGCGTCCCATTGGTCAGGGGTGTAATCAATCCCCGTGGGATTGTGACAACAGCCATGCAGCAACACGCCTTCGCCCGGCCCCGCACCCCGGATCGCGGCGAGCACCGCGTCGACATTGGCGCTGCCATCGGGATTGGCGTGGTCGAACGCGGTCCAGTCGAGCCCGATGTCCTTGATAATCTGCGCGTGGTTGGGCCAGCTTGGCGTGCCCATGTGCAGCCGCATCATCCCCGCTTTCTGCGCCAGCGCCAGCGCCAGTCGCACCGCGCCAGTGCCGCCGGGGGTCTGCATCCCGGCAATGCGTCCGCCCATCGCCGGATCATCGGTGCCAAAGATATAGGGCATGAGCGCGTTGACAAAACCCATGTCGCCTTCGGGACCAAGATAGCTCTTGCTGTCCTGCGTATCGACCAGCCGCTGCTCCGCCGCCTTGATCGCCGCAAAAACGGGGGTGTCGCCCTGTCCGGTGCGATAGACGCCAACGCCCAGATCGACCTTGTCTGGCCGGGCATCGGCAGCGTGAAGCTTGATCAGCGCCAGCAGCGCATCGGGCGATTGGGGTTCGAGTCGGTGGAGCATGGCGGACGCTCTGCCGCGCGGCGGCGCGCTGCGCAACCGCCAATCGGCGTGCCGGTCAGCCGGCCTCGATTTTGCTGTTGCCTTGGCCCGCTCTGCTGGCAGGTCAACCGGCAATCATGTGCGACCTCAGAAGGGCAACCAGCGCTGCTTCTTCGAGAATCTCATATAGCCTGCATTGACGCCAAGCCGCAGGCCAGCGCCGACCCGGATCGGGATCAGCACGACATCGCCGCGGCGCATATAGCTGGCATGCAGGCCGCCGACGAAATAGGCCTGACCCTCGCCCGAAGGATAGCGGCGAAATATCTCTTCGCTGTCATACAGATTGTAGACCAGCACAAAGGTGTTGCCCGCATTGGCACCGGCATCAATGCCGAGCGAGGGGCCGGTCCAATACACCTTGCGCTCCCCTTCGACCTTGTGATGCAGCGTGCCCGACCCATAGCGCGCGCCAAAGATGAATGCGCCGCCCGCCTCGCGCCCGACGATATAGCCATTGGGCTCACCCTGTTCGCGCAGCAGATCCTCGATCAGTCCGGCAAGGCCTTCTGCGCCCTTGCCGAAGACGCCTTCGGCTGCGCCAATCAGGTCATCCTCGCCATAGGTTTCCGGGTTTGCGGCAGCCGTTTGTTCGGCCGGAGCGGGGTCGGTCCATGCGGGGACCGGATCACCCGGCTGAGTGCCCGCATATTGCGAAAACTCATTGTCAAACCCGGCCGCATCGGGATTGGCCGTGGCGGGATATGCGGGTGTCGGATCGGCGGGTGCGGGGTCACTGCGCAGCGTCGGATCGACGAGGTCAGCGTCGATCGCTCCGCTTGCACTACCCTGTGCTGTGTCCTGCGCCGCGCTCGCCGAGGCGTTAAACGCTTCGTCCGGGTCGAACCGCTCAACGTCCTGCGCGCCAGCTGGCGCAAAGGCGAGCATCGCAGCAGCAACAATCGCCGCGCCATTGCGCGACCATGCAGTCAAGTGCCGGAATACTCTGCCAGTTGCGGAGCGTGGGTCGGTTTGAGGTCTGGTTCTGCGCATTTCACACACCTTCTTTTGCAAAGCCTTGAATCTGCTATGGACGCAACCCTGCACGTCGAAGCAAAGTCCTTATCCCACGCTGCGACAATCGTTCGTCGGCGAACCGAATCGAAAACGCGGTGAGACGAGTCGATAGGAAGCCGAAGCTTAAGCTGGGCTGGCCGAGGCAAAGCACAGGCTTGTGGATGGGGCGGCGGACGAGTGGGCGCTCAATTCGCCCCTTGCCGGGCTTGGCAAGCCCGACTATAGCGCGCGCCTCGCAGCCAAAAAGCGCAGCGCACGCGGAGACGTGGGTGAGTGGCTGAAACCAGTTCCCTGCTAAGGAACCATACTCTTTAACGGGTATCGAGGGTTCGAATCCCTCCGTCTCCGCCACCTATACCATCCCAAGAGTTCCCAGAAAGTCCCTGAAAACCGCAGAATTCTGCGGTTCTTCGGACTTGCAATGGAATCTTTTGTTCTTATTTTGTTCTAACCTTTCCCACACTTTCTACCCACTATTGTGGGAGCAGATGTGGGAAGAGAACCAGGATGGATGGCTATGGGAAAACTTTCCGCTGCTCAGATTCGAGCTCTCACTAAACCGGGCCGCTATATGGATGGCGATGGCCTATCGCTGCTGCTCACCGCCCCAAAAAAGGGGTATTGGGTGCTGCGCGCGACCATAAACGGGCGCCGAAGGGACATCGGCCTAGTGCCACTAGACTTAGTTAGATTGGCTGAAGCCCGCGAACTCGCGATCGACATGCGCCGCGATATGAACCGCCCCGGGATTGCCGGAGGCTCCAACTCTTGAGTAGATGGAGTCCTTATGAGCAAGACAACGAACAAGTTTTCGCCGGAGGTTCGCGCCC
>NZ_JBLQUK010000006.1:0-176741 GCF_047872805.1 Qipengyuania sp. ASV99 | reverse complement strand
CCCCCGGCCCCCCCCCCCCGGGGGGGCCCCCCCCCGCGGGGGGCCCCCCCCGGGGCGCCGGCCCCCCCCGGCGCGGGGACGCGCGAGGAGTTAGCCAACCTCGCCGAACAGGCCGCACGCCTGTGCAAGGCCGATCTGGTCACCGAGATGGTCGGCGAATTTCCCGAATTGCAGGGCCTAATGGGCGGATATTACGCCGCGAAGGAAGGCTTGCCGGTCGAGGTTTCGGACGCGATCCGCGATCATTACAAGCCGGTGGGGCAGGGCGATGATGTGCCGACTGCGCCTGTTACGGTGGCTGTCAGTCTGGCAGATAAGCTTGATAACTTAATAGAATTTTTCGCTGTAGATGAGCGACCAACCGGTTCGAAAGATCCTTATGCTTTACGTCGAGCAGCGCTGGGAACCATACAAACAATTTTCGCCAATGGCCTTCGATTGAACCTCGCCAAGGTTGCTCTTGCCCAAACGGTTGGAAGAGCTTTTGATATTTCCGAGCAAACTTTGGGACGTCAAATCGTCGATTTCTTCGCTGACCGATTGAAGGTTCAGCAAAGAGAAGCTGGCGTACGACACGACATCGTCGATGCTGTCACAGAACTTGTTGAAGAGGACGATCTCGTCCGGCTGCTCGCCCGTGTCCATGCTCTTCAGGCATTTATCGAAACAGAAAACGGCACCAACCTGCTGGCCGGATACAAGCGCGCTGCGAACATCCTCAAAAAGGAAAACCACACCGTCACCCCAGCGAAAGCTGGGGTCTCAAGCGATGGAGCTCAGGTGCCTGAGATGCCAGCTTTCGCTGGCATGACGGACTTTGAGATTTCCTACTCGCCCGAAACAGCCGAAAGGGCGCTGATCGATGCGCTGGCCGAGGCCGCGCCCACTGCGGAGCAGGCGGTGCGCACAGAGCGTTTCGCAGACGCCATGGCGGCGCTGGCCACCCTGCGCGGGCCGATTGACGCCTTTTTCGACGAGGTGACCGTCAATGATGACGATTCTGCCAAGCGCGAAGCCCGCCTCAACCTGCTTGCGCGCTTCACCGCCGCGGTTGGCAATGTCGCAGATTTCAGCCGGATCGAGGGGTAATTCTTCGCCCCTTGGACCGTGTTCCATGTGTTCCATCCTGTAGGACTTCAACGATGCAAACAGTCTATCCCTTTGGCGGCAACGCGCCCCACGACGATCCCCGGCAGCGGGACAAGACCGTCACCGGCGGCAAGGGTGCGAACCTTGCTGAAATGGCGAGCATCGGCCTGCCGGTCCCGCCGGGCTTCACCATCACGACCGAGGAATGCGTGCGCTATCTGCAAGCGGGCGAATCGTTTCGTGACGAGCTGAAAGCCGAGGTGGCCAAAGCGCTCACCCATATCGAAGCCGCCGTTGGTAAGCGGTTTGGCGATGCGGCGGACCCGATGCTGGTTTCGGTGCGTTCGGGCGCGCGCGTTTCGATGCCGGGGATGATGGACACGGTGCTCAATCTGGGCCTGAACGATGCCACGGTCGAAGGTCTGGCAAACACCAGCGAAGATGAACGCTTCGCGTGGGACAGCTATCGCCGGTTTATCCAGATGTACTCCGACGTGGTGCTCGGCCTCGATCACGGGCTGTTCGAAGAAGCGCTGGAGATCGTCAAGGAAGACAATGGCTTTTACGCCGATACCGAGCTGTCAGCGGATGACTGGCGCAGTATCGTTGGCCAGTTCAAGGGTATCGTTGAAGAGGAATGGGGCAAACCCTTCCCGCAGGACGTGCATGAACAGCTTTGGGGCGCGATCCGCGCGGTGTTCGATAGCTGGGACAGCGACCGGGCGAAGGTCTATCGCCGGCTTAACGACATCCCCGGTGATTGGGGCACAGCGGTCAATGTGCAGGCGATGGTGTTCGGCAATATGGGCGACACCAGCGCCACCGGGGTCGCCTTTACCCGCGATCCGGCGACCGGCGTGCGCGCCTATTACGGCGAATATCTGATCAACGCGCAGGGTGAGGACGTGGTCGCGGGCATCCGCACGCCGCAATATCTGACCCATGCCGCGCGCGAGGCCGCCGGGGCAAA
Organism: Qipengyuania sp. ASV99; assembly: GCF_047872805.1. NCBI lineage: Bacteria > Pseudomonadati > Pseudomonadota > Alphaproteobacteria > Sphingomonadales > Erythrobacteraceae > Qipengyuania > Qipengyuania sp. ASV99. The sequence continues at coordinate 174,682 of NZ_JBLQUK010000006.1, read as the reverse complement.
GGCGCCGAGTATGGAAGAGGCGATGCCCGGCGCTTATGGCGAATTGGCGCGGGTGTTCGACCTGCTCGAGGCGCATTACAAGGACATGCAGGACATCGAGTTCACTGTGGAGCGCGGGAAACTGTGGATGCTGCAAACCCGCTCGGGCAAACGCACCGCCAAGGCTGCGCTCAAAATGGCGGTGGAGATGGTGGGCGAGGGGCTGATCGACCAATCCGAAGCCGTGCGCCGGATCGATCCGATGGCGCTCGATCAATTGCTGCACCCGACGCTTGATCCGCAGGCGCCGCGCGATGTGCTCACCTCCGGCCTGCCTGCATCGCCAGGCGCGGCGGCGGGCAAGATCGTGCTGGATGCCGACACCGCCGAACAATGGGCGAACCGCGGAGAAAAGGTCATTCTGGTGCGGGTCGAAACCAGCCCAGAGGACATCCACGGCATGCACGCGGCGCAGGGCATTCTGACCGCGCGCGGCGGGATGACCAGCCACGCGGCGGTGGTGGCGCGCGGCATGGGCCGCCCCTGCGTATCGGGCGCGGGCGCTGTGTCGATCGACCGCAATTCGCGCAAGCTGCGGATTGGCTCACACGAATTGAGCGAAGGCGATGAAATCACGCTCGACGGCACCACCGGTCAGGTGATGCTGGGCATTGTGCCCACGGTCGAGCCGGAACTTGTTGGCGATTTTGGCACATTGATGGTCTGGGCCGATGAATTGCGGCGGATGCGGGTGCGCACCAATGCCGAAACGCCCGAGGATTGCCGGATGGCGCGGCAATTCGGGGCCGAGGGGATCGGGCTGTGCCGGACCGAGCATATGTTCTTTGAGGCGTCGCGCATCAGCGCGGTGCGCCAGATGATCCTGGCCGAAGACGAAGCCGGGCGGCGGCGGGCTCTGGCGCAATTGCTGCCCGAACAGCGCGCCGATTTTACCGCGATTTTCGAAGTGATGGCAGGGCTGCCCTGCACAATCCGCCTGCTCGATCCGCCGCTCCACGAATTCCTGCCGACCCGCGATGAGGAATTTGCCGAACTCTCCGATGCGACCGGGCTGGGGGTCGATCATCTGCGGCGGCGCGCGGATGAATTGCATGAATTCAACCCGATGCTGGGCCATCGCGGCTGCCGTCTGGGGATCACTTACCCAGAAATCTACGAAATGCAGGCGCGCGCCATTTTTGAAGCGGTCTGCGATGTGCAGGCGGCATCAGGTAAAGCTCCCTTGCCCGAAATCATGATCCCGTTGGTGGCCACCCGGCGCGAATTGGCGATCCTCAAAGCGTTGATCGACCGCGTGGCAGAGGAAGTGTTCACCGAAAAAGGCGCGCGGGTCGACTATCTCGTCGGCACCATGATCGAACTGCCGCGCGCGGCCTTGATGGCGGGCGACATTGCGCAGGAGGCCGCATTCTTCAGCTTTGGCACCAACGATCTGACGCAGACGACATTGGGCGTATCGCGTGACGATTCGGCGCGGTTCCTTGCGCCTTACGTCGATAAGGGCATTTTCCCGCGCGATCCGTTTGTCAGCCTCGACATTGAAGGGGTTGGCCAATTGGTCGAACTCGCGGCAGAGCGGGGCAGGGCAACCCGCACCGAAATCAAGCTGGGCATTTGCGGCGAGCATGGCGGCGATCCGGCCTCGATTGCATTCTGCGAGCAAGTCGGGCTCGATTACGTCAGCGCCTCCCCCTACCGCGTGCCGATCGCGCGGCTTGCGGCGGCGCAGGCGGGACTAGCGGCCGGCAAGTGACCGCCGGCCTGTCAGGGTGATGATCTCAAAGGTTTCCGAGACCTTGCCGTCGTCGTCGGCCAGAGCCAGGAAAGCGGCGCGCGCGCGCTCCAATGCGGCCTTGCCCAGCGGCGGCGCAGGATCGGCAAGCGCGCCTGTCAGACCCTGATCGCGCAGGTCATTGACGAGCCGGTCGAGCGAGGAATAGCGGACCGTCAGCCGGTGGGTATCGACCACCGGGTCCTTCCACCCAGCACGCTGGAGCAATTGCGGCGCGGCGCGGTGATCGACCATCGGATGAATGCGCGCCGCTGGCCGCTCCCCATCCGCCGCCAGCATTGCGGCGCGCAGGCGCGGCAGGCTCGCTCCGCCGACAAAGCTGGCGATTGCAAGCCCTCCGGGTGCCAAAGCATAGCGCAGGTGGATGAGCGCGCCGGGCAGATCGTTGACCGCATCCAGCTGCCCCACGATGGCCGCGAGATCATAGGGACCGCCCGCAATCGGCTGCGCGGGATCGGCGGTGTGGTCTGCGTGCAGGAAACCGTCCGAAAGCCTTAGGAACGCGGCTAGCTCGGCTGAGCACGCGCCGATCACTAGCGACCGGCCCGGTGTGTGCCGAACAAACGCTAGCCGTTCGATAATGTCATCGCAAATGTCGTCGATGATGAAGCGCGCCGCATCGGGGCCTTGCCGTCGCCGCCTCTCTGAACGCAGCGTCCGGTTGACGCGGCGGGGTTCGGCAAAGATGCGCGGGACACTGGCGGCGGAGTTCATGCATGTGCCCCTGCCGCGCTTGCACCGGCAGCGCAAGAGGTGCAGACGGAGCGGATGGGGTGGCGGTCGCAGCTTGGCACCAGTGTGAAAGAGGGTTTGGGACCGATCATCGATCTGGTCTACCCGCCGCGCTGCCCGCTATGCGGAGCAGCGATCGCGGCGCAGGGCGGGCTTTGCGCGGATTGCTGGAGCGAGCTTGAATTTCCCGGCAATCCGGCCTGCGCCGCTTGTCAGCGGCCAATGGGCTCTGCCGCCGCAGTGAAATCGGATCAGTGCTATTCCTGCAATCTTGCCCCGCCGCACCATGCGGGGATCGCGGCGGCGACGATTTATAACGACGCCTCGCGCAAGCTAATTCTCAGCTTCAAGCACGGCGGAAAGATCGCCTTGGCGGGGCTGCTCGGGCGGTTGATGGCGGGGCGTCTGGATGACCCGGAGGGCGAGCCGCCACTGATTGTCCCGGTTCCGCTCCACCGCCTGCGGATTTGGCAGCGCGGTTACAATCAGGCGGCGTTGCTGGCGCAGGAATTGTCCCGCCACGGCAAGGGTGAACTGGCGGTCGATGCTTTGGTTCGGCAAAAACGCACGCCGAGCCTTGGCGGATTGGGGCAGGAGGCCCGCCGTATGGCGCTGAGCGGGGCAATTGCGGTGCGCAGCGGTGCAGGCGCAATGATTGCCCATCGCCGCGTCATACTTGTCGATGATGTGCTGACCAGCGGCGCGACCACCGATGCCTGTGTCGCCGCGCTGCTGGATGCAGGAGCGGCATCGGTCAGGATCGCCTGCTTTGCCCGTGTGGTCGATGGCCGGGGTATGGAGACAGGGAACCGGGCACGCTAGCGGCGGAGCCCCAACCCTGCATCCGATAAACGAAACGCCCGAGGCCGTTACAGCCCCGGGCGCCGCGTGACGAAATGGATTGGTTTCGCTCAAGAAGAGCTCAGACAGCGACCCCCTAACTTCGCTATCAGAAACCGGTCCCTCATCGTTCAACTGGCCGTCCGACACCCCGTTGTCGGCTCTGGCCAATCACCCCCTGAACCTGGCACTCTGTGTTGCCATGTCTGGTGGATGAGCGCTTTCGCACTCAATGGCGGCTTTCTTCCATTCCTCTTACCGATGGTGAAGTGTAAACGCGCGGCTACGTATATTTTGTGCGGTGCCTGTTGTTATCGTGCAACAAACTGTCGCATAGCACGACCATCTCGCCGCGTTTGCGTCAATACCTTGCCCAGACACAACACATGTGCAGATCATCTGGAGGTCCACTTTGAACGAATCGCAGGCGCTTTCATCGCGGGAACGCGAACAGGGCACACAATTTTCCCCGAAGTTTGATGCCGCCGGTTTGCTGACGGCGGTCGTTGTCGATGCTGCGACACAGGCGGTGCTGGTGGTGGCCTTTATGAATGATGCGGCGCTGGTGCAGACGCGCCTGACGGGCAAGGTTCATTTCTGGTCGCGGTCACGCGGCGCGCTGTGGTTGAAGGGGGAAACCTCCGGGAATTTTCTGCATGTTGAGGAGATTTTGGTCGATTGCGATCAAGATGCGCTGGTGATCCGGGCGCGGCCAGCGGGGCCGACATGCCACACGGGTGAGGCGAGCTGCTTTTACCGCAGGCTTAATCCCGGTGCGCCTGACGCCAGCGCTCTCGTAAAGGTCAAGACTTGACGCTCACGTAAAGGGAAGGTATGGCATTGGGCATGGCTACAGCACCCAATTACAAGACCGACCAGATGATGGACACAAGCGCAGATAAGGCCGCTGGCAAACCGCGCCGCAACGGCGCGCATCTTGATCGCCCAGACAAACATGCGCGCGAACAGTTTTCGATTTCGGATCTGACTTCCGAATTCGACTGCACCGCCCGCGCGCTGCGTTTCTATGAGGACGAAGGTCTGATCAATCCGGCCCGCGTCGGATTGACCCGCGTCTATTCCAAACGCGACCGTGCGCGGCTTGCCTGGATTATGCGCGCCAAGAATGTTGGTTTCAGCCTGACCGAAATCCGCGAGATGATCGACCTGTATGATCTCGATGACGGCCGCGTCGAACAACGCCGCGTCACGATCGAGAAATGCAAGGCGCATATCGCCAAGTTAAAGGCGCAGCGCGCCGACATCGATTCCTCGATCAAGGAATTGACCAGTTTCGTCGCCGAGATTCAGAATCTTGATCTTGGCTGACACGCTCTCGCAAACCTGATCCCTTAATTCAAAACCGTTCACGCAATCAAAGGAGGTCTCCCGATGCCGACCTATACCGCTCCCACCCGCGACACGCGCTTTGTCGTCAACGAAATGCTCGACCTTGCAAGTTATGGCAATCTGCCGGGCTTTGAAAACGCAACCACCGACATGATCGACACGGTCATCAACGAAGCCGGCAAATTCTGCGCCGAGGTTCTCGCCCCGCTCAACCAGATTGGTGATGAACAGGGCTGCACAAGGAACGAAGATGGATCGGTGACGACACCAGACGGCTTCAAACAGGCCTATGATGCCTATGTCGAAAGCGGTTGGGGCACGATTGCAAAGCCTGAGGAATTCGGCGGGCAGGGCCTGCCCCATGTGCTTGGCTTTGTGGTTGAGGAATACACCGGCACCGCCAATCAGGCATTCGCCATGTATCCCGGCCTGACCAATGGCGCGACCGCCGCGATTGAGGCCGCCGGGTCGCAGGAGCAGAAAGAAACCTATCTGCCCAGGATGATTGCGGGCGAATGGTCAGGCACGATGAACCTGACAGAGCCGCATTGCGGCACCGATCTCGGCATGATCCGCACCAAGGCAGAGCCGCAGGCGGATGGTTCCTATGCAATCACCGGCACCAAGATTTTCATTTCGGCGGGTGAGCATGACCTGACCAGCAATATCATCCATCTGGTGCTGGCCAAGACTCCCGGCGCGCCCGACAGTTCAAAAGGCATCTCGCTGTTCATCGTCCCCAAATTCATCCTTGATGAAAATGGCGAGCCGGGGGAACGCAACGCGGTGTCGTGTGGCTCTATCGAAAAGAAGATGGGCATCCACGGCAATTCCACCTGCGTGCTGAATTATGACGGCGCTAAAGGCTGGATGATCGGGGAAGAGAACCGGGGTCTGGCCGCGATGTTCGTGATGATGAACGCCGCACGTCTGGGCGTCGGCCTTCAGGGTCTGGCGCAGGCCGAGGTCGCCTATCAGAACGCTGTGACCTATGCGCTCGACCGGCGTCAGGGGCGCGCGCTGACGGGGCCGGTTGATACCGAAGCCAAGGCTGACCCGATCTTTGTCCACCCCGATGTCCGCCGGATGCTGATGGACGCCAAGGTGTTCAACGAAGGCATGCGCGCCTTGTGCCTGTGGGGCGCGCTGCAGGTGGACCTGACGCACAAGGCCCAGACCGAAGAGGAGCGTCAGCTGGCCGACGATCTGATCGGGCTGATGACCCCGGTGATCAAGGGATATGGCACTGACAAGGGCTATGACATCGCCAACAACATGCAGCAGGTTTACGGTGGCCACGGTTATGTCCGCGAATGGGGCATGGAACAATTCGTCCGCGATAGCCGCATTGCGATGATTTACGAAGGCACCAACGGGGTGCAGGCAATGGACCTGTGCGGCCGCAAACTGGCGAGCAAGGGCGGCCGCGCAGTGCAGGCGTTCTTCAAGATGATCGACGACGAAATTGCCGCTGCCAAACAAAATGCTGATCTCGCACCGATTGCCGAACGCCTGGAAAAGGCACTGGGTGAACAAAAGGCGGCGACCATGTGGTTCATGCAGAATGCGATGGCCAATCCCAACCATCTGGGCGCAGGCGCGCATCATTACATGCATTTGATGGGGATCGTAACGCTGGGTTTCTTCTGGCTGAAAATGGCCAAGGTCGCATCGGCGGCGCTGGCCGGGAATCCCGAAGACCGGGCCTTTTACGAAGCCAAGATGACGTCTGCGTCCTATTATTCAGAGCGATTCCTGCCAGACACAGGGGCTCTGCGGCGCAAGCTGGAAGCGGGCAGCGACGCGATGATGGCGCTTCCGCAGGAGGCTTTCGCCACCGCAGCTTGACGGGTTACCCGGTTCGTCATGAAAAAGGCCCGGTTCTGGGGGGAACCGGGCCTTTATTTCGTTCAGGATCGGGGATTATTCGACCGGCAGGAAATCGGGCACCGAAAGATAGCGTTCACCAGTGTCGTAATTGAAGCCAAGCACCCGGCTTCCCGCAGGCAGATCGGGCAATTTCTTGGCAATCGCGGCCAGAGTGGCTCCCGATGAAATGCCGATCAGCATCCCTTCCTCGCGCGCGGCGCGGCGGGCCATTTCCTTGGCGTCTTCGGGGGCGACGGTGATCGCGCCATCGATGGCGTCAGTGTGGAGGTTGGCGGGGATGAACCCTGCGCCAATGCCCTGTATCGGATGCGGGCCGGGCTCTCCGCCATTGATGACGGGGGAGGCATCGGGTTCGACACCGTAAGCCTTGAACGCGGGCCAGTGCTGTTTGAGCGCCTCTGCACACCCGGTCAGATGGCCGCCAGTTCCGACCCCGGTGATCATCACATCAATCGGGCTATCGGCAAAATCAGCGAGGATTTCCTGCGCGGTCGTGCGCGCATGAACCGCCGGGTTTGCGCCATTGTCAAACTGGCTCGGCATCCATGCGCCCGGCGTCGTCTCGACGATTTCACTGGCCCGCTCAATTGCGCCTTTCATGCCCTTTTCCTTGGGCGTAAGGTCAAATGTCGCACCATAGGCAAGCATCAGGCGGCGACGTTCGACCGACATCGATTCGGGCATCACCAGCACCAGCGTGTATCCCTTGACCGCCGCAACCATCGCGAGCCCGATCCCGGTGTTGCCGCTGGTGGGTTCGACGATGGTGCCGCCGGGTTTCAGCAGGCCGCTGACCTCGGCATCTTCGACCATGGCCAGCGCGATCCGGTCCTTGATCGAACCGCCGGGATTTGCGCGTTCCGATTTGAGCCAGACCTCATGCGCCGGAAACAACCGCGCCAACCGGATATGCGGAGTGTTGCCAATCGTTTCCAGAATGTTTGCAGCTTTCATCTCAGGCCTCCTGAATTTTCTTGTGCGGCGCAGTGTCTAACACATTTTCGTGCGGGTTGTCGGGGGGATCGAAGCTTTTGGTGGTCCGCAGCACTGGGAATATTCGCGCCCAGAGCAACACCGTTACAATCGCGCCGGCTCCCCCTGCGACAATGGCGGCGACGGGCCCCATGACATAGGCCAGCGCGCCCGAAAACGCATCGCCGCCTTCGTTTGAGGCGCTGATGGTCATCATGCTGACCGATGAGACCCGCCCGCGCTTGTCATCAGGCGTGTGAAGCTGGATCAGCGATTGGCGAACGTAAACGCTGAACATGTCCGCCGCCCCAATCACAAACAGCATCGCCAGACTAAGCAGCAGGCTGGTCGACAGGCCGAACACAATCGTGGCGATGCCAAACACGCCCACGGCCCATAGCATCTTGGGCCCGACATTGGTGCGCAGCGGTCGGAATGAAAAGAATATCGCGGTAACCAAAGCGCCCGCCGGTGTCGCCGATGCCAGCAGCGCAAGGCCATTTTCGTCAGTGCCAATGATGTCGCGGGCAAACACCGGGATCAGCGCATTGGCTCCGGCCAGGAACACCGCAAACAGATCGAGCGTGATCGCACTCAGCACCATCTTGTTTTGCACAACATAACGCAGCCCATCGACAATCGCGCCAATGGGGCGCTGATCCTTGCGCATTGCAGGCTGCGGAACCTTGCCTACCAGTGCCAGCGCTATGGCCGATAATGCGAACAGTCCGGTGGCGATGGCATAGGGCAGGGCAGGCTCAAACGCATAGAGCACCGCGCCGATCGCGGGTCCGGCCAGCATCCCGACCTGCCATGAGATCGACGACAGCGCGATCGCGGTGGGCAGGATTGGCTTGGGCACCAGATTGGGCGCGAGCGCCGACAGGGCTGGACCGGCAAAACCGCGTGCAATCCCTAGCACCACGGCAATGCCGAACAGGATTGGCAATGACACTGCGCCGCTCCAGCTGAACCATGCCAAGGTCGCAGCGCAGCCAAATTGCAGCCCGACGGTGATCAACGCCAGCGCGCGGCGGTCAAACCGGTCAGCCGCCAATCCGGAAAACGGGGTGAGCACAAACAGCGGCAAGAATTGCAGCAGGCCGATGAGCGCCAGCTGGCCCGCGCCCTCTGCCATGCTCATCCCGCTGTCCCGCGCCAGATTATACGCCTGCCACTGGATCACCAGCAGCATCGCATATTGCGCCAACGTCATCGCCAGCCGCGCAAGCCAATAGGCGCGGAAATTATGGATCTGAAACGGATGAGTGGGCGCGGATTGGTTCACAACCTGCCCATGCCAGCCAAGCACGCGCCTGCCAAGCAAGCGCTTTGGTTATTGGCGAAAGCTAAGGTTTAGCGCGGACGGCGCAGGCGCGGGTTGGGTTGCAGCGTGTCGATGATGGCGACAAAATCATCGAGCCGGATAATCCGTTCAAACTGAAACCCGGCGCGTTCGTCGCGGGTCCAGATTACATAGGCCTCTATCCGGCCCACGACGGGCAGGCGGATGATGACCCGGTCGCCGCGGTCCAGCTTCACCGCATCATCGACCATAAATCCGTGCGCAGAAATATTGCAGACGTGCAAATTGATGTCGCCATGCGCGAAATGTTCGACGATCACCGGGAAATCGACCGGGTGACGCGCCGCGCGGCGCATATCGGTAACGCTTAGATTTGCTCCGGCAGCCACAGGCAACGGCCTCCTTTATCGTCTCCCGCACACACGGGCTTACCCCTAATGCGCGATAAAGGCTGATAATTGGTAAAGCCCGCCGGAGCCGGTCTAGCGCATCAGCAAGCCGTGCTTTTTCTTGCCCAGGCTGAGTTTGATCGGCGCGCCATCTTCCGCGATGACCACATATCCCTGATCAAGGATCGTCTCGCCGTCGATCTTGACCGCGCCCTCCATAATCTTGCGCTTCGCCTCACCATTGGAGGCGGTGAAGCCAATCTCGGTCAGCACCGCACCCAGCCGCATGCCCTCTGCGCCGATGGTCAGGGCTGGCAAATCTTCACCCGCGCCGCCGCCAACGAAGGTTTCGCGCGCAGTTGCCTCGGCAGTGCGCGCGGCATCGTCTCCGCGCACCAGTCTGGTCACTTCATTGGCGAGCACGACCTTGGCATCGTTGATCTCCGCGCCCTCCAGCGCATCGAGCCGCGCGATTTCTTCAAGCGGCAGATCGGTGAACAGTCGCAAGAACCGCCCGACATCGCGGTCATCGCAATTGCGCCAATATTGCCAGAAATCATAGGCGGGCAATTGCTCTTCGTTGAGCCACACCGCACCGTTCACGCTCTTGCCCATCTTGCCGCCATCCGCCGTGGTCAGCAGCGGGGTGGTGACCCCGAACACTTCGATCCCGTCCATCCGCCGGGTCAGTTCGATTCCGTTGACAATATTGCCCCATTGATCGCTGCCGCCCATTTGCAACCGGCACCCGTAACGCTGCGACAATTCGCGGAAGTCATAGGCTTGCAGGATCATGTAATTGAATTCGAGGAAGCTCAGCGACTGTTCGCGGTCGAGCCGCTGTTTGACCGAATCGAAACTGAGCATCCGGTTGACCGAGAAATGCTGACCCACTTCGCGCAGGAATGGGAGATATTCGAGCCGGTCGAGCCATTCGGCATTATCGACCATGATCGCGTCGGCAGGCCCATCGCCAAAGGACAGAAAGCGTTCAAATATACGCCGGATCGAGGCGACGTTTTCGGCGACCTTTTCATTGGTGAGCAACCCGCGTGCCTCATCCTTGAAACTGGGGTCGCCAATCTTGCCGGTGCCGCCACCCATCACGACAATCGGCTTGTGCCCCGCCTGTTGCAGACGCCGCAGCAGCATGATCTGCACCATCGAACCAACGTGCAGGCTGGGCGCGGTCGGATCAAAGCCGATATAGCCGGGCACGATCTGCTTTTGCGCCAGCGCATCCAGCGCAGCGGCATCGGTCATCTGGTGAATATAGCCGCGTTCGTCCAACAGACGCAGCAGCGATGATGAGTAAGTGGTCATGGCGGGCCGCTTATCAGTGTGCGCGGCGCCCTGCTAGTGGCTTGCTCAGCCGGGCGGGCTGGGCGATATGGAGAGCATGAAACCATTGATGCTTCACCAGACCTGCAACCTTGGCCCGATCAAGGCTGTGACCGCTAGCATCAAAGCCACGCCCGGCGGGTGCGAGGCGGAATTTTGTATCGAAGGCGGGGTTGACCAGATTGTGCTGCCGCCCGCAGCGCCCTCTGTGCGGACCGATGATCTTTGGACGACCACTTGTTTCGAGATTTTCTGGCAACCGATTGGCGGAACGTATTACCGCGAATTCAACCTCTCGCCCTCGGGGCGCTGGGCGGCGTATGATTTCGATGACTTCCGCGAAGGGATGCGGGATGCGCCGGTCGATGCAATTGCGCTAAGCAGTGTGCGGGCCTCGCAAAACGGGCTGGGGCAATTGATCCTGAAGGCCAGCATTGCCGCCGAATTGCCGGCCCCGGCGCAGGTCGCACTCAATGCGATTGTCGAACATGCGGACGGTACGCTGCAATTCTGGGCGTTGGCCTTTGCGCCGGGCAAACCGGAGTTCCATTCCGAAGCTTGCCGGCAGATCATTGTGGAACGCAGGGATTAGAACATTTTCCTACAGGCCGCGCGCCGGTTAAGGGACAGGTGAGCCAGCGCAGCCTTTGCACTCAGAAAGCGGCAGGCATGAATGCATTTTTGCCGGATAAGGTGTCAACCGAGGTTTTTTGCCATATTTGTCTGTTTTTCAGCGGGTTAAGGTGGATTTCTTAGGTTGACACCCTGTCAAATGTGTCAAGCAGATCCGGAGTTTTCGGGCTTGCCGCCAAATGGCGCGTTCAATTGCACGATCTTCCAATTGAGGAAGAATGCAAAGCTGACCCAGGCCAAATAGGGCGCGTTAAGCCACCCGGCGAGCGCGGAATATTCGGGCAAGAACACGAATAGCGAAAGGACCGAAAGCCACAGAAAGACATTCTCGGCCAATGCCCAATCGGGCCGCTTTGCCTTGAAGAACAGCGGTGACCAAGCGAAATGCAGGACAAAATTCACCGCAAACAGCGCCGCGATTGTGCCCAGCGCCTCTGGCGCAGCGGTCCATGCGAGGTAAAAACTCCAGCCCGACAGGCCGAGGATCACCGTCCAGGCCGGACCGAACAGCCAATCGGGTGGTTGCCAGCTCGGTTTTTTAAGCTCGCGGTACCACTGGCCAATATCGGTCAGCACGCCGCCCGCGCCGCCAAGAATGACGGCCCAGAGCGCGGCGATGATGGCGGGGGTCCATTCAATGTCCATAGGCCGCCGTCGATACACGGCGCGTGCCTTACTTCAAAGGATTGCGTTTGCACAAAGACTGTTCCAACCGGATTGGCATGACTGAAACCGTCCAATTCGGCATCGACCGGCTGCTCGACGACCCCGCTTTGCTTGGCGAGCTCAAGGGCCGCCGGGTGGCTTTGATCGCGCATCCCGCCAGTGTGGCGGGTGACCTGACGCATAGCCTCGATGCGCTGATCGCCGCCGGGGTGAATGTCACCAGCGCCTTTGGTCCGCAGCACGGGCTTAAGGGCGATAAACAGGACAATATGGTTGAAACCGCGGACGAAATCGATCCGCATTACGGCATTCCGGTGTTCTCGCTCTATGGCGAAGTGCGCCGCCCAACCGGGCAAATGATGTCGAGCGCGGATGTGTTCCTGTTCGATCTTCAGGATTTGGGTTGCCGGATCTACACTTTTGTCACCACGCTGCTGTATCTGCTGGAGGAAGCGGCGAAGCACGGCAAGGAAGTCTGGGTGCTCGACCGGCCCAATCCGGCGGGGCGTCCGGTCGAAGGGACGCTGTTGGTGCCGGGTCACGAAAGCTTTGTCGGGGCCGCGCCGATGCCGATGCGCCACGGGTTGACCATGGGTGAAATGGGGCACTGGTTTGTCGAACATTTCGGGCTCGACGTGATATACAAGGTGGTGGCGATGCGGGGCTGGCAGCCTGACGATGCCCCCGGATATGGCTGGCCGGAAAGTCGCATCTGGATCAACCCTTCGCCCAACGCCGCCAATGTGAACATGGCGCGCTGCTATGCCGGGACGGTGATGATCGAAGGCGCGACTTTGTCAGAGGGCAGGGGCACCACGCGCCCGCTCGAAGTGTTGTTTGGCGCGCCCGATGTCGATGCAAAGGCGGTGGCGCAGGAAATGCGCGCCCTCGCGCCGGATTGGTGCGCCGGCGTCATCATGCGCGAATGCTGGTTTGAACCGACCTTTCACAAACACGCCGGGAAACTGTGCAATGCGCTGATGCTGCACGCCGAAGGGCCGGATTACGATCACGACGCCTTCAAGCCGTGGCGTTGCCAAGCGCTCGCTTTCAAGGCGATTCGGCGGCTTTATCGCGATTACCCGCTGTGGCGCGGCAAGGACTTCAAATATGAATACACTGATGATGTGCTCGCCATCGACGTTATCAATGGCGGGCCGGCTTTGCGCGAATGGGTCGATGATGCTGCAGCAGCGCCGGACGCACTCGACGCACTGGCGCTGGCGGATGAAGCGGCATGGGTGCAGATGGTGCGGGGGTGCCTGCTGTATTGAGAGATCCCGAATGAGGCAGCGCGGCAGGCTGCTTAACAACAACAAAATGGCGGAGCGACCGCGATCAAAGAGAGGGTTTGCGAATGGCAACCACAGCAGTTGGGGCGCCCGGTACCCGCTCGGTCAGGGTGACCTTGTGGATCCTGTTGATCGTCTACATTTTCAATTTCATCGACCGCCAGATCGTTAACATTCTGGCCGAACCGATTGCTCGCGATCTCGACCTCAGCGACACTCAGATCGGGCTGATGACGGGTCTCGCCTTTGCGCTGTTCTACACTGTTCTGGGCATTCCGATTGCGCGTCTGGCTGATCGGGGAACGACCAGTCGCCCCAAAGTGATCGCAATCGCTCTGGCGATATGGTCGGCGATGACCGCGCTTTGCGGGTTGGCGCAAAATTTTGCCCAATTGCTGCTCGCCCGGATCGGGGTGGGAGTCGGGGAGGCAGGCTGCACTCCGCCCGCGCATTCGCTGATAAGCGATATTGTGCCGCCGGAACGCCGGAGTTCGGCATTGGCGTTCTACTCGCTGGGAATCCCGATTGGCACATTGCTCGGTATGATTATCGGCGGCACGCTGGCAGACTATGTGGGCTGGCGCGAAGCTTTCGTGATCGTTGGTCTGCCGGGGGTAACGTTGGCACTGGTCGTGTGGTTCGTGCTTAAGGATCCGCGCCACACCGATGCGCAGACGATCTTGCGCAATCAAAATCAGCCTGCTGCGCTGCCGATGATGGAGGCGCTCCATGTGGTGATGCGGTCGCGCGCATTTGTGTTGTTGCTGTGCGCGGGATCAGCGGCGGCATTCCTCGCTTACGGCAAGACCACCTGGACCACGATCTTCTTTCAGCGCACGCACGCTATGACGCCGGGCGAGGTCGGTTTCTGGTTCGGGATCGTCGGCGGAGTGGGAGGTATCTTTGGCACTTGGCTCGGCGGGTATCTCGCGGACCGGTTTGGCGCAAAGAATCGCCGCCATGTGTTAAGCGCGCCAGCAATAGGCATGGCGCTGGCGGTGCCGATCGCACTGTTTGCGTATCAGGCTCCAACATGGCCGCTTGCCTTGCTGTTGCTTTTGATCCCCACCGTGTGCAATTCGTTCTATTACGGACCAACCTATTCCGCTGCGCAGGGTCTGGTTCCGATCAAGGCACGGGCGATTGCGGCGGCGACGCTGCTGTTTTTCCAGAACCTGATCGGGTTGGGGCTGGGACCGTTGTTTTTCGGGATGTTGTCCGACTGGCTGCAACCGAGTTACGGTGAGCAGAGCGTGCGCTATGTGCTCTACGGAGCGGCGATGTTGGGATTGGTGCCAGCGTTTTTCTTCTGGCGCTGCGGATTGCGGCTCAACGAGGAGCTTGACCAGAAGGGCTGATCGGGCGTTTTTACCTCCTGCACCAACGTCACCAGCACAAAACTGATGAGCATCAGCAGATACCAACTGCCATATTTGGCGATGCTGACCATCTGCCACTCAGCCTCCTGCCCAGGATAGTTCCAGGCGTTGGCGAAGGTGGCGATGTTTTCGGCAATCCAGATGAACAGCGCAACCAGGGCAAAGCCGATCAGCAGCGGCATCCACCGATGGCTCTGCCAATTGCGGAAATGGACGCGGGTGCGCCAGAAGATCAGCGCCGTGGCGGCAAACAGTCCCCAGCGGACGTCCACTGTGTAGTGATGGGTGAAGAAGTTGACGTAGATCGCCGCCGCCAGCAGCCATGTGGCCCATGCGGGCGGGTAGTGGCTGAAGCGGAAGTCGAAGATCCGCCACACCCGCGCGATGTAGCTGCCGACGGCGGCATACATGAAGCCCGAAAACAGCGGCACCGCGCCGATGTGGAGCACGCTTTCCTCGGGGTAAGTCCATGATCCGGCAGCGGTTTTGAACAACTCCATCACCGTGCCGACAACATGGAAGATCAGGATCACCCGCGCCTCGCGCCAGGTTTCCAGACGGAAAGCGAGCATCGCGGCTTGAATGGCAATAGCGGCGAGGGTGAGGAAATCGTAGCGATGGAGGGTTGCGCTATCCGGGTCGAACAGGTGCGTGCCGAGCAGCAGGGCGAGCAGCAAGCCGCCGAACAGACAAGCCCAGCCTTGCTTGAAGCCAAACAACAGAAATTCGTAGAGCCACAGCCGCCAGCCCGTGCCGGGGTCGAAGGCTTCGAGCCGCTCGCGGACCTTTCGGAAACGCGAGTGGCCTTGCAGGTTAGCCCTCAATGCCCCTGCTTGCGGCTCAATTCCCGCATCGCTTCGTCCAGTCCGCCCAGCGTCAGGCCATACATCCGCCCGCCGACCAGCTCCTTCATGATCTTGGTCGATTGCGAATAGCCCCATTGCTTTTCCGGCACCGGGTTGAGCCACACGGTCGCGGGATAGGTGTCGGTTACACGCTTCATCCACGCGACCCCGGCTTCTTCGTTCATGTGCTCAACACTGCCGCCCGCATGGGTGATTTCATAGGGGCTCATCGCCGCATCGCCGACGAACACGACCTTGTAATCATGGCCGTATTTGTGGAGTATGTCCCAGGTCTTGGTGCGTTCCTGCCAGCGGCGCTTGTTGTCTTTCCACACCCCTTCGTAAAGGCAGTTGTGGAAGTAAAAGAATTCGAGGTTTTTGAATTCGGACGTGGCCGCGCTGAACAATTCTTCGACCAGTTTGATGAAGGGGTCCATCGACCCGCCGACATCAAGAAACAACAACAGCTTCACCGCATTGCGGCGCTCGGCGCGCATGTGGATGTCAAGCCAGCCCTGCTTTGCGGTGCCGTCTATCGTGGCGTCCAGATCGAGCTGATCCTGCGCTCCTTCGCGGGCAAAGCGGCGCAGCCGTCGCAGCGCCATCTTGATGTTGCGGGTGCCCAGTTCCTTGGTGTTGTCGAGGTTTTTGAACTCGCGCTTTTCCCAGACCTTGATCGCGCGCTTGTGCCGGCTTTCGCCGCCGATCCGCACGCCTTCGGGATTGTAGCCGGAATTGCCAAAAGGCGAGGTTCCGCCTGTGCCGATCCATTTGTTGCCGCCCTGATGGCGCTTTTCCTGTTCGGCCAGACGCTCTTTCAGCGTCTCCATGATTGTGTCCCAATCGCCGAGCTTCTCGATCTCCGCCATCTCTTCCTCGGTGAGGAATTTTTCGGCGACGGCTTTCAGCCAGTCTGCGGGAATATCGACCGGGTTCTGACCGTAATCGGTCATGATCCCCTTGAACACTTTGTGGAACACCTGATCGAATTTATCGAGCATCCCTTCGTCCTTCACGAAGGTCGCGCGGCTGAGATAATAGAACGCTTCGGGCGTCTGCTCGATCACATCCTTGTCGAGCGCCTCAAGCAGCGTGAGGTGTTCCTTGAAGCTTGCGCCGATACCGGCCTCGCGCAGCTCATCCATGAAGTTGAAAAACATTAGACCTGCGTAGCCTTGATGAATTCAGCTTTCCAGTCCTTTGCGAGCCCGCGCCGCAAGATCCCTTAAACCTTCGCTAACCATATCGGGTTTAGTGCGGTGGGATACAGGGAAAGTCGCGCATATGGAACAGATTGTAATCGACACGGCCAACGCATCCGCGCTGGATCAAATTCCCGAAAAATGCGGGGCGGTCACGGTTGGCTGTTCGGATGTCGCTGGGATTGTTGAGGCGGTTATCCGGTCGTCGCAGGTCCTGCGCGCCGAACACGAAGCCTTGCGCGGGACGGTCACCGCGCTCGAAGCCGACCAGTCAAAAGTCGCTGAGGCGAGCGATGAGGCGCGGCTGCTATCCGAACGCGCGATTGAACGTCTGGGCGAAGGCACCTCGCTGATCCAATCGTCACTGGCGCAGATCGCATCTCTGCTGGACCTTGTTGATACGCTGGGCCAGCACGTCACCAGCTTTTCCGCCGCGATGGAACAGGTCCGCCGCAGCGCCAAGGATATTGAGGACATTGCCGAAACCACCAATATCCTCGCGCTCAACGCCACCATCGAAGCCATGCGTGCTGGCGATGCGGGCCGGACCTTCGCAGTGGTCGCCAGCGAGGTGAAGAGCCTTGCCAACGATACCCGCAAGGCCACGATCGAGATTTCAACGACGATTGACGCGCTGGGCGAAGAGGCCAGCGTGGTCATCGGCCGGATCGAAGCCGGATCGCAGGCTAGTGCCGCTGCCAAGGAATCGGTGGCCCGCATCGAAAGCACGATCACCAGCGTCGGCGATCTGGTCGAGGAAGTGGACAAGCAAAATGACGTGATCGCGCGCTCCACCGGCACGATCAGCGGCCATGTTGACGCAGTGCAGAACGTGCTCACCAGTTTCGATCTGGCGGCGCGGACCAATGAAGATCACCTGCAGGGCGCGCATTCCCGCATGGAAGAGCTTGAATTGACCGCCAGCGAAATGTTCGATTCGCTGGTGCAGGCTGGATTGAGCCCGCAAGACAGCGCGATGGTTGAATGCGCGCAGACCATCGCGGCCAAGGTCGCCACTGCGGCAGAGGCCGCGATTGCCAGCGGCGAATTGAGCGCGGCGCAGCTGTTCGATCAGGATTATGAGCCGATCGCAGGCAGCAATCCGCCGCGTTTCCGCACCGGCCTTACCCACTGGGCGGACCGGCACTGGCGCCCGATGCTTGATATGGCGAAGCAATCCGACGCTCATATCAGCGCGGCGGCCTGCACCGACACCAAGGGCTTCCTGCCAACACATATCACCGAAATGTCGCGCGACCCCATCGGCGACATTGCTCATGACACCAAATATTGCCGCAACGGCCGCATTTTGATGGAGGCCATCGACCACCGCGCCAAACAAAGCACCGCGCCCTATATGATGGCGGTGTACCGGCAAGAAGGCGACGGCAAGCAATACCGGGTCGTGCGCAACGTCTATGTCCCGCTGGTCATCGGCGGCCGTCGCTGGGGCGATTTCGAGCTGGCTTACGGGTTTTGATTGGGCAGAACTTGGCGCTGCGCCAGTTTGGCTGAACCTGGCCCAGCTTCTAGGATTGTCATTCCGGGCGGGAAGGGGGCCCAACTAGGCGCGCTGGCACCCCAGATAATCATGCTTGGTGGGCAGATTTCCGGATCATCCAAAGTGCCTGCCCGCACCCGCATAGGGAGCGTCGGGTCACTCAAGGTGCGGCTATACATCTGTGATCCGCAGACTGAACAAAAGCCCCGCTCAACAGTGTTACCGCTGTCTGCCACACGTGTGATTCGTGTGATCGGCCCAGAATATTGAACGCTTGCTTCATCAAACAGCACATTGACTGTGGCCGATCCGCTGGCGATGCGTTGGCAATCGCGGCACCAGCAAAACCGGGCTGACAGCGGCTCACTTGCAACAGAAAACGTCACTTCCCCACAAAAACATTGGCCGCCGTGTTCCATAAATGCCTCAGCTCGGGTTGCGCCGCGCCATGAAGGCGAGGCGTTCGAACAGCATCACGTCCTGCTCGTTCTTGAGCAGCGCGCCGTGCAGCGGGGGGATCGCGCTGTTGGGATTGCTGTCCTGCAGCACCTCCAGCGGCATGTCCTCATTCAGCAGCAGTTTCAGCCAGTCGAGCAATTCGCTGGTCGAAGGTTTCTTCTTCAGACCCGGCACGTCGCGCAGTTCGTAGAAGATATCCATCGCCTTCTTCACCAGCGCTTTCTGGATGCCGGGATAATGGACGTCGATGATCGCCTGCATCGTCTCGCGGTCGGGGAATTTGATATAGTGAAAGAAACAGCGGCGCAGGAATGCGTCGGGCAGTTCCTTTTCATTGTTCGACGTGATGACCACCACCGGGCGTTCCTTCGCCTCGATCCGCTCCTGCGTTTCGTAAACGTCAAAGCTCATCCGGTCGAGTTCCTGCAACAAATCGTTCGGAAATTCGATGTCGGCCTTGTCGATCTCATCGATCAGCAGAACGGGCAATTCGGGCGAAGTGAAAGCCTCCCACAATTTGCCCTTCTTGATGTAATTGCGAATGTCATGGACGCGCTCTTCGCCCAACTGGCCATCGCGCAGACGGGCGACCGCGTCATATTCATACAGGCCCTGTTGCGCTTTGGTCGTCGATTTGATGTTCCATTCGATCAGCGGCGCACCGATCGCCTTGGAAATTTCATAGGCCAGCACAGTTTTGCCCGTGCCTGGCTCGCCCTTGACGAGCAGCGGACGGCGCAAGGTAACAGCGGCGTTGACGGCAACTTTCAGATCGTCAGTTGCAATGTAATCGCTGGTGCCTTCAAAACGGTGCGGATCGGACGTCTGGTCGCTCATGGGTTTCCCTTCAAAACGGAATATTTGAGCGCCGCGATAAGGGGCTGCGCGGACCTGCGCAAGGGGGGCGCGCCTGTCGGTTTTGGGAATAGTCCAGCAACCGGTCGCAGAGAGCGGCCTAGTGGGACAGCGACAATATCCGCTGCCCAATCAATTCCAGCGCGGTCTGATCGAGGCTTGCCTGCGGGTTGTTCCAGCTCAGCACCAGCGCATGATCGCGGCCTTCGTGATCTTTCAGCAGCCAGGTGAGGTTGAGCACGCCCGGCTCCGACCCGCCCTTGAACCCGGCATAGGCCCAGTTTTCGCGGATATTGCCCGGCATGGAAGGATTGATCGCCATGACCTCGAACGCGCGCGCGTCGGCGTTTTCCTGCATGAAAGCGAACAGACCCATCAGATCAGCGGCGCTGGCAAACCATTCGACATCAATATTGACGGGGCCGTTTGCAAACACGGCGTTGATCTGCGCCAGACTGGCTGGGTTGCGTTCAAGCTCGCCAAGAATACCCAGCCGCGTCGCTGTGTCACCAGCAGAATAGGCGGGCGCCAGACCATCTGCGCCGCCCTTTAACAGGAACAATTCGCGCGTGGTCAGAAATGGATTGTTGAGCGCGGGCTGGCTGTGACCGCTGTCGATCATGACCTGCAACACCGCGTCGCGGCCCAGCAGCCGGATGAGCTGATCAGTGGCGGTGTTGTCGCTGATCGAAATCATCAGGCTGGCCAATGTGTGCAGCGTCACCGGTGCGTTCTCGGGCCAATCCTGCATCATCCCGCTGGGAAAGCTGCGGGTGTTCAACGTGACCACATCGTTCCATGACCGTTTCCCATCGGCAATCTCGCTGGCGAGCGCGGCGAGCACGTAGAGTTTAAAGGTCGATCCCAGCGCCATCTGTGCGTCCACAGCGCGCGCCAGAACCGGGTCTGAGCCACCCAGCGGGCCAAAGAAATAGCTGACCTCTCCAGGTAATGCCGCGAGATCGGTTTCGATCTTAGCTGGTGTGTCATCGATAGGGTCGAAGGTCTGAAACAGCAGTTCGCTGATCCTGTTATCATCGTCAGGGTCAATCGCGATACCGCCGCGCGCAATCGCCCGCTCCATGCGAATCGCCAATCCCGCGCGAGTGCCAGCCGCCGGATCGAGGCTCTCCACCGTCAGCGCTGCCCCAAACTGACCCGTCAACTGCCTTGATATTTCGGCAAGTTGCGCGGGAGGGACGGCGGCAAGAAAGCCATCGGTAAACACCTCCTCAGGCGCAAGCTCGCCATTCACCACGGCGACGACTTGATCTGCGCGCGCTTCGATGGCGGTTTGTTCATGGGTCAGCGCGGTCACGGCCTCGCTATCCTGCGCCGCCGCCGGGGAGGCAAGCAGCAAAGCCGGTGCGGCAAGCATTCTTGCGACAAGCGAAACATGCCGAACCGAATTTGTATTGAGTAGCATTATTAGTCTCCGTCTTTCCAAGAGCCAGAGGGATCGCCGACCAAGCTCAGGCAAGATTGTTTAAGCCGTCAATTTTTCGCTTTAACGCCCGCGCCGCAATCAGGTTTGCGATCGCAATCGCTGCAAAGATGCCAAAACTGAAAAGGAACGGCCCTATCG
Source organism: Qipengyuania sp. ASV99 (assembly GCF_047872805.1). Taxonomy (NCBI): domain Bacteria; kingdom Pseudomonadati; phylum Pseudomonadota; class Alphaproteobacteria; order Sphingomonadales; family Erythrobacteraceae; genus Qipengyuania; species Qipengyuania sp. ASV99. The sequence continues at coordinate 153,653 of NZ_JBLQUK010000006.1, read as the reverse complement.
CACCCTTTACCGCCGCCGCCCAGCCAAGCGTCTGTGCCGTGCCTTGGGTAATGCCAAAATAGAACAGCAAGACCCCCGGCACCATAGGTCCGATATACCACAGCGGCACCGCGCGCAGCGCCTCGTATTGGCGCTGATATTGCAGTTTGAGATGCACCAGGCACGCTTCTTCCGGATGTCTGAGCCGGTTGCCCGCGCGCCGCTGCAAATTCCACAGCGCCAGCCAGACCCCGGCAATGATAACAGCCAGACCAAAGGCAATGACCGCTTCGCCCTTGCTCGCCGCACCAATCGACGCGCTGCCAAACACCACCGTGATCAGCACACCCGCCGCATATTCCATGCGGTTGCGCCATTTGATGCTGCGTTCGAAAGTCGCCGCGCGCGCGGCGCAGGCAGCGGGATCGCTGAAATGCGCGTCCTGCGCAGCGTTCTGCCATGCGGGAAGGGGAGGGAGGCTCATCGGGGGGCTCCTGCATCTATTGGGTGTTCAAAATGGGCGGCGAGCAGCGCTTTGACACGGTGGACCCGGACGCTGACCGCGCCGGGTGACAGGCCGGTGATCTCGGCAATGTCGGCGGTGCTTTCCCCCTCGAGCCACAGCACAATAGTCTGCGCGTCGACAGCGGGAAGCAGTCGGATCAATCCTGCAACCCTTGCCATCACCAAGGATTCGGCAGCATCGGTTTCCGGGTTTCCAGCGGCGAGGCCAAATGCGGGATCAGCAGTGGGAAGCGTGTCGATGTCTTCGAGCGGCGCCTTGCGCGGGCCGCGAATGGATTTGGCGACATGATCGGCAGCGACATTGTGCGCCACCCGGTAAACCCAGGTCTTGAGCGCACATTCGCCGTTAAACCGCGCCAGGCTGGCCCACAGCGCGCAGTGCATTTCCTGCTCCAGATCGCGCGCCTTATCCGCGTCGCGCTCTACTGCGCGGGCAAGCCGGGCAATCGCGGGGGCAAATTGTTCGCCCGCTTGTCGGTAAAGGGTTTCAGCCGAAAGTGTCATGCCCCCCTTAGTCTGTCAGTGCGGGGATTTCTTACATGGACGCTGCGAAATTTCGCGCGGACTAAATTCTGGTGCTCGCTGCGAAGGCAAACAGCACAAACCAGAACGCCAGCATGGTAATGGTTCCGATCTTCCAGCCTGCACCGGCCTCTCCCATGCCTCGCTGCCATGTCCATGCCCCGATGGCCCCGCTTGACAGCGCGGTGAAGGCAATTGCCAGCCACCCGTTCTGGCCTACCAGCATGAGAAACAGAAAACCGGTCAGGAATATCTGCGCAAACAATGCCCCGGTGAACCAGACTATCGGAACCGGGCGATAGGTGCCGTCGGGCACTTCCCAATCTGGCAGCGACACATCGGGGCGTGAAAGGCGGCGGTCGCCATAAACGATGTCTTCCTCGCGCGGGTCAGGGTATTTCTTCTCAACCATTGGTCAGGTTTGCTACCAGTCAATCTGTTCGCGATGCCTGCTGAGATGCAATTGCATCAACAGTCCACCAGCCGTTGCAGTTTGCCCTACAGGGGCATCCATACCTAACGTAGAAGAAAGCTCGCTAGCCGAAGGAGCCTCTCGCAAGACTGACTGCACGTCGGCGTCAGCAAGCAGCTCCGGACCAGCTTTGTCGCTCATAAGAATCGCAACATCGCCACCATGTTGCATTCCACGCATGAAGGCTGGACTCTTGGAGACGTAGAGATCGGAAACCAACTCCAATACGTCGCTGAAGTTATCGGGCACAAGCTCCTGCATGGCGCGAACGCCGATTGATCCTTTCTCTACAGGAGAGAGATTGGGTGCTGAGAACTTTATCAAAAATGCTTCGTAGCCCTGAATGTAGCCTAAGAAATATCGATCCTTCCAGATCCTTGGGTTGATCTCGGTATCGAATGGCTTGAGCATTCTATAGGCAAACCAGACATGCTGCTTGATCGCTTCCTGAATTTGGAGCTGCATTCGAATTTTGAAAAATTTGCGGACAATGAAAAATAGGATCATTGCTCCAAACGCGACAGCTAGCCACCACATAAGTCTTCTCCGACCTCACGCATCAATCATGTCCCGGTTAATTTCGCCCGCGCGGTTTTGGATGAAGTTGAAACGGTGTTCGGGATTGCGGCCCATCAATTGATCGACCAGTTCCTTGACCGCGAAACGCTGTTCGTTTTCGGTTGGCAGGGTGATGCGCACCAGCGAACGGGTTTCCGGGTTCATCGTGGTTTCGCGCAATTGCTGCGGGTTCATTTCGCCAAGCCCTTTGAACCGGCCCACCTCGACCTTTTTGCCCTTGAACACGGTTGCTTCCAGTTCGGCCCGGTGTGCATCGTCGCGGGCATAGCGGCTCTCTTTGCCAGCAGTAAGGCGGTAGAGCGGCGGCTGCGCCAGATAGAGCGAACCGCTGCGCACGACATCGGGCATTTCCTGAAAGAAAAACGTCATCAACAGAGTCGCAATATGCGCGCCATCAACATCGGCGTCGGTCATGATGATGATCCGGTCATAACGCAGGTCCTGCGCGTCGCAGTCCTTGCGCGTGCCGCAGCCCATCGCCAGCGTCAGGTCAGCGATTTCGCTGTTGGCGCGGATCTTGTCGGCGGTGGCGCTGGCGACGTTGAGGATCTTGCCCCGGATTGGCAGGATGGCCTGAGATTTGCGGTCGCGCGCCTGTTTCGCGCTGCCCCCGGCGCTGTCACCTTCGACGATAAACAGTTCGGTTTCGCGGGTTCCCTCACCGCTGCAATCGGTGAGCTTGCCGGGCAGGCGCAATTTCTTGGCATTGGTCGCGGTCTTGCGCTTGATCTCGCGTTCCTGTTTGCGCTTCAGGCGTTCATCCATGCGCTCCATCACTTCGCCAAGCAGCGCCTTGCCGCGCTCCATATTGTCGGAGAGGAAATGGTCGAAGTGATCGCGCACCGCGCTTTCCACCAGACGTGCGGCCTCCGGGGAGGTCAGCCGATCCTTGGTCTGCGACTGGAATTGCGGATCGCGGATGAACACGCTGAGCATCACCTCTGCACCGTTCATCACATCATCGGCAGAGATGTCCTTGGCTTTCTTGGCGCCGGTCAACTCGCCAAAACTGCGCAATGCCTTGGTCAGCGCCCCGCGCAGGCCCTGTTCATGGGTGCCGCCGTCGGGAGTAGGGACGGTGTTGCAATACCAACTGGTCGAACCGTCTGAATAGAGCGGCCAGGCGATCGCCCATTCGGCACGGCCCTGATCGCCCGCAAAATCCTGTCGCCCGGTAAACGGCTGCGCCGTCACACATTCGCGCGCGCCAACCTGTTCGGCAAGGTGATCTGCAAGCCCGCCGGGAAATTTGAACACCGCCTCTGCTGGCACGTCGTCGCTGGTGAGGCTGACGGCGCATTTCCAGCGAATTTCCACACCCGCGAACAGATAGGCCTTCGAACGGGCGAGTTTGAACAGGCGCGCGGGTTTGAATTGCCGGTCGCCGAAAATCTCTGTGTCGGGCGTAAAGCTGACCATAGTTCCGCGCCGATTGGGCGCCGCGCCCACAGTTTCGATCTTGCCTAGCGTGATCCCGCGTGAAAATTCCTGCGCGTATAATTGTTTGTCGCGCGCCACCTCCACCCGTGTGTGCGACGACAAAGCGTTGACCACGCTCACCCCGACCCCGTGCAGCCCGCCACTGGTGGCATAGGCCTTTCCCGAGAACTTGCCGCCCGAATGGAGCGTGGAAAGGATCACCTCCAGCGTCGATTTGCCGGGAAATTTGGGGTGTTCGTCCACCGGAATGCCCCGCCCATTGTCCGAAACATGCAGCCGGTTGCCTTCGTCAAGCCGCATTTCGATGCGCGTGGCGTGACCGGCGACGGCTTCGTCCATGGCGTTGTCGAGCACCTCTGCGGCGAGATGGTGCAACGCTCGGTCATCGGTCCCGCCGATATACATGCCCGGGCGGCGGCGAACCGGCTCCAACCCTTCGAGCACTTCGATAGAGGAAGAATCGTAATCGCCGCTGGAGGTAGGCGTGTTTTCAAACAGATCGTCAGACATGCGCCCGATATAGGCGCAGGCAATCCCTGCTCACAAGCGCGAGGGTCAGCGTTTTGCGCGGATATCAGCCGCCAAAGCTGGTGGGTGCGGGGTCAAGGGCAATCACTTGGTCCCCGCGCACCTCGCGCACTTCGAGCGCGCGTTCGGCGACCCCGCCGCGATCAAAGCGGAACGCGCCATCGACGCCCAGAAACCCGCCGCGATCATACATCCGGCTGACCGGAAAATCGCTGCCGACGCGCCAATCGCGCGCGATGCGCAGGGTCAGCAGCACCGCATCATAGCCCAGCGTCGCAATACGAAACGGCTTGGTGCCAAATCGCGCCTCGTAGCTGTCGGAGAACCGACGAAAGCGCTGATCCGAAACGGCCGAGAACATCGCGCCATTGACCGAACTGGCGCGGGCAAGGGCGGATTCGCCGCTCCACAATTCGGTGCCGAGAATACGAGTGCCCTCGGCCCCGTCGCTGCGCAATTCGCCCGCAGCCTGAACCGCGAGTCGCGCGCCATCTGCGATCAGCACCGTGTCGTAACCGCCGCGTGTGCGCAGCCGCTGCGCCGCACCAACAATCGAAGTGTTGCCGCGCGCATAGCGTTCAAACGCGACCAGATTGCCGCCATAATCGCTCAGTGAGTTTTGCAGCGCGTTATAGGATCGTTGGCCATAATCGCCTTCGGGCATCAGCGCGCCGAAATTGTTTGACCCATTCTCGCGAGCAAATCGGACCGTGCGGCGGATCGATTGTTCGGGGATATGTCCGATCACGAACACATCCGCGCTGGCGACCGTGGCATCGTTGGAAAAGGCGATGGCCGGGACATTGGCGGGCCGCGCCGCAGCCTGCACTGCAGGGACATTGTCAGCCATCAAAGGGCCAAGGATCAGCTTGTTGCCATCCGCAATCGCCTGACGTGCCGCTGCCGCCGCACCGCGCGAGGTGTCATAGGTGGTGATCCGCAGGTTTTCCGCATTGGTATCGAGCAGCGCCATCGTGGTGGCATTGGCCAGCGCCTGACCCACTTCGGCAGCGCTACCGCCCATCGGCACCAGCAAGGCAACCCGGTGCCTTGTCGCGTCGGTTGGCAGCGCCGTCGCGCTGGGTTGAGGCGCGGGAGCGGGGGGCGGGGCGGTTACCACGGTTTCGGTCTTGGGGATGACCTGGCACCCGGCCAGCAGCGCCGCCGTGCCCGCTGCTGCCAGACTGCGGCGGTTGATCCCCCGCGCAAGGTTTCGCATCCATTCCCGCATAAAAACCGGTTTCGCCGATAGCTTCATTCTTGCCGACCCCTGATCGCTGCTTCATTAGGCCGGGTGTGAACACGCCGGCCCCTGAATCTGTCTTTATCAAACCTCTTGAACCGGGTCTGTATATTGTTGCAACGCCGATTGGCAATCTTGGCGACATAACGATGCGAGGCGTCGACGTGCTGCGCCGCGCGCAGATCATCGCCTGCGAAGACACGCGGGTTACGGGCAAATTGCTCAAGGCCATCGGAGCCGAAACCCGGATGCAGCGTTATGACGATCACGCCACGGTGGAAACACGCCAATGGCTGATCGAGCAGTCCCGGCAAGCGCCTGTGGCGCTGGTCAGCGATGCCGGAACCCCGCTGATTTCCGATCCCGGTTACCGGCTCGTGCGCGCAGCGCGAGAGGCCGGTGTCAACGTCGCGGTCGTTCCCGGTGCCTGCGCGGCGATTGCCGGATTGACGTTATCAGGCCTGCCCAATGACCGGTTTCTGTTCGCCGGTTTCCTACCGGTAAAGGACAAGGCGCGGGCCGACATGCTGGGAAGCCTTGACGGGGTTGATGCGACGCTGATCTTCTACGAAACCGGGCCGCGTCTGGTCCGCAGCCTTTCGGTGATGGCCGATATCTGGCCGAAGCGCGAGATCGCCGTCGCGCGCGAACTGACCAAACTGCATGAAGAATGCCGCAGCGGGCTGGCTGCTGAGCTGGCAGAATATTACACGGCGCACCCACCCAAGGGCGAGATTGTCTTGCTGGTCGGCCCACCGGCTGAACAGGTGACGGCGCATGATTCCGACGCGCTGCTGCGCGAGGCGCTGGAGGAAATGAGCGCCAGCAAGGCTGCGGGAACGGTCGCCAGACTGACCGGGATGGACCGCCAGACGCTCTACGCCCGCGCGGTCGAGCTGAAATCGCAATGAGTGAAAAGCGCGTCATCGCAGACCGGAAAGGCCGGGAGGGTGAGGCGCAGGCAGCGCAGTGGCTGATGCAGCAAGGCTGGCAGGTGGTCGCCGAAAGGGTCAAGACCAAGCTGGGAGAGATTGACCTGATCGCGCGCAAACCCGGTCTTGTCGCCTTTATCGAGGTCAAGTGGCGCAAGCGCGCCGCCGATCTCGACACTGCGATCGACGAACGCCGGCTAGCACGGGTGGCAGCCGCGGTGGAGATAGTGGCGCATGAATATGCAACCGGCGGCGAAGACTTGCGGATCGACGTTATCCTGCTTGCACCCGGCAGCAGGCCGCGCCACATTGAAAACGCGTGGATGCCTTGAAATGCCCGCTCTTTCGTCATTGCGAGGAGCGAAGCGGCGCGGCAATCCAGAGCGTTTGCGCGTTGGGCACTGGATTGCTTCGCTACGCTCGCAATGACGAATGGAGTTAAGGTTTGACCCTAAAAATCGCGGTCCAGATGGACCCCATCGAAAACATCAACATCAAGGGCGACAGCAGTTTCGCGCTGATGCTCGCCGCGCAGGAACGCGGGTATGAGGTGCTCGAATATCACGTCGAAAGCCTGACATTGGACGCTGATGACCGGCTTTATGCGCAGTGCTTCCCGGTGAAAGTCCGCCGCGTGGTGGGCGACCATTTCGAGAAAGGCGCGGGCGTCCGGCTCGACCTTGGGCGCGATATCGACGTGGTTTTGATGCGGCAAGACCCGCCCTTCGACATGGGCTATATCACCGCGACCCATCTGCTCGAACGGATCAAGGGCGAGACGCTGGTGGTCAACGATCCCGCCAGCGTCCGCAATGCGCCAGAAAAGGTGATGGTGCTCGATTACCGCCGCTTCATGCCGCCGACTTTGGTGACCCGCAACGTGGACGAAGTGCGCCGCTTCATGGCGGAGCACGGCGCAGTGGTGGTGAAGCCCATCCACGGCAATGGCGGCAAGGCGATTTTCCGCGTGCCGGAAAGCGGCGACAACCTCACTGCGCTGTTCGAGGTGTTCAACCAGACCTGGCCCGAACCGCATATGGTCCAGCCCTTCCTCCCCGAAGTGGCCGAGGGCGACAAGCGCATCGTCCTGATAGACGGAGAGATCGCTGGCGCAATCAACCGCATACCGGGCGAGGGCGAGTTCCGAAGCAACCTGGCAATGGGCGGAAGCGCGCAAAAGACCGAGCTGACGGAGCGCGAGATCGAGATTTGCGAGGCGATGGGGCCGGATTTGAAGCGGTTGGGGCTGACCTTTGTTGGCATCGACGTGATCGGCGGCAAATGGCTGACCGAGATCAACGTGACTTCGCCGACGGGGATCGTGGCGATTTCGGAGTTCGACGGGACGGACCTGCCGGGAATGATCTGGGACGCGATTGAGGCGCGGTTGGGGGACTGAATCTGCTCTTAGAGGCTAGGGTCTGGCTAACCTTTTACCGGCATTGGGTGGGTTACCGCCATCCCGTCGCCCCGGGCTTGACCCGGGGTCCCGCTTGCTTCGAGGTCTTCACGCCAAGGATACAAACAGATCGTCCCATCCCGGGTTGGCTTTCTCGATCAGTTCAAACTTCCACTGGCGGCGCCAGCGTTTGATACGCTTTTCCTGTGCTATTGCGGCGTGGATCGCCTCACATTGCTCCGCCCAGACCAGCCTCTTCAAGCCGTATCGCGCGCAGAAATCAGAACCCGTCCCCTCACGGTGCAGACTGATTCTGAACGGCAGATCGGCGGTAACACCGACTACAGCGTGCCGCGATAGCGGTCGGCCATGATGTAAACCCAGCCCCCGGTGTTCTCGTGATCCATCGCCGGAGTGAAGGATAAGCGGGACCCCGGGTCAAGCCCGGGGCGACGATAAGGCAGTAGGCAGGAACGAGGTCGCTTGCTGATGTCACGCAATCAACCCTTCCGCACCCTAGGATGCGCGCTGCGATAATCCTCCAGCATCCGTGCCGCATCAACCTTGGTGTATATCTGCGTCGAACCCAACGAGGCGTGGCCCAGCAATTCCTGCAAACTACGCAAATCCGCGCCTGCGCTGAGCAGATGCGTCGCAAACGAATGCCGCAAGGCATGCGGCGTCGCCGTATCCGGCAAACCCAGCGCTCGCCTCGCCCGCGCTATTGCCTTTTGCACCATGCCTTGCGACAGCGCACCGCCCTTGGCTCCGCGAAACAGGGGTTCCTTGGCAGACAGTGGCAATACGCACAGCCGCACATATTCCGCCACCGCCTCGCGCGTGATCGGCAAAATGGGCACCAAGCGCTGCTTGCCCCCTTTCCCGGTTACCATCAACGTCTCCCCCAGCGGCACGTCACGGCCTTGCAGCGACAGCGCCTCTGCAATGCGCAGGCCGCTGCCATACATCAGCAGCAGCACCGCCCGGTCGCGCGCGCCGATCCATTCCTCGGTGGCCGTGCCATCGACCAGATCAGCGAGGTTCACCGCCTCATCCGGGGTGACGGGGCGGGGCAGGCCCTTCTTGAGGCGCGGGCCGCGCAGGCGAGGGGCGGCGGGGTCGGGATCGCCGCTTTCGGCGCGGGCATAGGCGATGAAGGCCTTGAGCGCCGAGAGTTCGCGCGCGGCGCTGGCATTGGCGATGCCTTCGCTGCGGCGCGCGGCGAGATGGCTGCGCAGATCTTGGCCCTCAAGGCTGGCGACCCCCTCCCAATCCTCCAGCCCGCGCGCCGCCATGATCCGCTGCGCCGCCGAGAGATAGGCGCGCACCGTATGCGGGCTGCGGCGGCGGGCGTCGGTAAGGTGCGCGCGCCACTGATCGAGGATATCGGCAGCGCTCATGCCTGCACCAGCCCATCCGCCACCAGGACCTCGATCAGAGTGTTGAGCACGGCCATGCCATTGGGATTGATCCCGATGCGGGTCCCGCGCTGCCAGACGAACCCGAGATCGGTGTAGGTCGCCAGCGCCTTTTCGCTCACCATCGTCGAGCGTTCGCGCGCGAACCGTTGCTCCAGCGCGGCAAGGTCGATCCCCTCGGCAAGGCGCAGGCCCATGAGCAGCGCCTCGGACACTTGCTCGTCTTGGTGCAGCATGGTCTGTTCGGCTATGCCGTGACCGCGTGTCGCCACGGCTTTGAGGAAATTCTCCGGCTTCTTGTGCCGCACTGTCGCAAAACCACCCCGCCTGCCATGCGCGCCGGGGCCGATCCCGGCGTAATCCTGATACCGCCAATAGGTAAGGTTGTGCCGGCTTTCCTGACCGGGGCGGGCGTGATTGCTGGTCTCATAAGCCGGCAGGCCCGCGCTGGCGGTGAGTTGCTGAGTCAGTGCATAGAGGTCAGCCGCGCGGTCATCATCCAGCGGAGCAAAGCGCCCGCGCCGCACATCCGTTTCAAACCGGGTCCCCGGCTCGATGGTGAGCTGGTAAAGCGACAGGTGCGAGGTGCCGAATGACAGCGCCTGCGTAAGCTGCGCCTCCCATTGCGCAGGGGTCTGATCGGGCAGGGCATAGATCAGGTCAAAACTCACCCTTTGAAAGCATGTTTGAGCGAGTTGCAGCGCCCTTAAAGCTTCTTGCACCCCGTGAAGCCGCCCCAACCAGCGCAGCTCCGCGTCCTCCAGCGACTGCACGCCAAGCGATACGCGGTTGATCCCCGCCAATGCCAAATCGGCGAAATTGGCGGCTTCGACGGAGGAGGGATTGGCCTCCAGCGTGATTTCGATATCGGGTGCAAACCCCCATAAAACTTGCGCTTCTTGCAGCAGGCGCTCGACCAGCGCGGGCGGCATCAGCGATGGGGTGCCGCCGCCAAAGAAGATCGAGGTCAGCGTCTCGTCCCCCGCCGCCGCCGCTTCCGCGCGCATATCGGCCAGCAGCGCAGACTTCCACAGGGCGACATCAACACTGTCGCGGACATGCGAATTGAAGTCGCAATAGGGGCATTTCTTCGCGCAGAAGGGCCAGTGAATATAGAGTGCGCGGGCCATGCGGCGGTTCTAGCCGCCAAATTGATCCGCGACCAGTTTCGCAAAGGCATCGGCGCGGTGGCTGATGGCGTGCTTTTCTTCTGGCGCGATTTCGGCAAATGTCTCTTGACGGCCTTCGGGCACAAACACCGGGTCATAGCCAAAACCCAATGCTCCGCGCGGCGGCCAGGTCAGCGAGCCCGCACATTTCCCTTCGTAAACAGCGTGTTCGCCGCCGGGCCAAGCGACAGCCAGCACGCAATGAAACGCGGCCGTTCGGTCGGTCTCGGGGCCAATGGCTTGCAGCATCCCTTCGACTTTGCCCATCGCCATGTGCCAGTCGCGCCCCGGCGCGCCTTCGAACCACTGCCGTTCGGCCCAATCTGCGGTGTAGACACCGGGCCGCCCGTCCAGCGCATCGACGCTCAGCCCGCTGTCATCGGCGAGCGCTGCCAGACCCGAAGCCTGCGCAGCCGCGCGCGCCTTGATGAGTGCATTCTGCACAAATGTGGTGCCGGTCTCAGCCGGCTCGGGCAAGCCGAGCGAGCCTGCGGAAATGCACTTCACCCCATATGGGGCAAGCAGCGCCGAAATCTCTTTCAGCTTGCCCGCATTGTGCGTCGCTATCACCAGCGACCCGCCCCCCAGCCGGGTCATTTTACCGCATCCAATTGTGCAGCGAAAATTCCGTCGCAGCCTATCCGGGCTAGACGGAGCAAGCGCAGCAGCGCTTCCTCATCATAGGTTGCGCCCTCTGCCGTGGCCTGCACCTCGGCGATTTTGCCGCCTTCGATCAGAACAAAATTGGCGTCGGCATCGGCGCTTGAATCCTCGTCATAATCCAGGTCGAGCACCGGTGTGCCCTTGTAAATGCCGCAGGAAATCGCCGCGACTTGTGCAGTAATCGGATCGTTTTTGATCGCGCCCGATTCGATCAGGCCATTGACCGCCAGTCGCAATGCGACCCATGCGCCCGAAATCGAGGCGGTGCGGGTGCCGCCGTCGGCCTGAATCACATCGCAATCGAGCGTGATCTGCCGCTCCCCAAGCTTTTGCAGATCGACCACGGCGCGCAAGGAGCGCCCGATCAGCCTCTGAATTTCCTGCGTCCGTCCCGATTGCTTTCCGCGTGCCGCTTCGCGTGCGCCGCGGGTGTGGGTGGCGCGCGGCAACATCGAATATTCGCCCGTCACCCAGCCTTCGCCCTTGCCGCGCAGCCACGGCGGCACGCCTTTCTCAACGCTCGCCGTGCATAGCACCCGCGTTCCGCCAAAGCTGATGAGACACGAACCCTCGGCATGTTTGGTAAAGCCGGTTTCGATGGTGATGGCGCGCATTTCGTCGGGCGCGCGTCCTGATGGGCGCATGGTTAGGATCCTTGTTTGCGAGTCGCTGTGTCGCTGCGCGGTTTGGCTGTGAACAGCGCAGGGGGCAAGCTCCGGTCCAAATGTCTGGTGGGTGCAAGCCGCAGACTTGGCGAAATCAGATGCTTTGCCTATTCAAGCCACATGGCGTCTCCTCCCATCACCGAACTCACGATCCGAGCGCGCGACATTTTTCGGCGCGTGGTGGAGGAATATCTCGAAAGCGGACAGCCAGTGGGGTCAAAGACGCTTTCAGGCGATAGCGGAATCAACCTGTCGTCCGCATCGATCCGCTCGGTTCTCGCAGACCTCGAAAGCCTCGGCCTGCTCGCCGCTCCGCATACCAGCGCAGGGCGGATGCCGACCGATGCGGGCCTGCGCATTTTCGTGGATGGCATGATGCGCGTGTCCGAACCGACCGCTGAGGAACGCGCGCAGATCGAGGCCCGGCTTTCGGAAAGCGGACCGGTGGAACAGGCATTACAGCAGACCAGCGCGCTGCTTTCCGAGCTGTCGGGTGCGGCCGGGATGGTCATGGTTCCCCCGCGTGAACAACGGCTGGCGCAGTTCAGCCTGGTGGCATTGGGACAGGGCCGCGCGCTGGCGGTGCTGGTCGGAGAAGATGGCGGGGTTGAAAACCGTGTCTTCGACATGGCCAATGCAGTGAACGGTGCTGCTGCTGGTTCATTGGAGGCGGCAAGCAATTACATCACCTCGCGCCTCGCCGGGCGAACCCTTGCCGAAGCCTCGCAGGCGATGCATGCCGAAATCGCTGCGGGCAAAACCCAGCTCGATCAGGCGAGCCGTGATCTGGTCGAACGCGGGCTGGCGGTGTGGAGCAAGGATGCCGATGCCCGCCCCGTGCTGATCGTGCGCGGCGCTGCCAATCTGCTGGACGAGGCGGCGATGGGCGATATTGAGCGGGTCCGATCGCTGCTCGATGATCTGGAAAACAAGCAATCGGTCTCGGCACTGCTCGAAAGCGCGCGCGATGCCAATGCCACGCGGATTTTCATCGGCAGCGAGAACCGATTGTTCGGGCTTTCCGGTTCTTCGGTGATTGCCTCGCCCTACCGAGATATGGAGGGCAGGGTGGTCGGAGTGCTGGGGGTGATCGGTCCGACAAGGTTGAATTACGCGCGCGTGGTCCCCATGGTTGATCTGACGGCGCGGTCCTTGGGGCAAACCCTTGGTCGTTCTCTGGGCAAACTCATTGCTTGAATGGATATTCAGAACATATGATCGACAATGACAAACCGCAGTATGATGCTGCGGCAGAAGCAGAATTGAAGGGCGTACCGGACGAATTTCTCGTTGATGATGAGGATTCGTGTGAGGCTGCTGGCCCCGATCCAATTGGCGAGGCGTTGGAAAATCTGCGCCGCGATCTTGAGGCGGCAAAGCAGGACGTGCTCTATGCCAAGGCCGAAACACAGAATGTGCGCCGCCGTGCAGAGAAAGACATCGTTGATGCACGCAATTATGCCGCGACCGGCTTTGCCCGCGATATATTGAGCGTGGCCGACAATCTGTCGCGCGCGATTGAGGCGATCCCGGAGAGCCTGCGCGGAGATGACAAGATGAAAGGGCTCGTGATCGGGCTAGAGGCGACCCAGCGCGAGCTTGAAAAGGTGTTCAAACAAAACGGTATCGAACGTGTGGCCGCAATGGGCATGCCGCTTGACCCGAACCAGCATCAGGCGATGCTGGAAATCCCCAGCGACGAACACGAACCGGGCACGGTTATTCAGGAAATGCAAGCAGGCTGGATGATAAAGGACCGCCTGCTGCGCCCCGCAATGGTCGCCGTGGCCAAAAAGCCGGGGTAACAGCCTTTAGCCGAAATCGGGAAGCGGGCTGGCTTCTATATCGGCGATGAGCTGACGGTTCATCGCCGATTTGTTGGCGGCAAATGCTCCGGCATTGAGAGCTTTGAGCTCTCCCAACACCTTGGACAGCAGCGCATCGACATCCGCTGGCGCGGCGACATCGTCGAAATATCCCGCCTCGCGTGCTTCGTGCGGGGTGAACATCCGCGCGGTGGCGACCGCCTTGCGCCCGGCCGGATTGAGCCGCGCTGCGCCCAATATCATCGGATATATTGGCAGCGCCATTCCGATTGCGCTTTCATTCATGCCGCAGACGAAATCGCCTTCGGTGCCGATGGCGCGGTCCGCCGCCAGCATCAGGAACGCGCCCATCGGATAGGCGTGGCCTTCGCAGACGGTCACCACCGGGGCAGGGTGGCGCAGAATGGCAAGGATAGCATCCTTGCCCGCCTGCAATTGCGCGATTGCGGTCTGCGGTCCGGCTGCAAAACCCTTTAGATCAAATCCGGCAGAGAAAATGCCCTTGCGCCCCCGGATCACAACTGGCGCGTGGTCGCTGGCGGATTCTGCAAGCGCCGCCACCAGAGCGTCCAGCTTTTCCTTGTTAAGCGCGTTCACCTTACCATCGTCAAGGGTGATGACATGCGCGCCTTCGTGCTTTCCTGCGGTGATCATGACGGTCTCCTTTAACCTCAGCTTTCAGGGGAGCTAACGCGGCATCAGGCATGCGCCAATCGCTTTTTTCAGGTGCCGTTGGGGCGCGCTACGGCAAATTCATCTACAAAGTTGCGCCGTCGAATTTGACCAGCACGTCATAGGCCGATTTATCCGCAATCCCCGCCATCCTGACCCCGTGCCGCAACCAGAATGCGTGCTTCACGATTTCGGCCTGTTGTTCGATGCCATAGGCACGAAAAGGCTGTCCGGGCATCAGGCTATATGAATAGCGGCAGAACGGATGACGGTTGAGCAGGAGATACCAATTGCCATGTTGCTGCGTCTGCCAGACATGGGTCAATTCATGTATTAGCAGCCCCTGACGCAGCACGTTCTGCGCGGAAAAATCATCGCAATAGGTGTCTCCGCCGGGATGAAAGTGCAAATGGCCGCGCGGCGCCATGGTTACACGCTTGGGTTGCAAGGCAAACCATTTGCGCCGCCGGATTTTTACTTCGCCATATTCTATGGCATCGCCGAACACCGTGCGAGCCAGCGCGACCTCGCCCGGCGTAAGGTGCCGCTCTCCGCCAATCGGGCAGGCAGGAGCAGAGTTCAGCGCTCTTCCCCGGCGGCGCGGATGTCTGCGGTGAATTTGTGCTTGTCCCCGCCTGACACGGTCAAGGTAACTTCAGTGGTGTCTCCGGGTTTGAGATCAGGGGACACTTCAAACGCCATGACGTGATAATCGCCCGGCTTGAATTCGACCTTGGTGCCATTGGTCACCGGGATCGGCAGCGCTTCCATCATCTGCACCTTGAAATCATATTCGCCAAATTGATGCATCATCGCACTTTGCGTCCCTTCGACCGATACCCGGCCGAGCGAAAAGGCGCGGTCCCCATTGTAGGAGAAATCGAAATAGACCGCCGCCGGATTGCCTTGCACCGGGGCCAGCACCATCCGCGCATTCTCGATCGTCACACCTTCGATTACGCCTTCGGGCGCGGACGCCACGGTTTCGGCCTCGGAACCGCAAGCGGCCAATGCGAAAGTTGCGCCCAACGCGAGCGCAGTTGCTGCCCGTTTCGTAGCTGCGGCAATCCTGTATGTGGTCATTCTGGTTCTGTCCTTGTTGTGCCCGTGATCGGGGATAGGCGAAAAACTAGGCCCTTGGTGTTCTTGTGCCAAGCGAAACCGCACCTATATCCGCCCCATATTCGAGCCGCCGAACCGTTTCGCCAATTTCGGGAAACGCAAGGCGCGGTGTCCAACTATGATCCAATGGATGGGAAAATATGGGTAAAGTAATCGGTATCGACCTTGGCACGACCAACAGCTGCGTTGCGGTAATGGACGGCGGCAAACCCAAGGTTATCGAAAATTCCGAAGGTGCGCGCACGACGCCTTCGATTGTTGCTTTCACCAAGGACGGTGAACGCCTGATCGGTCAGCCGGCCAAGCGTCAGGCGGTGACCAACCCCGACAACACCCTGTTTGCGATCAAGCGTCTGATCGGTCGCCGGTTCGATGACCCCACGACCAAGAAAGACATGGACATCGTTCCCTACACCATCGTCAAGGGCAAAAACGGAGATGCCTGGGTCAAGGCGGGGTCGGAGGATTATTCGCCCAGCCAGGTTTCGGCATTCATCCTGCAAAAGATGAAAGAAACCGCCGAAAGCTATCTTGGCGAAGAAGTGACGCAGGCGGTTATCACCGTTCCGGCCTATTTCAACGACGCTCAGCGTCAGGCGACCAAGGATGCCGGGCAGATCGCCGGGCTCGAAGTGCTGCGCATCATCAACGAACCGACTGCTGCGGCGCTCGCCTATGGCATGGACAAGGAAGATGGCAAGACCATCGCCGTCTATGACCTTGGCGGCGGCACTTTCGACGTTTCGATCCTTGAAATCGGGGACGGCGTGTTTGAGGTCAAATCGACCAATGGCGACACCTTCCTTGGCGGCGAAGATTTTGACAATGCGATTGTCGAATATCTCGCTGATTCCTTCAAGAAAAAGGAAAACATGGATCTGAAGACCGACAAGCTCGCGCTTCAACGTCTGAAGGAAGCGGCTGAGAAGGCGAAGATTGAGCTGTCCAGCTCGGCCTCTACCGAGATCAATCTGCCGTTCATCACCGCGCGGATGGAAGGCGGTTCTTCAACTCCGCTCCATCTGGTCGAAACGATCACCCGTGCCGATCTTGAAAAGCTGGTCGGCTCGCTTATCAACCGGACGCTCGACCCGTGCAAGAAAGCGCTGGCTGATGCGGGCGTTTCCAAGGATGAAATCGACGAAGTGATCCTGGTCGGCGGCATGACCCGTATGCCGAAAGTGCGCGAAGTGGTGGAGAAGTTCTTCGAAGCCAAGCCGCACACCGGCGTGAACCCCGATGAAGTCGTCGCCATGGGCGCGGCCATTCAGGCGGGTGTGCTGCAGGGCGATGTTAAGGATGTGCTGCTGCTCGACGTGACCCCGCTGTCGCTGGGGATTGAAACGCTGGGCGGCGTGTTCACCCGCATGATCGACCGCAACACGACGATCCCGACCAAAAAGACCCAGACCTATTCGACCGCCGAAGACAATCAGAACGCGGTAACGATCAAGGTCTTTCAGGGCGAGCGCGAAATGGCTGCGGATAACAAGCTGCTCGGCAATTTCGACCTTGTCGGCATCCCGCCTGCACCGCGCGGCGTGCCGCAGATCGAGGTGACCTTTGACATCGACGCCAACGGCATCGTCAGCGTTGCTGCCCGGGACAAGGGCACCGGCAAGGAACAGACGATCAAGATTCAGGCTTCGGGCGGTCTGTCGGACAGCGACATCGACCAGATGGTGCAGGACGCAGAAAAATTCGCTGAAGAGGACAAGAAGCGCCGCGCTGCGGCAGAGGCCCGCAATCAGGCAGATAGCCTTGTCCATGCAACCGAAAAGCAGCTTGAGGAAAACGGCGACAAGATCGACGCCGAAACCAAGGCTGCGGTTGAGGAAGCGCTTGCCGCGACCAAGACCGCGCTCGAAGGCGGCGACGCCGATGACATCAACGCCAAGGCTCAGGAATTGACCCAAGCGGCGATGAAAATGGGCGAGCAAATCTACAAGCAGACGCAGGAGAGCGCGCCTGACGCCGCAGATGCAGGCGAAGAAGCTGCCACGGACAATGCTGCGGACGAAGATGTCGTCGATGCGGAATTCTCCGAAGTCGACGACGACAAGAAGGCCTAGGCGATTAACCCTCTGCCGCCCCGTTGTTTGCGCAATTTGGCGCGAATAGCGGGGCTGGCTGAAAGGTAGCATTATGGCTTCTGCGCAGACCGATTATTACCAGACATTGCAGGTATCGCGTGACGCCGATGGCGCAGCGCTGAAAAGCGCATACCGCAAGCTCGCGATGAAATGGCACCCGGACCGCAATCCCGGCGATGCCGAGGCCGAGGCCCGGTTCAAGGCCGTTGGCGAGGCCTATGAATGTCTCAAGGACCCGCAAAAGCGGGCTGCCTATGACCGCTTTGGCCATGAAGCCTTCACGCAAGGCATGAATGGCGGCGGGGGCAGATCAGGATTTGGCGGGCGCGGCGGATCGGGGGATTTTGCCGATATTGGCGATATTTTCGAAACCATCTTTGGCAGCGCTTTCGGCGGGGGCGGGATGGGCGGCGCGCGCCAGCAACAACGGCGCGGCGCGGACCTGCGCTATGATATGCAGGTCTCGCTCGAAGAGGCGTTTCACGGCAAATCGACCGAGATCGAAATCGAAGTCTCACAAAGCTGCAAGACCTGTGACGGATCGGGCGCTGCGCCCGGCACATCGGAACGCATCTGCAATCTGTGCCACGGGCACGGGTCGGTGCGCGCCAAGCAGGGCGTGTTCGTGGTCGAGCGTCCTTGCCCGACTTGCGGCGGGCGCGGTCAGGTGATCGAAGACCCCTGCGGCGATTGCCGGGGCGAAGGCCGAGTGGACCGGGCGCAGGCCCTGTCGGTCGAAATCCCGCCAGGCGTCGATACGGGCACGCGCATCCGTCTGTCGGGCAAGGGAGAGGCGGGGCAACGCGGCGCGCCTTCTGGTGACCTTTACATCTTTATCCACGTCAAACCGCACACGCTGTTTGAACGTGAAGGGACCACTCTGGCGACCCGCATCCCGGTGACATTCACGACCGCGGCCTTGGGCGGCAGCGTCGATATTCCCGATCTCGACGGCAGCACCAACACGGTTGAAATCCCGGTCGGCATCCAGTCGGGTAAGCAATTGCGGGTGCGCGGTGCCGGAATGCCGGTGTTGCAGGGCCGTGGGCGCGGTGATCTGGTGGTGGAGATTGTGGTCGAAACCCCGACCCGGCTCAGCCGCAAACAGAAAGAAATTCTGGAGCAGTTCCGCGAGACGGAAACCGGCGATGAATGCCCCGAAAGCCGCAGTTTCTTCAGCAAGCTGAAAGACGCATTCGGGACCTGACCGGAAGTAGGCTAGCTTGTCAGCCGCGCCTCCACTTCTGCTCGCAGTGCATTGATAAGGCCCGCCTGGCACCGTCCAGCGGCGCTTTCTTCGTCGAGGATCGCCAGAAACGCTGCTCGCTTGACCGATTGTAGTGCGCTTTGCTCCATCCCGCCCGGAGCGGTTGATGCAACCAGATCAACCATCCGCTCCGCGCCATGCAGACGGCCCCACAGGTAATCGTTTTCACGGTAAGCCCGGCTGAAGAACGCGCCGAAATTATAGAATTCAATGCCGCGAAGGGTCGCCTGCGTTCCGCCATCGCGGATCGAGAGCGCGTCATCCGGCGAAATCCGATCGATCTTGACCGGGTTGTATTCGGCCAAGCCTTCGCGCTGAGTCAGCGGCAAGGTTGCCACGTCGTAAAATGGAAAACCCAGATAGGTCAGCAGCATTCGCCGCTTAAGATTGCGCGGCATTTTGCCAAGCGCCTCGGCAAACATCACCTCCGCCTCAAGATCGGTTTCGGGCAGCAGCCGGGTGCGGGCCAAAAAATCCAGCACGTCGCCGGGTCTTTCAAGCACGCCGCGCGCCAATTCATCAAACCCTTGCCCCAGCTTTGCGCCGAGGATCGCATTGTCATCAGCGCGGCGATACAGCGCGAGAATGTCGTAAATCTTCTCCCGCGCAAGATCGAGCGCATCGTCCG
This sequence comes from Qipengyuania sp. ASV99, assembly GCF_047872805.1. Classification (NCBI taxonomy): domain Bacteria; kingdom Pseudomonadati; phylum Pseudomonadota; class Alphaproteobacteria; order Sphingomonadales; family Erythrobacteraceae; genus Qipengyuania; species Qipengyuania sp. ASV99. Next base: position 134,511 of record NZ_JBLQUK010000006.1, on the reverse strand, counting down.
GGATTTCCGGATCGACCTCCCAATCGCGCGACAGTCTGCGTGCCAGCAATTGCAGGCGCCGCGTCCTGAACCCGATGTCATGCGCGCGAAAAAACGCGATCGCAGGCGCGCTTGCTCCGCCGCTTTCTTCGGTTAATTCATCAAGCCCACGCGCCTCCATCTCCGCCCGAAATGCCGCCGCGATGGGTGCGCTGTCGGTCAAGGCCAGTTCCGGCGCAGCGTTATGAGTCAGCTGCGCCAGACGCTCGATGATCGCGCTGTATTTGGTCTGGGCATAAGCGCCGAACGCATATCCGGCGCTCTCAGCGGCCGCCTGCTGCGCGCGGGCGCGCCAATTGGCCAGCCGCTTGGGAGTCGGGCTGTCCATAAAGAAGGTGCGGCCGAACAAACGCTCCACCGCGCGGTCAATTTGCGGGCGCAATCCCATGACAATCCGCCTGAGCCGCGCGGCATCGCGCGATTGCGCCTCTATTCGTTCAAGATCATCGCGGATCGGTTGTTCGCGCGGGATCGTCGACAGCGAGCCAAAGATCGCGCCGAACCACCCCACCTGTGCCGCCGCAGCATCGCCGCCTCCATGGCCGGATGCGCTGCGATCAGGGCGCGGGTCAATATAGACAAAACGGCGGTCAACCTCGCGCTGCGAAGATCGGCCCTGCATCGATTCCAGCGCCGCGCCAAACGGCGCGTTGACGAGCACCGACCCGTCGATCAACGCAACATCGTCAATCGAACCGTCCCGGACATGGACCGGCATGACCCGCGACAGGAACGCGCCCCGCGTGGACCAAAGATGACTTTTCGTTTTGGCCAGATCATCAATCTCGCGCAGCATCAATGGCGGGAATGCACCGGGAAAGCTAGCGGTGGAGCGCGCAGCAAGCACCAGTTCGAGCGGGTCTGCCAACCAGACACCCGGCGCATCCGGTGTCAGCGCGCGGAAATCGATCGGCATCCGGTGTTCGGTCTCTTGAATGACCGGCGGAGAATTGAGCCGCAGCATTTCCGCATGTCCGCGAAAATCGGTGGCGGTTACAAACAGGTCCATCGGGTGCATCGGCGGCAGCAGCGGTGGGCCTGCTTTGGTTTGCGCCATCGCTTCCAGCGCCTCAAACAACATGGCGGAAAACCGCGAGCCTGAAAACGGCGGATTGAACCAGCGCCCACGCACCAATTGCGACACTTTGCGGCGCACCTCTTCGCGGGTTTCGGGAGAGACGCTTTCGCTGACCGCGTTACCCGGACGGCGCAGGAACCAGTCGGCAATTGGCTGCGCCCAAACCTTGGCATAGCGCCACACGGGCTGAGCATCGGGGTCGGTCAATTCGCTGACATCGGCATTTTCGAGCCACAGATCGGTCAGCGGTTCAAGGCTATGCCCAGAATGGATGGCCTGCGCCAGAAACACCGCATTGATGCCGCCCGCGCTCGCTCCGGTCAGAATATCGGGCAGGACGCGCAGACGCAGCTTGTGGTCCTGTTCGATGCGGGCGAGCAGATCGCGGTACACCGCCGCAACGCCGGTCAAGGTTTCCGCTTCGCCCGAGTGATAGCACCGGCTGGCGCGTGCGAGGTGCCACACTTCCTTGGTCACGCCGTGCATATATACCGCAAGGCTGACCCCGCCGTAGCAGATGAGCGCAAGTCTGAGTTCCATTTGACGCATCGCGATCATCCTACTGCGCAAGTGCCTTGAAATGCAATTGTGTTCAACTTCTGTTCTGGTTACAGATCGCAGTCATGGCAAAGACCAAACGGCGATATATTTGTGCGAATTGCGGCAGCGTCTCCCCCCGTTGGCAGGGGCAATGCGACGATTGCAAGGAATGGAACACACTGACCGAGGATGCCCCGGCCACGGTTTTCTCGCAAAAGCACGATCTTTCGCGCGGCGGTCGGGGTATTCAATTCGTACCGCTCAATCAACCAGTGGAATTGCCGGTGCGCAAATCCACCGGGCTTGCGGAGTTTGACCGCGCGCTGGGAGGGGGGATTGTGCCCGGTTCTGCGGTGCTGATGGGCGGCGATCCGGGAATTGGCAAATCGACCTTGCTGCTCCAGACCGCCGCGACGATCGCGCGCGGCGGCAACGATGTCGTCTATGTCAGCGGCGAGGAAGCGGCGGGTCAGGTGCGACTGCGGGCCAAGCGGCTGGGCGTGGCCGACGCGGCGATCCGGCTCGCATCGGAAACATCGGTGCGCGATATTCTGACGACGCTGGGGGAGGGGCCGCCGCCCGATCTGCTGGTGATCGATTCGATCCAGACCATGCATTCCGACACAATCGAAGGCGCGCCCGGCACCGTTAGCCAAGTGCGCGGCTGCGCGTTTGAATTGATCCGCTATGCCAAGGCGAGCGGCTGTGCGTTGATGCTGGTCGGCCATGTGACCAAGGATGGCAGCATCGCCGGGCCGCGCGTGCTCGAACATATGGTCGATGTGGTGATGAGTTTTGAAGGCGAGCGCAGCCATCAATACCGCATCCTGCGCGCGCTCAAGAATCGCTTTGGCGCGGTCGACGAAATCGGCGTTTTCTCGATGGAAACCGGGGGGCTGGAGGAAGTCGCCAACCCTTCGATGCTGTTCCTGTCGGGCCGCGATCATCCATTGGCGGGCAGCGCGGTGTTTCCCGCGCTCGAAGGGACGCGCCCGGTGCTGGTCGAGATTCAGGCCTTGATCGTCCGCCTGCAATCGGGCGCTACCCCGCGCCGCGCGGTGGTGGGTTGGGATAGCGGGCGGCTGGCGATGCTGCTGGCGGTGCTCGAATCGCGCTGCGGGCTGAATTTCTCTTCGGCAGAGGTCTATCTCAACATTGCGGGCGGTTATCGGCTATCCGATCCGGCTGCCGATCTTGCGGTGGCTGCGGCGCTCGTATCGGCGCTGGCTGACAGGCCGTTGCCGATTAAATCGGCGTGGTTTGGTGAGGTTTCGCTCGCCGGAGAGATTCGCCCGGTTGCCCATGCCGATTTGCGCCTGCGCGAAGCGGCCAAGCTCGGCTTTACCAGCGGCTACGGCCCACCCGATGCCAAGACCGCTTCGTCGAAGCTTGATTACCGACCGGTCAATGGGCTGGCCAAGCTCGTTGACCGGGTGATGGGCACGCAATAATACACATCGCAATATGACAGGCTTTGACATAATCGTGCTGTTCATTGTCGCGGTGGCGGCAATCGGGGGTTTCCTGCGCGGATTGGTGCAGGAAGTGCTCAGCCTTGCCGCATGGATCCTTGCTGCGTTCTCGGTCTATTATCTGCACCGCCCGCTGACCGAATTCTTGCGCGATTATTACGATGCCGAATCGGCGACAGCGATCTTGGCATTCTCGCTGTTGCTGCTGATCCCCTATGCCGCGATGAAAGTGATTGCAGGCAATGTTGGCGAGGCGTCGAGGGGGTCGATCCTCGGCCCTATTGACCGGGTTCTGGGGTTTGGTTTTGGCACGGTTAAAGGCGCGCTGATCGTGGTGTTTGCCTTTTCGGTGCTGGTGCTCGGCTTTGACACGGTGTGGGGCTATAAGGGACGGCCCGACTGGATCAAGCAAGCGCGCACCTACCCTGCTGCCGATGCATTTTCGCGCGAACTGGTCGGAATGATTGCAGAGCGCCGCGAGCAATTGACTGGCGCAGAAAATACGGCGGATGAAAGCTGATCCAACAACCAACGGCGCTGCGCGGCTCTATACTCCAACATTGCTGGCGCTGGCGGTGGAGCTCGCGGCCTGTCCCCGCGATCCGGCCCAGCCACTGCAAGGCCGCGCAAAATCGCGCACTTGCGGCAGCGAGGTGCTGCTGAGCGGGGCACTTCGCGCAGACGGTGCAATCGAGCAGATCGGAATGGAAGTGTCCGCCTGTGCTGTGGGTCAGGCGTCCGCTGCAATCTTTGCCGCAGCAGCGCCGGGAATGGACGCGCGCGCGATCACTGCAAAGCTGGAAGCGATGGGGGATTGGCTGCACGGGGATGCACCGCATACGATCCTGCCCCGGCTCGAATTGCTCGATGCCGCCCGAGCCTATCCAGCGCGGCACGAGGCAATCCTGCTGCCGTGGAGAGCCGCAGCGGCGGCGCTTTCCTCTCAACCGAACTGCGGCTAGACCGCTGCATTGGAGAGGCCCGGCTTGATCGGGCACAGCGAGGAACAGGGGCCCCAATGGCAGAAGCACAAGCACTCAGCGATCGAGAACCGTCGGCTTCAGAAATCCGGCTGGTGGTCGGTGCTTCGTCGGCAGGCACGATTTTCGAGTGGTATGATTTCTTCATCTACGGAACGCTCGCCTACATTTTGAAAGATGCATTTTACGACGTTGACGATCCGACGCTGGGATTGTTGCTGGTGTGGTCAACCTTTGCGGTCGGGTTTGCGTTCCGGCCGATTGGCGCGATCCTGTTCGGGTTTCTGGGGGACCGGCTGGGCCGCAAATACACTTTTCTGGTGACGGTCACCCTGATGGGGATCGCCACCGCCGGGGTGGGCTTCATCCCGACGGTCGATCAGATCGGGGTCGCTGCGCCGATTATCGTCATCCTGCTGCGGGTGATGCAAGGATTGGCGCTGGGCGGCGAATATGGCGGCGCGGCGATCTATGTCGCGGAACATTCACCGCCGGAGAAACGCGGGTTCTACACCAGTTTCATCCAGGCCAGCGTCGTTGGCGGATTTGTCCTTTCGATCATCGTGGTGCTGCTGTGCCGGCTGATCATTCCAGAGGATGCGTTTACCGCCTGGGGCTGGAGGGTGCCCTTCCTGCTGTCGATCATCCTGCTGATCATCTCGCTGTGGATGCGGTTCAAACTGTCCGAAAGCCCGGTGTTCAAAGCGATGAAGGAAGCGGGCGAGACATCGGGCAATCCGTTCATCGAAAGCTTCACCTATCCCGGCAACAAGAAACGCATTTTTGTCGCGCTGTTCGGCGTCGCAGGGATCCTGACGACGATCTGGTACACGGCGTTCTTTTCCAGCCTGTCGTTCCTGAAAGGCGACATGCGGCTGGATGAATTGACGGTGGAGATCATTCTGCTGATCGCGGGGCTGATTTCGATGTCGTTCTATGTCATCGTCGGCAAATGGTCAGACCGGGTCGGGCGCAAGAAGCCGATTATCATCGGCGCGCTCGCGTCGCTGCTGCTGCTGTTTCCGATATTCTGGTTCATGGGCAGCCTCGCCAATCCCGCCCTCGCCGAAGCGGCGGAGCGCAATCCTGTGGTGGTGACGGGCCAGCAATGCGTGACCGATCCCTTTGCCGAAATGTTCGACCGCGAACAGAGCGATTGCGGCAAGGTTCTTGGTTCGCTGATCGCCAGCGGGGTTGCCTATAGCGTCGTGCCGGGGGACCAATTGGCGCTGAGTGTGGGCGGTGCGCCAGTGGCGATTGCGCCCGAATGGCTGAACAGCAGTGAGGCACGCATGGCGGGTCTGCAAGCAGCCTTGTCGCAGGCCGGGTTTGACTTTTCACGGCAAGTCCCGCCGCTGCCCAATCTGATCGGAATTATCCTTGCGCTGATGATGCTCGGCGTGTTGTCTGCGCTTACATATGGATCGGTTGCGGCGCTGTTGTCGGAGATGTTTCCGCCGCGCATCCGCTATTCCTCCATGTCGATACCGTATCATATCGGCGCGGGCTATCTGGGCGGTTTCCTGCCGCTCATTGCAGGCGTCATCGTGGCCAGCACCGGCGATATCTATTCGGGCCTGTGGTACACTTGGGGCGTGGTTGCGTTCGGGATCATCATTGCATGGTGGGGCCTGCGCGGCGGCCCGCCGAGGGATTTCGAAGATGATCCAGCCTGAGCCGACGCTCAGACTCCGCATTGACACCGAAGCTCTGGCTTCAAACTGGCGGGCGCTTGATACCCTGTCAGGTCCGGCAAGCGCAGGGGCGGCGATCAAGGCGGATTGTTATGGCCTGGGTGTCGATCGCTGCCTGCCGGCCTTGCGCGATGCGGGGGCGCGGCAATTCTTCGTCGCGCATTGGAGCGAGGTGCAAGCTGCACTGCACCATGTTCCGCCTGCGCAAATTGCCGTGCTTCACGGTCCGGTGCGGACCGAAGATGTCGCCTATGCCACCGGCTGCGGCGTGGTCCCGGTGATCAATTCGCTGGAACAGGCGCGCCGCTGGACTGGCGGCAGTGGTGGGCGCTGCCATTTGATGGTGGACACCGGGATCAACCGACTCGGCGTCGCCCCGGCTGATTTGTCCGATTCCGCAATCGCCGCGCTCGATATCGATCTGTTGATGAGCCACCTTGCCTGCGCGGACGAAGACAGCCCGGAAAATGTCCGCCAGCTTACCGCCTTCCGCGCCTGCCTGCCCGCTGTCTCGCATCGCGCGGCCAGCCTCGCCAACAGCGCGGGCATCGCGCTGGGCGCGGACTATGCATTCGCCATGACGCGCCCTGGCCTCGCACTTTATGGCGGAGTTCCGCGCGAAGAATTGACCGGAACGATTGGGCAGGTCGCCCATGTCGAGGCCGCGATCATCCAGACCCGCACTCTGACGCCCGGCGACAGGGTCGGGTATAATGGCGAATTCACCGCCGCCGGGCCGATGCGGGTCGGGACTGTTTCGCTGGGTTATGCTGACGGCTTTCTGCGCAGCCGGGGGCCGGGCGGGGTGTTAACCCATAGCGGGAGGGCGCTGCGCCTGCTCGGCAAGGTTTCGATGGACATGGTTGTCGTCGATCTCGCCGCCGCCCCCGATCTGGGCGAAGGCGACTGGCTAAGCGTGCCCTATGATTTACCCGATGCTGCGCAGCAAAGCGCTGTTTCGCAATATGAATTACTGACTACGCTTGGCCATAGACTGCGTATGTGATTGCATCTGCGAAGAAACAACCCGGCTCGTATTGCGCTGCACATTGTGCAGATGCTAAGACACAGGAAAATACAATATCGGGGCATTTATGGCACGCAAATCGAACGAGGCTTCGTCGGGCGCACCGTCAGAAGCGGTGGTGATTAAGAAATACGCGAACCGACGGCTCTACAATACCGCGTCGTCCAGCTATATCACGCTGGAAGACCTTGCAAAAATGGTGAGGGAGAATATCGATTTTGCGGTTTTCGATGCCAAGACGGGCGACGAAATTACCCATTCGATCCTTACCCAGATCATTATGGATGAAGAGGCGAATGGCGGACAGATGCTTCCCGTCAGCTTTCTGCGCCAATTGATCGGCATGTACGGCAATTCGATGCAGGCGATGATGCCCAGCTATCTCGAAGCGAGCATGGCCAATTTCCGCGCCAATCAGGCGAAGATCCGCGAAGCATGGGACAAGGGGATGAGTTCCAACCCGATTGCCGCGATCCACGAAACCAATATGGCGATGATGCGCGCGGCGGCGGAAACCTTCATTCCCGGTGGACTGCCCGGCAGTTCTGCGCGAAATGCCGCTCCTAGACCTGAAAAGCAGGCACCTTCCAGCACCTCTGATGAAATCGCTGCGCTGCGCGATCAGATGGCCGCGATGCAAAAGAAGCTGGACGAACTGGGCAAATAAAGCCACGCGGTTCGCCTCATTCAAACAAGTTTCAGGCAGAGGTATCCGTGTCCAATATCCGCCACGCGCTCAATGTGAAGCGCGAAGACGACTTTGCCAAATGGTATCAGGAAGTGATCAGCGCCGCCGATCTCGCGGAGGAATCCGGCGTGCGCGGCTGCATGGTGATTAAGCCGTGGGGTTACGGGATATGGGAACGCATCCAGCGATTGATGGATGAGCGGATCAAGGCCGCAGGGGTTTCCAACGCCTATTTCCCGCTGTTCATACCGCTCTCAAACTTTGAACGTGAGGCGCAGCATGTCGATGGCTTTGCCAAGGAAATGGCGGTCGTTACCCATCACCGTTTGATTGCGGGCGCGGGCGGCAAATTGATCCCCGACCCAGAGGCAAAGCTGGAAGAGCCCTTGGTCGTGCGCCCGACATCGGAAACCATCATCGGCGATGCAATGGCGCGCTGGGTGCAAAGCTGGCGCGATCTGCCCTTGATGCTCAACCAATGGGCCAATGTGGTGCGCTGGGAAATGCGGACGCGGATGTTCCTGCGCACCAGCGAATTTCTCTGGCAGGAGGGGCACACTGCTCATGCCACCCGCGAGGATGCGTTGGCGGAAACGCACCGCGCGCTCGAAATGTATCGCGCCTGCGCAGAGGAAGACCTCGCCCTGCCAGTGATCGCGGGCGAGAAGCCTGAGAATGAACGCTTCCCCGGGGCGGATGAAACCTGGTCGATCGAGGCGATGATGCAGGATGGCAAGGCGTTGCAGGCGGGCACCTCGCATTATCTCGGCACCAGTTTTTCCAAGGCTGCGGGCATTCAATATCAGGACCGCGAAGGCGTGCAGCAGCATTGCCATACGACCAGTTGGGGCACGTCTACGCGGCTGGTTGGCGGAATCGTGATGACCCACGGCGATGATGACGGTCTGCGCGTTCCTCCCCGGATTGCGCCGCATCAGATCATCATCCTGCCGATGCTGCGCGACAAACCCGAAGACGCCGAAGTGATCGCCTATTGCGAAGAATTGCGCGCCGGTTTGGCGGGCGCTTCTGCTCTCGGTGAACCGCTGCGCGTGCTGCTTGACAAAATGCCGGGCAAGGCGACCGCCAAACGCTGGGATTATGTTCGCAAGGGCGCGCCGGTGATCGTGGAGGTTGGCCCGCGCGACATGGAAAATGGCAAGGTCGCGGTGCTCCGCCGCGACCAATTGTGGGATGTCGAAACCGGCAAACCCGCGATGCAGTTCATCACGCGCGGCGATTTTACAGCGCAAGCTGCGGCATTGCTCGAAGATATTCAGGCCAGACTGTTCGAAGAAGCGCGCGCGCGCCGTGATGCGAATATCACCCACGGTTTTACCCAATGGGCCGAAGTCACCGGATTTTTTGCCAATGGCGGCAAATATCCCGGCTGGGTCGAGGTCCAATGGGCCAAGCCGAGCGGGGCAGCACTGGAAAAAGTGGTCGAGCAATTGAAGGGCGAGAAGCTGACGATCCGCAACGTGCCGCGCGAAAGTGAACCGGCCGATGGCACCTGCATCTTCACCGGACAGCCAGCAGTCGAACGGATATTGGTCGCGCGTTCATATTAGGCTGGCTCTGGCCTGCGTTAATCCCCGATCGGCTCAGCATTGCGCCGCTCTTGCGCCGCGCACGGAAACCCGCAACAACAGCGCGCATGACACATCGCGCTTCACTGTTCGCTGTCCCGGCCATTTTCGCCGCGACGTTCATTATTCATCCGCTCGCCGCCGAACCCGGAGCCGAAGTTTCCGAAGAACGACTGCGCTCAGATGTCGAAACGCTGGTGGGCTTTGGAACGCGCCACACTTTGTCTGCGCAAGACGATCCCGAACGCGGGATTGGGGCGGCAGTGAACTGGGCGCTGGATGAATTTCGGCGCATTGGCGCGGGTTGCGGCGAATGCTTAGAGGTTCTGCCAGTCGGCGATACCGTCACTGGCGGGCGCATTCCAAACCCCACATTGGTGCGCAATGCGGTCGCAATCCAGCGAGGCAGCGAACGCCCGAACGAGGTCGTGATTGTTCAGGCGCATATCGACAGCCGCGTGACCGACCCGCTCGATTTCACCAGTGATGCGCCCGGTGCGAACGATGACGGATCGGGCAGCGCGCTGGTGATCGAAGCCGCGCGGGCATTGTCGGGGGAGCAATACCCGACCACCATTATCTTTGCGCTGTTATCGGGTGAGGAACAGGGACTGTTCGGCGGGCGCATTCTCGCCAATTGGGCGGAGGCTCAGGGCTTTACCGTCAAGGCAGTCCTCAACAATGACATCGTTGGCAATTCCTGCGGCAAGGATGGCTATTGCGAACCGCAGGTCGTGCGCGTGTTTTCCGAAGGGCCGCGCGCCGATTTGACCGATGCCCTGCGCGCGGCGCAGACGCGGTTCGGGGGCGAGAACGATACGCCTTCGCGCAATCTTTCGCGCTGGGTCGCCGATTTGGCAGCTGAACAGCCCGGCGGGCTGCAAGTACGGCAGGTCTGGCGGACCGACCGGATGGGCCGGGGCGGCGATCAGGTGCCGTTCCTGCAAAAAGGCTACCCGGCGATCCGGTTCTCCGTTGGGGTGGAGGATTACGACCACCAGCATCAGGATCTGCGAACCGATGACGGGGTTACATACGGCGATACGGTGGACGAGATGGACTTCGCCTATCTTGCCGGGGTGACGCGGCTGAATGTTCGCGCGCTGGACGCGCTTGCCCGCGCGCCAATGCCGCCCAAGGTCAGCGCCAACGCGGCGGTGCGGGTCGATACCGAACTCAAATGGAACGCAGTGCCCGGCGCCGATACCTATGATTTGCGCGTGCGCCGCAGCGATGAACCCTATTGGCGCGCCGAAACACCCACGGGCTCACGCGGGGAACAATGGGGCGGGATCATGGTGACCGATCCGGTGGACGGGATGCTAACCGACATTGCACCCTTGCGCGGTGACGATTGGATGTTCGGCGTTTCGGCATGCAGCGGCGATTATTGTTCGCCCGTCTCCAGCGCGGTGCCAGGCGGGGCGTTTGAACCGGTGAGTAAAGAATAGAGAGGGGCTTCCGGATTGCTGCGCCCACGTCTCGCAATGACGAGCCACATCAGCTAGGGGATTGCCATGGCCAAACCTCCCAAGCTGCCCCAAGGCATGCCGAGCGCCAAACAGGTGCTCGATTTCATCCAGTCTTCCGATACGCCCGCAGGCAAACGCGAAATTGCGCGCGCCTTCGGATTGAAGGGGCAGGAGAAGATCAAGCTCAAGGCCCTGCTAAAGGATATGGCCGAGGAAGGGCTGATCGATGGCAAACGCAGCGCTTATCACCAGATGGGCGGACTGCCCAAGGTCACGGTGTTGCGGGTGGTCGAGATTGAGGACGGTCAGCCGATTGCCATACCCGACAATTGGTCACCCGAAGCCCCCGGTAAACCCCCGCGCCTGACCTTGCGCGAGGAAAAGGGGCGGGGCGGGAAACGCCCACCTGCGCTCAAACGCGGCGACCGCGTGCTGGCCCGCACCGATGAAACGACAAGCGGCTGGATCGCCTATCCGATCAAAAAGCTGCCCGCCCGCACCGAAGGAATGCTGGGCGTGGTTGAATTTGACGGCAGCGGCAAGGCGTGGCTGGCCCCCATCGACAAACGCATCCGCCGCTCATCCCCGATCAGCGATACGGGCGGGGCCGAGGACGGGCAGTTGGTGCTCGCCGAAAGCACCGGACGCTCCGAACGCGCCGGGGTCAAGGTGATCGAAGTGATCGGCGATCCGCTCGCGCCCAAAAGCTTCAGCCTGATCGCCATTGCCAAACACGGCATTCCGCACACTTTCCCCGGCGAAGTCATTGAGGAAGCGGGCAAAGCGGCGGAATTGCGGCTTTCCCCCGACAAACGCGAGGATTTGCGCGCGCTGCCAATCGTAGCCATCGACCCCGCCGACGCACGCGACCATGATGACGCGATCTGGGCCGAGCCCGACGGGCAGGGCGGGTTCAATGCGCTGGTGGCGATTGCCGATGTGTCGTTCTTTGTTCGCCCCGGCTCCGCGCTCGACCGGGAGGCGCGCAAGCGTGGCAATTCGGTCTATTTCCCCGACCGCGTGGTGCCGATGCTGCCCGAAGTGCTCAGCGCCGATGTCTGTTCCTTGCGCGAAGGTGAGGACCGTGCGGCGATGGCGTGTCACCTGCATATTGACGCCGATGGCAATGTCACCAGTCACCGCTTTACCCGCGCGCTCGTGCGCATTCATCACAACATCGCCTATGAAGATGCGCAGGCGGCGGTGGACGCCGGCAATCCGCCCGAACATATAACGCATCTTTGGGCTGCGTGGGCGCTGCTGGCAAAGGCGCGGGCGAAGCGTGAACCGCTCGATCTCGACCTGCCCGAACGCCGAGTCATGCTCAACGAAGCGGGTCAGATCACCGAAATTGCCGTGCGCGAACGGCTGGACGCGCACCGCGTGGTCGAAGATTTCATGATCGCCGCCAATGTCGCCGCCGCGCGCGCGCTGGAGGCGAAGACTGCGCCGGTGGTTTACCGGGTGCACGATACGCCAAGCCGGGAAAAACTGATCGCGCTGCGCGAATATATGGCGACGCTGGGCAAGAAATTGGCGCTGGGGCAAGTCATCACCCCCAGCCTGTTCAACCGGCTGCTGAAAGACATCACCGACGAAGCGGAAAAGGCGCAGGTGATGGAAGCGGTGCTGCGCACGCAGATGCAGGCCTTTTACGGCCCCGCCAATGCCGGGCATTTCGGGCTGGCGCTGGGTTCCTATGCGCATTTCACCTCGCCCATCCGCCGCTATGCCGATTTGCTCGTCCACCGCGCCTTGGTCGATGCTTACCGCCTCGAACAACCCGCACCGGCGGGCGATCTGCCCGAAAAGACTGGCCTGTCGGACAAGGACCGCGCCAGCCTTCAGGAAATCTCCGACGCGATCAGCCAGACCGAACGCCGCGCGATGGAGGCCGAACGCGACACGATCGACCGCTATGTCGCCGCATGGCTTTCGGGCCGGGTGGGCGAGACTTTCGATACGCGCATCACCGGGGTGCAGGGCTTTGGGTTCTTTGCCACCATCGTCGGGCTGGGCGGCGACGGTCTGGTTCCGATCTCCACCCTCGGCAATGAATATTTCCGCCATGACGAAGCCGCGCAGACGTTGATCGGGGAGAGCAGCGGCACCACCTATTCATCGGGTGACCGGCTGCAGCTGAAACTTGCCGAAGCCAACGCGCTGACCGGGGCGCTCAAATTCGTGCCGGTCGATGCCGATGGTCAGGCGGTCGAGGCGCGCGGCGTCCGTTCGGAACCGCGCAATTCGCCCGGCGCAGGCCGCGGCGCGAGCAAGGCTGCGGGCAAATACAAGGTCGGCGCGCGCGGACGCCCCGGCAATATTCGCCATCAGGGGCGCAAACGGAAATAATCGCTTACCACCCGCTATTCACACCTCGTGGTGGCTGCTCAGCTCATCATATTCGTGGGGTATGACATAGAGCGGGCAGGGCAGGGCGCCTGCATGTGCGGCAAAGTGCGTCACCAGCGGCCCCGGACTGCCGCCTTTGGCCGCGCCCAGCACCAGCGCCGCGACTTCATTATGCGCCTCCAGAAATTCGCTGACGATTTTCTGGCCATTGCCGATCTTGACCGAAATGGTTGGCATGATCCCGCTTTCCGAAAGCAGGTTTCCGGCCACGCCATGCGCCAGAATTTCGGCGCGGTCGTGCGCTTCCTGTTCGATGGTTGCCTGCACCGCGCCGAATGCGCTGAAATTCTGTTGCGGGACCAGCGCCAGCAAATGCACCGCACCCCCGACCTGCACCGCGCGCCGCGCAGCAAAGCGCAAGGCGGATCGCGCCTCGTCGCTTTCGTCGATAATGACCAGAAATGTGCGCATGGATGACCCTCTCAGACGCGAATATCCTGTCAAAATCGTAACAATGCAAGCGCGCCTCGGGACTTGCCCCAAACGCCTGCATCTCTAAACGTGAACACAGCACCGCAATTTTGCAGAATCTCGGGAGTCTCAAGCAGGTCATGGCAATCGAAATCAAGATGCCCGCGCTTTCACCAACGATGGAAGAAGGCACGCTGGCGAAGTGGCTGGTGAAGGTTGGCGACACGGTCCAGTCGGGCGACATCATGGCCGAGATCGAAACCGACAAGGCGACGATGGAGTTCGAGGCGGTCGATGAAGGGACGATTGCCGCGATTGTGATCGAAGAGGGCAGCGAGAATGTCGCTGTGGGCACGGTGATTGCGATGCTGGCGGAGGAAGGCGAAGACATCGGCGATGTCAGCGCGCCTGCGGGCGATGCCAAGCCGGAAGCATCCCCAGAACCCCCGCCAACACCCTCGCCATCACCCGCACCCGCACCCGCCTCCAGCGACGGCCCCGCCGCCAGTCCGACCGCGCGCAGGCTTGCCGAGACCAGCGGCATCGACCTTGCAAAGGTCGAAGGCACCGGGCCGGGGGGCAAGATTACCAAGGGTGATGTCGAATCCGCCATCGCAGCGGGCGGGGGCAGCGCCGCACCTACATCGGCACCCGCCCCAACACCGGCACCCACAGCATCGGGCGCGGGGGGCCGGATTGTCGCTTCGCCGCTGGCAAAACGGATCGCCGAGCAAAAGGGCATCGACCTGGCCGCTGTAACAGGCAGCGGCCCCGGCGGGCGGATCGTCAAGACCGATGTGGAGAATTTCGACCCCGCCAGCGCGCCTGCCGCCGCCGCCACGCAAAGCCCGGCGCAGTCCGCTTCGGCACCAAGTCCGGCACCCAGCGCGCCCGCTGCTCCAGCCAATAAATATGACGCGCCGTTCGAAGCGCAAAAACTCAACAATGTCCGCAAGGTCATCGCGCGCCGCCTGACCGAGGCGAAGCAGACCGTGCCGCATATCTACCTTACCGTCGATGTGCGGCTCGATCCGCTGCTGGCGCTGCGCAAACAGCTTAACGATAGTCTGGAACCGGACGGGGTCAAACTGTCGGTCAACGATCTTATTATCAAAGCGCTGGCCCGCGCGCTGCAACGCGAACCGCAATGCAATGTGTCGTTTCAGGGCGACGTGATGCACCAATACAGCCGCGTCGACGTGTCGGTGGCGGTGGCCGCGCCGAGCGGGCTGATCACCCCAATCATCCGCGACGCCGGGCGCAAGGGCCTTGCCGAAATCTCAACCGAGATGAAAGAGCTCGCGGGCAAGGCGCGCGAGGGCAAATTGCAACCGCACGAATATCAAGGCGGCACCGTGTCGCTCTCCAACCTCGGCATGTTCGGCACCAAGAGCTTCGACGCGGTCATCAACCCGCCGCAGGGCATGATCCTGGCGGTGGGCGCAGGCGAACAGCGGCCATGGGTGGTCGGCGGCGAATTGACCGTCGCAACCGTGATGAGCGCCACCGGCAGCTTCGATCACCGCGCGATTGACGGGGTGGACGGGGCGAAACTGCTCGATCAATTCCGCAATCTGATCGAGAACCCGATGGGTCTGGTTGTGTGAAATCTCCAACTTTGGCTAGCAGGCAAGCGGCGAGAGCTGAACCAATGTCCATCTCCTCTCCCCTTGCGGGAGAGGAAGGGGCCCGCCGCGCAGCGGTGGGAAGGAGAGGGGGCAAGCATGATCTCTTGCCACTCGCCAAGAGGATGCGGCTGGAACCGACTGATGCCGAGGCGAAGCTGTGGTCGATGTTGCGCGGTCGGCGCCTCGCTGGAATGAAGTTCAAGCGCCAAGAACAAATCGGTGAATACATCGTCGACTTTGTCTGTTTCGGCGCGCGGTTGATTGTTGAAGCTGATGGCGGTCAGCACGCTGAGAACGGTAATGATGCGGTTCGTGACGAATGGCTGACGGAGCAAGGCTTTCGCGTTTTACGGTTCTGGAACAATGACATTCTCGGGAATCCCGATGGTGTCGCACGGGAAATTATGGACGCAGCCCTGCCCCCTCTCCCCAACCCCTCTCCCGCGAGGGAAAAGGGGCTTTGACTGACCACACCCCGCAAATCCGCGTCACTGCCATGCCGACCGACCTCAACCCCTATGGCGGGGTGTTCGGCGGGTGGCTGATGGCGCAAATGGCTTTGGGCGCGGGCTCGCTGGCGAGCCGAGTGGGCAAAGGCAAGGCGGTGGTGGTCCACGCGACCGACTTCACCTTTCCCGGCGCAATGCAGGTCGGCGATGAACTCAGCGTCTATTGCGACGTCATCGCCACCGGCAACACCTCGCTGACGATCCTGGCAGAAGGAGTGGGGCGGGAACGCAATGGCGAGGCGACCACGCCGGTTTCGCGCGGGACTTTCAAATTCGTGCTGCTCGATGAAAATGACCGGCCGCGCCGCCTTGCCGGTCAGACGGTCTAGGGGCTGTCCTACAGGGCTGTAAAATGCCAAGGTGAGCGAATGGACTTGAACCCGCGCCGCCAAAATCGGAACAGCTTATTTGGGCAAGCGGAGGCCGCGATTGTTTCGGCTCTGGACTGTGTGTCAGGTGTGTCAGCAAACGGGTGTAAGCAGAGGGAAATAGAGCAATGTCAGTGAGTTACGATGTAGTGGTGCTGGGTTCGGGACCGGGCGGCTATGTCGCCGCGATTCGCTGCGCGCAGCTCGGGCTGAAAACCGCAATTGTCGAACGCGAGAACCTCGGCGGCATCTGCCTCAATTGGGGCTGCATCCCGACCAAGGCGCTGCTGCGCTCGGCTGAGATCAAGCACTATATGGACCATGCGGCGTCTTACGGATTGAAGGTGGCGGGCAGCATTGAGGCGGATCTGGACGCCATCGTCAAACGCTCGCGTGGGGTCGCCAAACAGCTCAATCAGGGCATCGGCCACCTGATGAAGAAGAACAAGATCACCGTCCACATGGGCGAAGGCACGCTGACCGGCGCAACTTCGCTAACGGTGAAGGGGGACAAGGGCGAGGAGAAGCTCACCGCCAAGCACGTCATTGTCGCCACCGGCGCGCGCGCGCGCGACCTGCCCTTTGCTCCCGCCGATGGCAAGCGTGTGTGGACCTATCGCCACGCCATGGTGCCTACTGAAATGCCGGGCAAACTGCTGGTCATCGGCAGCGGCGCGATCGGGATCGAGTTCGCCAGTTTCTACAACGACATGGGCGTCGATGTGACAGTGGTGGAGATGCTCGACCGGGTCGTGCCGGTCGAAGATGCGGATGTCTCTGCCTTTCTCGAAAAGAGCCTCAAGAAGCAGGGTATCACGATCATGACCGGCGCAGGGGTCGAAGGATTGAAGATCGGCGACAAGGGCGTGGCCGCGACGATCAAGGACAGGGCGGGCAAGGTTGAAACCACCGAGTTCACCCATGTCATCACTGCTATCGGGATCGTCCCCAACACCGAGAACATCGGTATCGACAAGCTGGCCGAGATGGACCGCGGCTTCATCCAGATCGACCCATATGGCCGCACCAGGAGCAAGGGGCTGTGGGCAATCGGCGACTGCACGCCTGGCCCGTGGCTGGCGCATAAGGCGAGCCATGAAGGTGTGACCTGCGCCGAGGCCATCGCGCAGGAACTGGGAAACAAGGACGTTCACCCGCATCCGCTCGACCGCAATGCCATTCCCGGCTGCACCTATTGCCACCCGCAGATCGCCAGCGTCGGCCTGACCGAAGCGAAGGCGAAAGAGGCGGGTTACGAGGTCAAGGTCGGCAACTTCCCCTTCATCGGTAATGGCAAGGCCATCGCGCTGGGCGAGGCCGAGGGCTTCATCAAGACCGTGTTCGACGCCAAGACCGGCGAGTTGCTGGGCGCACATATGATCGGCGCGGAAGTGACCGAGCTGATCCAGGGTTACACCGTGGGCAAGGTGCTGGAGACAACCGAGGCGGAGCTGATGCAAACCGTGTTCCCGCATCCCACGCTGAGCGAGATGATGCATGAAAGCGTGCTCGATGCTTATGGCCGGGCGCTGCATTACTGATGGCTGGCGAGGCAAGCGAAGCGCTCAAGACAGAGGATTGGTCGGGCGAAATGGGTGAGCGCTGGCTCGCCAATCTTGACCGGTTCGAGGCCATGATCGCGCCGATTGGTGATGCGCTGTTGGCGCGCGCGGCCTATGCTCAGAGTGAGAGGGTGCTCGATCTGGGCTGCGGCGGCGGGGCGACCACGCTTTCTATCGCGGAGCAGGTGGGGCCAGAGGGTGCTGCGCTTGGGCTTGATATTGCCCCGATGCTGGTTGAGCGGGCGCAGGAGCGCGCCAAGGCAGCGGGCAGCCGCGCGCGCTTCATCTGCGCCGATGCCGCCACCGCCGCGCTGGAGGAGCCGGGGTTCGACCGGCTGTTCTCACGCTTTGGTTCGATGTTCTTTGAAGAAGCGCGCGTCGCCTTTGCCAATCTACATTCGATGCTTAGACCGGGTGCCCGGATCGACCTGGCCATTTGGGGTCCGCCGCGCGACAATGCCTGGATGATGGAGCTGATGGGGGTGGTGCGCGCGCATGTCGATGTGCCCCCTGCAGATCCGCGCGCGCCCGGCCCCTTCGCGTTCGAGGATCTGGGCTATCTTGGCGAAGTGCTCGATTCTGGCGGGTTCGGCATGGTCGATGTCGAGGCTTACGAAGGCCAGCAGGCGATTGGCGGCGCGGGGACTACACCCGAAGAGGCAGTGCAATTCGTGCTGTCCTCGTTGGGTGTCGGTCGGGTGCTCGCCGATCAGCCCGAAGCCATCCGTAACGGCGCCGCTGCCGATATGCTTTCCCTGTTCGAACGGCACTATCAACCGGGGCAGGGCATCCTGCTGGGCTGCAAAGTGTGGCTGGTGAGCGCGACAGCATAATAGGGGCATGAGCAAAGTGGCGGACAGGGTGGGATTCGAACCCACGGTGGGCTTGCACCCACGCCGGTTTTCAAGACCGGTGCATTCAACCGCTCTGCCACCTGTCCGCGCTGCACGGCTCGCTAGCGATGCTTGTCGCGCTTGTCACTATGCGATGAGCGTTTAGGAAACACTGATGGCAAAAGGCACGCATGATTTTACCCCCGATCCGCGCAACGACGCGATCCTGATCAACGTCAATGGTGCGATGGTGCCGCGCGCCGAGGCGAGCGTTTCGGTGTTCGACAGCGGTTTCATGCTGGGCGACGGGGTGTGGGAAGGGCTGCGGGTGCACCGCGGACGAATCGCATTCCTTGATGCCCATCTCGACCGGCTGTTCGAAGGGGCCAAGGCGATTGCGATGGATATCGGGCTGACACGCGGAGAACTGACCGCGCGGCTCTATGAAACAATCGACGGCAATACCATGCGCGATTCTGAAGGTGTGCACATTCGCCTAATGGTAACGCGCGGGATCCGCTCTACCCCATATCAGGACCCGCGCGTGGTGATCTCGCCCGCGACGATTGTCATCATCCCCGAATACAAGGCACCGCTGCCGTCTACCATCGAAGCCGGCATCCGGTTGTTCACCGTCCATGTCCGGCGCGGTGATCCGGCGGTGCAGGATCAGAAACTCAACTCGCATTCGAAACTGAACTGTATCACCGCCTGCATTCAGGCGATTCAGGCGGGTGCGGATGAGGCGCTGATGCTGGACCCGCACGGCTTTGTCGCAACCTGCAATTCCACCCACTTCTTCATCGTGCGCAAAGGCGAGGTCTGGACCTCAAGCGGGGATTACTGTCTGGGCGGGATCACCCGCGCCAACGTTATCCGGTTATGCAGGGAAGCGGGCATTCCGGTGTTTGAGCGCAATTTTTCGCTCACTGATGTTTACGGAGCTGATGAGGCTTTCGTGACCGGCACCTTTGCGGGGGTGGTTCCGGTGACAGAGGTCGATGGGCGCAAACTGACACAAGCGCGCGGGCCGATGGTTGAACGGCTTCAACGGCTTTACCGCGATCTGATGGACCGGGACGCCGCGGCGTGAGCGTTCACATCGCCATGTGGAGCGGACCTCGCAATCTATCGACCGCGATGATGCGCGCATTTTCGAGCCGCGCCGACTGCTTCGTCAGCGACGAGCCTTTTTACGGCGCCTACCTTAAGGAAACCGGTGACCCGCAGCCGATGATGGAACAGATCATCGACGCAATGAATTGCAACTGGCAAAGCGTTGCAAAGTCCTTGTGCGGAGATACACCTAACGGCGCTCCAATCTGGTATCAAAAACACATGTCGCATCATATGGAAGGTCCGGTTTCCATCGCGGACTTTCCCGATATGCGACATGCATTTCTGATCCGCGATCCAATTCGTGTCGCGGCAAGTTATGCGAACAAGCGGACCGCGATACGCCCGGAACATCTGGGAACTGCACGGCAGCGGACCTATTTTGAACATGTCGCTGATCGGATCGGCACTGCACCGCCAGTGATCGACAGCGCGGATGTCCTGGCCAATCCCGAAGGCGTGCTTTCGGCGCTCTGCAATGCGCTGGGGATCGCTTGGGATGCGGCGATGTTGCATTGGGAGAGAGGCCCACATCCAGCTGACGGCATCTGGGGCGCTCATTGGTATGACAAGGTCAACGCCTCGACCGGATTTGGCGCTCCGCCTGGTCCCTTACCAGAACTCGGCGAAGAGTATCGGAAAACGGCTGATGCGTGCCGCGAGGACTATGAGTTCATGCGCAGCCATGCGATTGAGCCCTGATTATGCCCGCTCATCTGCAATTCAGCCTATCTGATGGATAGTCACCCAATGCTCTTGAAACGCCTCCTCTCCGCCGCTTTTGCATTTGCAACCATTGCCATAGCCGGGTCTGCGGCAATGCCCGCAGCAACGCAGGCACAAGCGGCCGCGCGCGACGGGATCGCTTTCGACGCCTATATGGAATTGCTAAAAGCCCGTGCCCGCGCCGAAGGGGTGAGCGAGGCGACCTTGCAGCGCATGACCGCCGGCCTCACGCCCAATGACCGGGTGATCAGGCTGGATCAGGGGCAGCCCGGCAGCCCGACGACGCGCGGCTATCCGGCGCTCGCGCCTTATATCCGCACCCATGTCAATCCACAGCGGATTGCTGGCGGGCGAAGCGTTTACCGCGCCCACAGCGCCGAATTGCGCGCGGCGGAACGGACATTCGGCGTCCCGCCGCAAATCGTGGTTGCGATTTTTGGGCATGAAACCAGTTATGGCAATATTCGCGGTGATTTCGATCTTTCGCGCAGCCTGGCGACGCTGGCATGGGAAGGGCGCCGCCGCGAGCTATTTGCCAGCGAATGGGTCGCGCTGATGAAAGTCGCAGATCGCGGTTTTCCGCGCGGGGAACTTGTGGGCAGCTATGCTGGTGCATTTGGCAATCCGCAGTTCCTGCCATCGGTCTATCTTCGGCTGGCGGCGGATGGTGACGGGGATGGGCGAGCCAACATCTTTTCCAACCGCGCCGACACATTCGCCTCGATCGCCAATTACTTCCGCGATGCCGGGTGGCGCACAGGTCAGCCATGGGGCGTGCGCGCTGCCGTGCCGGGCGGCTTCGATGTGGACGCTTACAAGACCAAACTGGTGTCCCCAGTCTGTCCCCGCGTCCACGAACGCCACAGCCAATGGAAAACGGTCGCGGAATGGCGCGCGCTGGGGATTCAGCCGCAGCGGCCCTTGCCCGATGATACGCTGACCTCGCTGTTTCAACCCGATGGTCCGGGACAACCGGCATGGCTGTTGACCGGCAATTACCGGGTCATACTCGAATATAATTGTTCCAATTATTATGCGATGAGCGTGGGTTTGCTGGCTGACGAAATCGTGAACTAATCGCTCTGACAGTCTCGCATCATCGCGCAGCGCCGCGTATAGGCTTGCCTGTGATTTCAGCAATTCAACCCATGGCCCTGCAACGCCTTGCCGCGATGGTGATGCTTTTTTGCGCAGCGGCATTCGCAGCGGGGGCTTCGGCCCAACCCGCACCAGCGATCCCATCGGCGGATGAGGTTCCCATTGCCATGCTGGTCGATATCACCAGCGGTCAGGTGCTGCATGCGCGTGCCCCCGATAGGCGATTTGTGCCTGCTTCTGTAACAAAGGTGATGACGATGTATCACGCCTTTGAACTGATCGAAGAAGGGACCCTCGACCCGGCTCAGGTCATGACCATGCGCGATGAAGCATGGCGCGCGTGGCATGGCGAAGGTTCAACCATGTGGGTCAATGCCCGCGACCGGGTGCCGGTTGATGATCTGCTGATGGGAATTGCGAATGTTTCTGCCAATGATGCTGCGATCATGCTGGCGGAAGGACAGGCGGGGTCGGTGGCTGGCTGGACCGCCGGGATGAACCTGCGCGCGCGTGCGCTGGGCATGACCGGCAGCCATTTTGGCACACCCAACGGCTGGCCCGATGAAGGGCGTACGTTTACCACCGCCCGCGATCTGGTGCGATTGGCCGAAGCATTGGTGCGCCGCCACCCTGAAAAATTCGCGCGCTACATCGGCCTGCCCGGTTTTCGCTATAACAATATCGAACAGCCCAATCATGACCCGCTGATTGGGCGGACGATTGGGGCAGACGGAATAAAGACAGGATACACCAACGAAGCGGGCTTTAACTATCTGGGAACGGCGCAGCGCGGCGGACAGCGATTGGTGCTGGTCGTTGCCGGAGTGGACAGCGGCAGCGCGCGGGCGCGCGCCGCGCGGGCTTATATCGAATGGGGGTTTTCTGCATTTGAACGAAGACGGCTGTTTGCCCCGGGCCACGTTGTCGGCAGCGCACGGGTGCAGGGCGGCAGCCTGCGCAACACCGATCTGCAGACCGACCGCGCAGTCTATGTGAATGTGCCGCGCGGCAGATCGGGTGAAATGCACATGCGGATCGAATATGATGGCCCTTTGCGCGCGCCATTTGCGGCGGGTGAAGCGGTTGCGACGCTGGTTGTCGAAGTCCCCGGAATGGAACCGGCACGGACTCCGTTATTGGCGGCCAGAGGTTCGCAAGAGGCGGGGTTTTTCACGCGCATATTCAATGGGCTCGCCGGGTGGGTCACATGAGTGCGGCAGAGCGGACGGGCTGTTTTATTGCCCTTGAGGGCGGGGAAGGGGTCGGAAAATCGACTCAAGTGTGTTTGCTGGCAGAGGCGTTGACAGCACGCGGGAAACAGGTCGTGGTCTCACGCGAACCCGGCGGGACACCCGGCGCAGAGGCAATCCGCGAATTGCTGCTTCATCCACCCGGAAAGGGCTGGACTGCCGAGGCGGAGGCGCTGCTGTTTGCCGCTGCACGCGCTGATCACGTCGCCCGATTGATCCGGCCCACGCTCGAAAAAGGCATATGGGTGGTGTGCGACCGCTTCGTCGATTCAAGTCGCGCCTATCAAGGCGGCGCAGGGGGGCTCGGCGATCCCGCGATCCGCGCCTTGCACGATTTTGGCAGCGACGGCCTGCGGCCCGATTGCACGATTCTGTTGGAAGTCGACGAAGCGCGATTGGCTGAGCGGCTAAGCGCCCGCGATGGCAGCGCTAGCGATGCCATCGGTGGTCGCAGCGCAGATTATCACCGCGCGGTTGCCCAAAGCTTTCGCAGACTTGCCGGGGCCGACCCGCAAGGTTTCCGAATTGTTGATGGCATGGGAACGCCCTTTGAAGTCCATGAACGTATTCTTGAAGCGCTTGAACCATGGCTTGCTGCCGCAAACGGCGGCCTCAAATGACCGACTGGCCCAACCACGATGCCGCTTGGCGCGAGTGGCGCACCGCTATGGCAGGCGAGCGGATGCACCACGGCTGGTTGCTGGCGGGTAAGCGCGGACTTGGTAAACTGGACTTTGCGTTGGCCGCAGCACGCGAGTTGGTGGTTCAGGATAACTCTCTGACCAATAACAATATTCAGCCCGTAACCCATCCCGACATACATATCGTTACCTACAGCGCAAAGGACGACAAGGAAGAAAAGAAGCGGCAGAACGGCAACCCCTATGAGCTGTCGAAGCAGATCAGGGAGCGCGATATTGGCCATGTTCAAGCCCGACTGAGAACGCGGCCCACGCTTGGCGAGCGCCGCGTCGTGATTATCACCC
Source organism: Qipengyuania sp. ASV99 (assembly GCF_047872805.1). Lineage (NCBI taxonomy): Bacteria > Pseudomonadati > Pseudomonadota > Alphaproteobacteria > Sphingomonadales > Erythrobacteraceae > Qipengyuania > Qipengyuania sp. ASV99. Next base: position 111,033 of record NZ_JBLQUK010000006.1, on the reverse strand, counting down.
CGGCGGATGACATGAACACGCACGCAGCCAATAAGTTACTGAAAAGCCTTGAAGAACCTCCTGCTGGCACATTTTTCATATTGGTCACCCACCGTCCTTCGCGGTTGCTGCCAACGATCCGATCGCGCTGCCGGATATTGCGGCTTCCTGAACTATCGGACCTTGAGCTTGAAGCCATGCTTCTGGCTGCCGGGCAGGGGGGCGACCTGACCCCGGCCATTCGCGCAGCACAGGGCTCCTATGGCGCAGCGGTAAGGTTTGCCGAAATGGAGTTGGCCCCCATTGCTGCGCTGATCGAACGTCTGTTGTTGCGCGGCGATGCTGACTTTAACGCACGGGCAGATCTGGTGCGCCTTATCGGTCCGCGCGCTGACAGGGAACGGCTGCAGGCAGTGATGGATTTGGCGCAGGCGATGGTCGCCGATCATGCAAAATCGACCGGGAATTCATCGCAGAGATCCGCGCTGATCGATGCCCACGCGCAATTGGTCGCACTTGCAGCGCAGGCGCCGACTTACAATTTCGACACCGGTCTGCTCACGCTTGAAATCGGCAGCTTGCTCATGCGCGCTGCCCCGGCTAGCGAACGCGCCCATGGCTGAAACAGATACTTCCCAGTTTTATATCACCACTGCGATCAACTATCCCAACGGGCGACCGCATATCGGGCACGCTTACGAAGGCATCGCGGCCGATGTCATTGCCCGCTTTCACCGATTGCGCGGACGGCGCGTGCGGTTTCAGACCGGCACTGATGAACACGGGCTAAAAATGGCGCGCAAGGCCGAAGAGCAAGGCCGCACACCGCGCGAGTTGGCTGATGAAATGTCATCTTATTTCCGTGAGATGGATGATAAACTTAACATTTCCTATGATCGGTTTATCCGCACAGTCGAGGACGATCATCACCGTGCCAGCCAGGCCCTGTGGAGACGGATGGAAGAGGCGGGCGATCTCTATCTTGATCGCTACGAAGGGTGGTATTCGGTCCGTGACGAAGCCTATTATGACGAAAGCGAGCTGAAACAGGGAGATGACGGGCAAAAGCTTTCTCCCCAAGACACGCCGGTAGAATGGACGGTGGAGGAGAGCTGGTTTTTTCGCTTGTCGAAATATCAAGAGCCGCTGCTTGAGTTACTGAAAACCCCTGGTTTTCTTGAACCGGCAAGCCGCCGCAACGAAATGATCGCCTTTGTCGAACAGGGTCTGCGCGATCTGTCTGTCAGCCGCACCAGTTTTGATTGGGGCGTTAAAGTGCCGGGTAGCGAGAATCACGTGATGTATGTCTGGGTTGACGCGCTCACCAACTATTTGACGGGGCTGGGATTTCCTGAAGAAACGCATGAATTGGCCGATTTCTGGCCTGCCGACCTTCATCTGATTGGCAAGGATATCGTGCGGTTTCACACCGTATATTGGCCCGCCTTTCTGATGAGCGCACGGCTTCCGGTGCCAAGGGCCGTGTTCGGCCACGGCTTTCTGCTCAATCGCGGGCAAAAGGAATCCAAATCGCTTGGCAATGTCACCGATCCGGTCGCGCTGGCGGAGCAGTTCGGGGTCGATCCCTTGCGCTATTTCCTGATGCGCGAAGTCGCCTTTGGCAAAGATGGCAGCTATTCACCCGAAGCCATTGTTGAACGAACCAATGGCGAATTGGGCAATGCCTTTGGCAATCTTGCGCAGCGCACCTTAGGCTTTATTGCCAAGAACCTCGATGGGTATCTGCCTGCGATCTGCGGTCATAGCGAAGCCGACAACGCGCTGTTTATGACAGTCGACAGGGCTGTGGCTCAGGAAATACCGGCGGCTTTTGAGGCTTTGGCATTGCAGCAAGGCATTGAGATATGGCTCCAAGCGGTGTTTGCCTGCAACGCCTATATCGATGCTGAGGCACCCTGGGCATTGCGCAAAAGCGACCCCGAACGGATGGAAACTGTGCTGGCGACGCTGTATATCTGCATTGCGCAGCTTGCCGCTGCAATTCAGCCCGTCATTCCAGAAAGCGCACAAAAGCTGCTCGACATGATGGGTGTCCCGCCCGAAAACCGGACCTACCAAGGCGTGCGTGAACATTGGTATTCGCCGCTCGCCGAAAGCGATTACCGGATCGAAAAGCCGATGCCGCTGTTTCCCCGGCTTGAATTGCCCGACGCCACAGAGGGCACCGATTGATGCTGATCGATAGCCATTGCCATCTGGAATATAAGGGCCTGGTCGAAGATCAGCCTGGCGTGCTGTCCCGTGCGCGGGAGGCCGGGGTAGGGGCATTCCTCAATATCTCCACCAAGCAGGCTGAATGGGAACAGGTCGTCGCTACTGCCATTCGCGAACCCGATGTATTCGCCAGCGTCGGCATCCATCCGCACGAAGCCGATGCGCATGCCGATCTAGGGAGAGCGGCGCTGCTGACTGCGACCGAAAACCCTAAAGTCATCGGGATCGGCGAAACCGGCCTCGATTATTATTACGAACATTCAAACCGCGAAACGCAGGCGCGGTTGTTTCGTATGCACATTGGAGTCGCGCGCGAGACAGGATTGCCGGTTATCATCCACACACGCGACGCCGAAGATGACACGTTTGAAATACTCCGCGACGAAATGGAGCAGGGCGCGTTTCCAGCGTTGATCCATTGCTTTACGGCCTCTGCCGAATTCGGGCGCAAAGTGCTCGATCTGGGGCTGACAATTTCAATTTCGGGGATCGTGACGTTCAAGAACGCAAAGGCACTGCAAGCTGCAGCAAAGGCGATCCCGAGCGAGCGCTTGTTGGTCGAAACCGATAGCCCGTTTCTCGCGCCGGTCCCGCATCGCGGCAAGGTGTGCGAACCTTCCTATGTGGCGGACACGGCGCGTTTCATGGCGGAATTGCGCGGTGAGGAGGTTGGCCACCTCGCAGACCAGACAACTGCCAATTTTATCCGGCTGTTTAACAAGGCGAAACTGTGAAGTTCATCATGCTCGGTTCTGGCACCTCGACCGGTGTACCCCGTGTCGGCGGCGAGGACGGAGCTGGCGATTGGGGCGATTGCGATCCATCCGAACCACGTAATCGCCGGACGCGGGTGTCGATTTTGGTTGAGAGCGACGAGGGCAAGCGGTTGCTTATTGACACGTCCTCGGATTGCCGCGCGCAATTGCTGGCCAATCGGATTGGCCGGATCGATGGTGTGTTCTGGACCCACGATCACGCCGATCACTGTCACGGAATCGATGATTTGCGCGTGCTTCGCTATGGCCGCGCGGGTCCAATACCTGGCTATGGCTCAACCGAAACAGTGCGGAGATTGCGCCAACGTTTCGGCTATGTCTTTGCCGGGCAAGAGGGCTATCCGACGATCTGCACGATCGACACACTCGACCGTTTGAGAATGGTAGCGGGATTTGGCGTCGAATGGTGCCAGATGGAACATGGCAGCGGCGAAACGACCGGATACAGGTTCGAAGCGGATGGCAAGTCGATCGCTTATGCTACGGATTTCAGCGCCATTTCTGAAGAGATGGTCGAATTATTCCATGGCGTCGATATCCTCGTCAGCGATTGTCTTCGCCGCGATCCACATCCAACCCATGCGCATTTGTCGATGGCGATTGAGCTGGGCGAACGTGTCGGTGCAAAGCGGCTTGTGCTAAGCCATCTCGATAAAAGCATGGATTATCGCTCGCTTGCGGAGGAAGTGCCGGATTTCGTCACGGTGGGCTATGATGGTTTGGAGATCACGGCATGAATGAAGGTGCACTGATTTCGCTGGTTGCCTTGATTGGCTGGCTGGTGCTGGCTGGCAGCGCAATTGTTAGCTTTCGGCTTGGCTGGAGCAAGATTGTTCAGCTCGGCTTGATCTGGCTTGCTATTTTTGCCGGATTGTTCGTCGTTGCGGATCTGTTGGGGGCGCGGCTGCCGACTTGAGCAATTCCTTCCTCGGCCTAATCATTTAACATAATATATATTATCATTCCAACTTAAGCGCTATAAGCAAAGCCGGAAACCGATGACCACAATCACTCGCCTATCGCCCGATCCGCGGCCGATCGAACGGCTGCTCACTATCATGCAGCGACTGCGTGATCCGGAGCGCGGATGCGAATGGGATCTTGCGCAAAACTTCTCAACCATTGCGCCGTATACGATCGAAGAGGCCTACGAAGTCTCTGACGCGATTGAACGCGGCGATATGGCCGACCTCAAATCTGAGTTGGGTGATTTGTTGCTTCAGGTCGTCTTTCACTCCCGCATGGCTGAAGAAGCTGGATTGTTCGACTTTGACGATGTGGCGCGGTCGATCAGTGACAAGATGGAAAGCCGGCACCCGCACATTTTTGGCAACGAAGGCGGCACCATGGACACCGCCCGGTGGGAAGACCTTAAAGCAGCCGAGCGTGAGAATGCAGGGTCAAGCAGCGCTATGGACGGGGTAGCAAAGGCACTCCCGGCATTGCTCCGTTCAGAAAAGCTGCAAAAGCGCGCCGCGCGGGTCGGCTTTGAATGGCAGGATTTGCGCGGACCCAAGGAAAAGCTCGCCGAAGAACTGGCCGAATTGGATGAGGCCAATGATGACGACCGCTTGATCGAGGCTGGTGACGTGTTGTTTGTCACCGTGAACATAGTCCGGCGATACGGGGTAGACGCAGAGCAGGCGCTCAAGGCCGCGAACAGCAAATTTGAGCGCCGTTTTCGCCAGATGGAGCGCCTCGCAACCGACGAGGGACACGATTTTGCCCGACTGTCGCTCAAAGAACAAGAATCCTATTGGCAGCGCATCAAGAATTCCGAAAAATGTCAGTCAAGCAGCGCTATAAGCTCGAATATTGACCCAGTTCCTTAGGGTTGAGGCGCACTGTCAGCGACCGCAGCGGACCTTGCTCCCCTTCCCCAGCGGCATCATCACTCAAGACCTCTCCATGTGCATGAAGCCATGCAATCCGACGGCCATCTGAAACGGGCAAAGTCACAGTAACTTCGCATGCAGAAGTGGTGAGCATGTCGGCAATCTTGTCCGCAAACAAATCAACCCCCGCGCCGCTTTGTGCAGAGACCAACACCGCTGCTTGCCCTTTCGCCGCTTCGTGCAATTCGGCAATCCGCGCTTCGTCAAGCAAGTCCGATTTGTTCCATACTTCCAAAATCGGAATATTGCTGACCCCGGTTTCGCCATCGATCACGCCAAGCGCTGACAGCACGGCAAGAACCTGCTTTTTCTGCGCCGCATGCGCCGGATTAGCGAGATCGCGCACATGACAGATGATGTCTGCCCCGGTGACTTCTTCCAGCGTTGCGCGAAACGCCGCCACAAGCTGCGTCGGCAGGTCCGAAATAAAGCCCACTGTGTCGCTAAGGATGGCTTTTTCGACACCTGGGAGGCTTATCGCGCGCATCGTCGGATCAAGTGTTGCGAACAGCAAATCCTCCGCCATGACATCGGCGCCGGTCAGGCGATTGAACAATGTCGATTTGCCGGCATTTGTGTAACCGACAAGCGCAATTACCGGCCAAGGTGCCCTGCCCCGCCGATCCCGGTGCAGTCCGCGCGTCTTGCGCACCTGTTCCAACTCACGCCTCAGACGGCTCATGCGTTGACGAATCATGCGGCGGTCCGCTTCAATCTGGGTTTCGCCTGGACCGCCCAGGAACCCGAAGCCCCCGCGCTGACGTTCAAGGTGAGTCCAACTGCGTACGAGACGGCTCTGCTGATAGTCAAGATGCGCGAGCTCGACCTGCAATCGTCCCTCAGCGGTGGCCGCGCGTTCACCGAAAATCTCAAGGATCAACCCGGTTCGGTCAATTACCTTGCGTTTCAATCTGTCTTCAAGGTTGCGCTGCTGGATCGGCGTCAGCGCGCCATCCACGATTACCAATTCGCATTCGTACTGTTCACACCAGATGGCGATGTTTTCGACCTGTCCCGACCCGAACAGCGTGTTTGGCTGCATTTGCCGCACCGGAAGAACCACCGAATGTGCAATCTCCACCCCGATTGCGAGCGCCAATCCCTGTGCCTCTGCCAACCGGTCCGGCGCATCAAGATCATAAGTGAACCGTTTGATATCCGGGCACAAGACAACGGCCCGCGCGCCGCGGGTCACCTCGCCCATCAGATCATCATCAAAACTCAGAAGTCAGTCCCAAAATCGTCTTCTGCATCATCATCTTCGTCGTCATCGTCATCGGACAGATCGACTGGACTTGCCGGTTGAATGGTTGAAACCGCGTGCTTGTAGGCGAGCTGGACTGCACCGTCGCGTTCCAGCAGCATGCAGAACAGGTCATAGGCCGCGATCCGGCCTTGCAGCATCACGCCGTTCACTAGGAACATCGTCACTTGCACACCGGCATCGCTCACCCGGCTCAGGAACACATCCTGCAGCTGCCGCTGTTTCTTATTCCCGCCGCGATTGTTGAATTGTTCAGCATCGACCGGAGCTCCGGGCATGATCGTCGAAATCGCATGCTTGTAAACCAGCTGCGATTGGCCATCGCGCCTGAGCAGGATCGAAAAATTATCGAACCAAGTCACAATTCCTTGAAGTTTGACGCCTTTTACAAGGAACATGGTAACCGGCGTCTTGTTCTTGCGTAGCAGATTCAAAAATGCATCTTGCAGATTGCCTTGCCGTGATGCGTTCCCACCGCCGCCACTGTCCTGCACGCTGCGAGGCGCGCTGGCGGGGCTGGCTGGACGAGGGCGCGGAGAGAGGGTTCGCCCGCTGGACATATTCATGCTCCTGTTTTTGGCGGCCGTCCTTACGGTCCGCAGGTCCGCAAAAGGCGGTCACGCCTTCGCAGATGGGTCTATACATGCCGCTTGCAAGGCCTCGCGGCAATCCCCCAGTTATTATCATGCGATGAAGCTGCTCTTTTGCCGCGCGACTTCGATCAATCTTTCCGGTCTGCCATGCCCAGCAATTTCAGCTTTCGATGTAGAGCAGACCGCTCCATCCCGATAAAGGTCGCGGTCTTTGAAATATTGCCAGAAAAGCGCCGGATCTGAATGGTGAGATATTCTCGTTCGAAGCTTTCGCGGGCCTCACGCAGCGGCACGCCCATCATATCCGACAGCCCTTGCCCCGCAGCGGCGAGGCGCCCGCCGGTGATCTCTGATGGCAACATGCCTGTTTCCACCAACGTTAACTGATCGCGCGGGGTCATGATAATGGTGCGCTCTACCACATTGCGAAGCTGGCGGACGTTGCCGGGCCAGTCATAGGCTTGCAGCGCGGCCATCGCCTCCTGTGAGATTTCCGGCGGCGCAATACCCTGATCGTTGGAATAGCGCGTGAAAAAATGCTCCGCGAGCGCGGGAATGTCATCGCGCCGGTCTGCCAGTGACGGGATGGCGACGGGCACCACGTTGAGCCTATAGAACAGGTCCTCGCGGAAACGCTTTTCCTCCATTTCCACCGCCAGATCGCGGGTGGTGGATGAAACCACCCGGACATCGACACCGATCTGACGGGAACCTCCGACGCGCACAAAGCTCTGTTCGGTCAAAACCCGTAAGATCCGCGCCTGCGTGGACAGCGGCATGTCCGCGACTTCATCGAGATAGAGCGTGCCGCCATCAGCCATTTCGAGCAGGCCGGGCCGGACCTGTTTGCCGTCTGCTTCCTCCCCAAACAGTTCCTGCTCAAACCGTTCGGGAGTGATACGCGCCGAATTTACAAGGACAAAGGCATTGTGTGAACGATTGCTCCAGGCATGGAGCATCCGGGCCGCGACTTCCTTGCCCGCCCCAGCTGGCCCGGAAATGAGCACCCGGCTGCCGGTGTTGGCGACTCGTTTCAAGGTGGCGCGCACCGCATTGATCGCGGCCGAATTGCCGGTGAAATCGGCGCTACCCCAGCTTGAATCGCGCAATTGCGTATTTTCACGCCGCAAACGCTCGGTTTCGGTCGCGCGTTCGACCAGCAACAACAAGCGTTCGGCTTCAAAGGGCTTTTCGATGAAATCCATCGCGCCGCGGCCCACTGCTGAAACCGCGGTGTCGATATTGCCATGCCCAGAGAATATGATCACCGGAAGATTGGGTTCGCGCAGCTTGATCGCATCAAGCGTTTCCAGCCCGTCCATCTCGCTGCCGTGGAGCCACACGTCGAGCAGCACGAGACTGGGTCGGCGTTCGTCAATTGCAGCGAGGGCACTGGTGCTGTCAGCAGCGGTGCGGCAATCATACCCTTCATCGCCGAGCACTCCGGCGACCAATTCGCGGATATCGCGTTCATCATCTACAATCAAAATGTCGAGGGCCATTCGCCGCTCCTTGAATAACTATGGATCGAGGAAAATGCCTCGTCATTAGACTGCAAGACCATCAAACGCCTTCGCTTTCAGAAGGCTCTGGCCGCCGGGCAAAGTGCATCGTAACGCAGGTGCCGCCCCCTTTTGTGCTGGCAAAGGTCATATCGCCGCCGTGCTCATCGACGATCTTGTTAACGATCGCGAGGCCCAGACCGGTGCCCTTTTCGCGGGTCGTGACATAGGGTTCAACAATGCGTTCGCGGTCCGCCGGCAGACCGATGCCGTTATCTTCGATCTGTATGGTTATCAGGTCGCCATTGTCGCGCATGGTTACGTCCACTTGGCCGGGATATCCGACTGCATAGTCAACAGCGCGCGCTTCGACCGCTTCGACCGCATTTTTGAGCACATTGGTCATTGCCTGCCCCAATTGGTGCCGGTCGCATTGGATCATCCTTTCAGACAGGGCGTCGGTCGCAATGCTGAAAGCAATGCCGGGGTGGGCGACTTCCTGAAGAAATACCGCCTGTCGCACCAGATCGACCGCATCCTCGCTGCGGAAAACCGGCTTTGGGAGCCGCGCAAAGCTTGAAAACTCGTCAACCATTTTGCGTAGGTCACCCACTTGGCGAACGATGGTGCTGGTCAATTCATCAAACAATTCGCCATCCTCGGGCTCGACTTGCTTGCGATAGCGGCGTTTCAATCGCTCTGTTGCCAATTGGATCGGTGTGAGCGGGTTCTTGATTTCATGCGCAATGCGGCGCGCAACGTCGGACCATGCCGCTTGCCTTTGATCGAGCAATTGGCGAGTTATATCTTCGAACGTGATCACATGGCCGCTGCTACCGGGGGCGACCTTCACAGCGAGAGTCAGCAACTCGCCGCCCTTGGCCTGGGTTACAATCGCGCGTCTCTTGCCCTCGCGCACCATCTTGCAGATTTCGGGCGAAAGATCGGACAACGAGAGGTTGATGGCTCCTTCTCCAGCGGGTTCGCACGCTGCCTCTCCGCCGAGCAATATTTGCGCCGAATTGTTCATGAGCATCACGCGGGCATCATCATCAACCGAGATCACCCCCGCTGTGACCGATTCCAGCACCGCCTCCATAAAGGCTCGGCGATCGTCAATCTGCCGATTCGCGCTTACCAGCGCATCAGTTTGCTTTTCAAGCTGCGCGGTCATGCGGTTGAATGCGCGGTTGAGAAGACCGATTTCATCGGCACCAGTCCGACCGTCTACTCGTAGCGAAAAATTGCCCTGACCAACCTTATGCGCCGCGCCGATCAATTCGGTGAGGGGTTCAACCTGACGATCGGCAAATCTGAGCGCAAACCACACAGCGATCCCAACCAGCAGCAAGCTCATGGCTACCAACGCTATGTTGAAGCGCAGCTGCAAAGTGCGCGCTTCGCCGGTCAATGTTTCATAGGCTGCTGAAACCGCTTGCGCGCTCTCCCATTGCTGAAACATCGAAGCCTCGGTCGTTCGCGCATTGTAGAGATACACGCCGGCTTCTCGGTCGATGGGCGCAACGGCGGCGATGCGCTGCGGACTGCCTTCGACGACCACGAACAGGCCTTCATCAAGGCGTGGCAAGGCGGCGGCGCTGAATTCAAGCGGGCGATTGTCCTCCATCAGGTTGAGGATTGCCGCAGTGCGCAGTGATCCATCATCGAGCCGCTGGAGAATTGCGCTTTCGGAAATCTGGCGGCCCTGCGCTTGCACCGCATAGAAATCGGGGAAATCGGGATCGGAAATGGGCAATCGTTCCAGGATAACGCGCATGTCGCTTGCCATGGTGATCGTTTCCTGTTCGACCTGCCGCTGGTTCGCATCATAGTAACTTTGCGCCAGATCGTTGGCATTCTCCATCAACCCACGCGATTGGTCGGAGAACCAGAAATCAACACCGGTCTGGAACAGGAACGCCGCAAATCCCGCGACCAGTAAGGTCGGCACCGCCGCTACTACCGAGAAAAAGAACACGAGCCGAACATGCAGCCGCGCGGTGCTGCCGGCGGCGCGGTTCAACGCCATTCGCCTTCCGATCAGCACCAAAATGGCCATCGCCGGAACAAGCACCGCGACGAGCAACAGCGAAACCTGCAGAGTTGGCAGAACCGTGCCGGTATCGGGCGCTCTCGAATAGGCCAAGAAATTTGCCGCTATTGCAGCAAGCAAAGCAAAAACCGAAAGCGCTTCGAGCCAGCGGAACAAATTCGCTCTGCGCGAGGTGACAAGAAACTGCCTCCACCAGCGCGGGAGATGCCGAGGCAATGGTCCGTCCGCAGCGCTATCGGCGGTGCCTGCGTCATCAACCTGATTTGCTAGAGAGCCGTCCATCGTTGCCTTGTTTCAACGGCAGTGTTGCAAAAATGCAAGACAAAAGCGGCAATTTAGACGCAGAAATGTGTCAAAGCGGTCTTGTGAAGCGATCAGGCTCTATCCGAAGCTCGGTTATGCGTTTTCGCAGAGTGTTGCGATTGATCCCGAGCAGTTTTGCAGCACGCAATTGATTGCCGCCGGTCCGGCTCAGCGCATGTTCTATCAGCGGCTTTTCAAAAGCGGCAAGCGCGCTTGCATACACCGTGCCCGACGCGGGCTCCTCTATAGCCAGCCAGATATCAAGCGCCGCACCAATCCCGCCGTCCGCATCCGCTGTGCCATCGCCGGGGAGCGGCGGCTCCTCGCCCAGAATATCGACAAGGCTCGCTGCATCAATCGTGTCTTCGCGCGACATAAGCGAGAGCCGGTAGATCACATTGCGCAATTCGCGGACATTGCCGCGCCAATTGCGCTGTTCAAGCCGGGCAAGCGCGTCGGAGCCCAATTGGCGGCGCGGCAATCCATCCTCGGCGGCCTGCGCGAGGAAATGCTGCGAGAGCACCTCGATATCCTCACGCCTTTCGCGCAGCGGCGGCAATTCGATAGGGACGACATTGAGCCGGTAAAACAGGTCTTCCCGGAATTTTCCGGCTGCGATCAATGGGGCAAGATCGCGGTTGGTTGCAGCGATAATGCGGACATTCACCGCAATTTCCTGACGGCCGCCAACGCGCCGGATGCGTCCCGCCTGCAACGCGCGCAACAACCGGGTCTGAGCCTCTGCCGGCATATCGCCGATTTCATCAAGGAACAGCGTACCGCCATTGGCCTGTTCAAATTTCCCGATGGCCTGCACCACGGCACCAGTAAACGCCCCCTTTTCGTGCCCGAACAGTTCGCTTTCAATCAGGTCATGCGGGATCGCTGCGGTGTTGACAGCCACAAACGGTCCGGTGCGGCGGTTGCCCAGTTGATGAATCGCCTCAGCCACCAATTCCTTGCCCGTGCCGCTCTCCCCGGTAACGAGCACGGTAAGATCGTTGCGCAGCACCCGCGTTATCATGCGGTAGACACCTTGCATCGCCGGGCTGCGCCCCACCATCGGCATCGCATCGCTGTCGCTTTCGGGAAAGCTATCGAGGCTTCGTTCGCGGTCGCCAGCGGCCTGCCGAACCGCGCGCACCAGTTCATCCAGATCGAACGGCTTGGGGAAATATTCAAACGCATTGCTGTCGCTCGCCCGCACTGCTGTATCGAGCGTGTTTTGCGCAGACAGCACAATGACCGGCATATCGGGCGCATAACGGCGCACCTCGGCCAGACTTTCCAGGCCGTCACCGTCTTCGAGCATGACATCGGTCAACATCACATCGAACGCAGCCGCGCTGAGATTGTCGTTCCGCTCCGCAATCGAAACGCAGCGGACGATCTGGAACCCTTCATCCTCAAGCGCAGCGATGATAACTGTTGCGATGGCGTCGTCATCTTCGACCAGCAAGAGGGTGCCCGACATTCCCATACCCTTTATTCCTGATCCATTTTTGCGAGCGGAAGGTGCAAGCGGAAATGCGTGAGGCCTTGCTTTGTGTCGCGTTCGTGGCTGATGCTGCCATTCATATCGCGCACCAATTTGCGCACCAATGCCAGCCCCAGCCCCTGCCCCGATTGCTTTGACGAAACGAAGGGTTCGAAAATGTGATCGCGCATCGCCGGGTCGATGCCGGGGCCATTGTCACTGACGGTTATTTCAATTGGTAACCGCACGGCACGGCCAAGCCGGATTGCGCTGAAAGCCAGCCCGCTGACAAACCGGGTGCGAACCGTGATCCGACCTTGCGTGCCAGCACCGGCAGCGTCTCGGGCATTGGAAATGAGATTGATGAGCACCTGTTCCAACGCATCACGATTGGCATGCACTGGCGGCAGAGACGGGTCGAATTCCTCGCAAAATTCCGCATCGCTGCCACCCGCCGCGCGGACCGTGGCGATAGCTGACCGGATCGCTTCGTGTGGATTGCAAGGCGCAGCGATGTCCGTTGATCGCGCGCCCAATTGCTGCATCCGGTCAATCAACCGCGCGATCCGGTCAACCTCGTCGGTAATCATCCGCGCGAGGTGCTTGTCTTTGATCGGCAATTTGCGCGCCGCCAACTGCCCTGCCCCGCGAATGGCGGCCAAGGGATTCTTGATCTCATGCGCGAGTATCGACGGGGCGCCCTGCGATGAACCAAGCTCATCACCGTTTCCGCTTTCCTCGTGCCCAACTTGCGACAGGGTAACCACCCGCCAACCTGGAAAACTGCCAAGCGGCGATACGGTCAGATTGACGCGCGTTTCGCTTTCCCCGGCCCTGATGCGGATATCGCGCGCCACCAGCGCAGCATCGGTTTCGCGGATCCGGGCTTCAACGCGCGCATCCAGCGGTCCAATAATTTCGAGCAGCGGCTTGCCAAGCAGACGTTTCGCGCTGCGGCCCAGCATATTCTCGGCCGCGTGGTTGGCCTCTGCAATCAAGGTGTTCTGATCCACCAGCAGCAAGGCAAACAACAGACCCGCAATCTGCGATTCGGCATTGGGACGCGATGGGTCAAAGCTGAAAATGTCTGACCGGTCGGCAATGGGCTTTGCTGTCATATTCAGGCTGCGATCGCCTGACGGCCCAGAAACGGCGAATAGAACCGCTCAATCTCGCCCAGAACCTGATCGGGGTCGTCAATAAAGTTCGCCTTGTGCCGGAACTCAGCCGAGCCGTGCATGCCTTTGGTATACCAACCAATATGCTTGCGCGCGACCTTGGCCCCGACATTGCGGCCATAATGATCGAGCATGCGGCGATAATGTTCGACCAGCACACGATATTGCTCATCAAAGCCGGGCGCAGGAATGCTCTCTCCGGTGCGCCACCAACGCATCACTTGGCCCAGCAGCCACGGCTTACCATAAGCGCCGCGCCCAATCATCAGACCGGCCGCGCCCGATTGTTCAAGCGCCTTTGCGGCGTCCGCTAACGTGCAAATATCGCCGTTGACGATAACGGGAATGGAAACCGCTTCCTTTACTTTGCGGACGAAAGACCAATCGGCAGAGCCTTTATACATTTGGTTGCGCGTTCGGCCGTGGACGGTGATCATCTTTACGCCAAGATCCTCCGCAATCCGTGCCATTTCGGGTGCATTGAGGCTTTGATGGTCCCAGCCCATCCGCATCTTGACCGTCACCGGCACATCGACCGCTTTGACCGTTGCCTCCATAAGCCGCGTGGCCAGCGGCACTTCGCGCATCAGAGCAGATCCCGCAAATTGCCCTACAACCTTGCGCACCGGACAGCCGAAATTGATGTCGATGATCGCCGCGCCATTGCCTTCCTGCAGCTTCGCAGCCTCAGCCATGCTGTCCGGGTCGCAGCCAACCAATTGCATCGAAACCGGCTCTTCGGTCCGGTCCCAAGCAGTCTTTTGCAGCGATTGCCGCGTTTCGCGGATGGCCGCCTCGCTAGCAATCATCTCGGTCACATTGAGGCCCGAGCCATAGCGCCGCACCAAAGTGCGAAACGGCATGTCGGTCACTCCGGTCATCGGCGCGAGCAGAACCGGCTCTGCGATCTCGACCGCGCCGATCTGAATCGGCTTGATAGCCGGGGGTGGGGGAAGCTGTGTCATGAGAGGGGTGCCTAAATTATGGGCAGCGCATAGTGCATTGCGCAAATTCCGTCCAGACCTTAAGCGCCCTTGCCTATGGCAGGCGAAACATCCCTCCCCCCGTTCGCTGCAGTGGTGGTTGCCGCGGGTAAGGGTTTGCGGCTGGGCGGTGACATTCCCAAACAGTTTCGCACATGGCGCGGAAAGGCTCTGATCCACCATTCGGTCGCAGCGCTGATGATGGCAGGCGCGGACCCGGTGGAGGTCGTGATCGCAGATGGCGCAGAACATGACGCCCATGACGCGCTGAGGGGATTGGACGGATACATGCTTGTCACCGGCGGCGCGTCGCGGCAGGATTCTGTGCGAGCCGGGCTCGAAGCGCTGGAACAAAACGGCCCGGCGCTGGTGTTGATCCATGATGCAGCGCGCCCCGATTTGCCGATTGTCGTTATTGAACGTCTGCTCGCAGCGCTCGAAACGCATGACGGCGCTATCCCCGCTCTGCCCGTCGTCGACAGTCTCGCCGTGGCAAGCAAAACCGGAACAATGGCAGGCAAGGCGGAGCGGGACACCCTGCGCCGGGTTCAAACCCCGCAGGCTTTCCGCTATCCTGCAATACTGGGCGCGCACCGTTCATGGGCAGGCAAAGCCAACGCAGGGGATGACGCACAGGTGATGGCGGCAGCGGGTGGTTCCATCGCGCTGGTGCAAGGTGATGAACGGCTCAAGAAGGTCACTTTTGCAGAGGATTTGATGGGCATGACCAATCGGCCTGCTTTCCGCATTGGGCAAGGTTTTGACGTTCACCGGCTCGTAGAAGGAGAGGAATTGTGGCTATGCGGGGTCAAGATTGACCATCCGCATGGGCTGGCGGGTCATTCCGATGCGGATGTCGCGCTGCACGCCATCACCGATGCCGTGCTTGGCGCCATCGGTGAAGGAGATATCGGCACCCATTTCCCGCCGAGTGATCCGCAATGGGCAGGCGCGCGTTCGGGTCAATTTCTGCAGCACGCCGTGGGTCTGGCAAGAGACGCAGGTTTTGAGGTCGGAAATATTGATCTCACCATTATCTGCGAAGCGCCAAGGATTGGCCCGCATCGCGCCGCCATGGGCGCCGAGATAGCGCGCCTCACCGGACTTGACGAAAGCGCAGTGAGTATCAAGGCCACCACGACTGAGGGACTTGGATTTACTGGGCGCGGAGAGGGGATCGCTGCGCAGGCTATCGCCGCGCTTCTATCCACGTCATAATGCCTGTATCTTCAACCGGAGCGAATTCATGATGCGCACCTTGCCTGCACTTATTGCACCCTTCGTAATCGCCGCAGGATTAATCTCCAGCCCGGCAGCGGCGCAGCCTGCTGATCTGGACCCAGCAGCTGTTGCCGCAGCGGTGCGTTACAGCCTGCCTGCCGCCTTTGAAGGCTACATGACCCGTTGTTTTGAAGCGCTTGAACCCGATGGATATGCGAACACCAACGCCGCTGAGATGCGTACAAAATTCGGCGATGGAGCAGCGGCTGCATGGCCCGGAGCGCGGCAGTTGATCGTGCAGATAGCCGAAGAGGAAGCGGGCGGTTCTGCGGCGCTATTTGCATCCATGGACGACGATGCCTTGCGCCCGTTCGTCGACAACCTGCTCGAAAATATGGCAGCACAAGAAATCAAACTTGATGACTGCACCAAAATTGAGCGGGGTCTGCAAATTCTTGCCCCCCTGCCCGCAGACAATATGGCGGCATTGGTCGGGTTCTTCTTCGAATTGGGAACGGATATCGGCGGCGACAGCGCTCAACCGGAACCGGAAATGACCGAAAGCCGTCAGCGTAAATTGCGCGAGCAGGAAGAAGAACGGTGAGCGAATATCTGCTTCCCGATGAGATCGCGCAGCTTGCCGCGCGCGTCGTGGCCGAAAATCTGGTCGCCGGACGCAAGATCGCGACCGCAGAAAGCTGCACTGGTGGCCTGGTGGCTGGTGCATTGACCGAAATCTCGGGCTCTTCGTCGGTTCTGGACCGCGGATTCGTGACCTATTCCAATGAAGCGAAGATGGAAGCGCTTGGCGTTTCACAAGACATCATCGAGACCTTTGGTGCGGTGTCGATCGCCTGTGTCTGGGCCATGGCGCAAGGCGCTTTGAAGCGGTCCAACGCCGATGTTGCGGTGGCTATCAGCGGGGTCGCGGGGCCCGGCGGAGGCACTCAGCTGAAACCTGTCGGCACGGTTGTTTTTGCGCTCGCTACTCGCGATGAACAAGGTGAACCGCAGGGCGAACTAAAGCATTTCGACGGCGGCGATGGCCCCGGCGGCCGCGCGGCGATACGCCGTCAGGCCACGCTTTGCGCGCTGGAACTGTTGCTGCCGTAAAGTTCGTGCGCGCGAGCTTCAAACGCTTCGACCATCTTGCGGAACGCCCGATCGAAATATTGCCCTGCTAGCGCCTGAAACACGCGGTTCTTGAATTGAAAATCGACGCGAAAGTCGATCTCGCAGTTCTGAGCGTCGATCTCGCGGAATATCCAGACATTGTCGAGGTCAGATAGTGGGCCATCGATGTAATGGACAGCAATCTCACGCGGGCGATCTTTGCTAACCCGAGACGTAAAGCTCTCACGCAAGCTCTTGAAACCCACCACCATGTCGGCGAGCATTTCTGTGTCGCTGTCGGACCGGACGCGCGTCGCAATCACCCAAGGCAGAAACTGGCTGTAGCGCTTTACATCGGCCACGAGGTCGAACATCTGCTGGGCACTATAAGGCAATCGCCGAGTTTCCCGGATTCCCGCCATTACGGGTGCACTCGGTCGCGCTTGCGCAAATGCTCCTCACGTGCAGCTTTCATGACCGCAAAATCATCACCTGCGTGATAACTTGACCGGGTCAGCGGGCTGGAGGCAACTTGCAAAAACCCTTTGGCCCGCGCGATTGATCCAAACGCGCCAAAACCCTTTGGGGTCACGAATTCCTCTACCTTGGCGTGGCGAGGTGTGGGCTGCAGATATTGACCCATAGTAATAAAATCGACCTCGGCGCAGCGCATGTCGTCCATCACCTGATGCACCTCAAGCCGCTGCTCACCCAGTCCCAGCATGATGCCCGATTTGGTAAAAATCAGCGGATTATGCGCTTTCACTTCTTCGAGCAATCGCAGCGAAGCGTAATAGCGCGCACCGGGCCGGATCGTGGGATATAGGCGCGGCACGGTTTCCAGATTGTGGTTATAGACGTCGGGTCCCGCAGCGCAGATCGCCTCCACCGCACGGCGCATCTTGCCGCGAAAATCGGGGGTGAGGATTTCAATGGTTGTCTCGGGTGTGTTGCGGCGCAGCGCCTCAATCACCTTCACGAATTGCGACGCACCGCCATCCGGCAGATCGTCACGATCAACGCTGGTGATGACGATATGTTTCAGACCCATTTCAGCCGCCGCAATGGCGGTGTTTTCCGGCTCCAGTGGATCAACCGCGCGGGGCATGCCGGTCTTGACGTTGCAAAACGCACAGGCCCGCGTGCACACATCACCCAAGATCATGACGGTCGCGTGTTTCTTGTCCCAGCATTCGCCGATATTGGGGCAAGCCGCCTCTTCGCAAACGGTGTTGAGGTTGAGTTCGCGCATCAATTTGCGCGTTTCATTATAACCTTGGCTTACCGGCGCCCTTACGCGAATCCAGTCAGGTTTGCGCTGCCGCGGCGGACGATTCGCATCGGGAGCGGGCTTTGGCGTGTTGGTTAGATCATTCATGGAAGCTCATTTAGGCTGCTGTCGCTCCCCTCGCAAGCCAGCCCCTTCGATCAATCCGGGAACACACAGGATGCGTCCGGGGTTACTTTTCACGCACACCAACATGAGCTAACGGCGCGGCGATGATCGAAACTGCCATTCAGACATTCACCTCTCCTGTCGTTCTGTTTTTTATGCTCGGCCTTTTGGCTGCATTTGTCCGGTCAGACCTTGCCATCCCTGAACCCATCGCCAAGGCTATGTCGCTGTATTTGATGGCCGCTATCGGCATCAAAGGCGGAGTTGCAGTTTCAAAATCGGGTATAGATGCGACGGTTCTTTCCGCGCTTGGCGCGGGGATTGCGGCGGGTTTTATCTTACCGTTCTTTGCTTATGCGGTGCTCAAGAGCTTCGGCAGGCTCGACCGGATCAATTCCGGCGCGGTCGCGGCGCATTATGGATCGATCAGCGTGGTTACATTTGTCACCGCGGTCGAGATCCTAACCGGACAATCGCGCGAGCCAGGTGGATACATGGTTGCGGTCATGGCCGCGATGGAAGCGCCTGCAATCCTCAGCGGCCTGTTGCTTGCGAGGGGCATGACCAGCGCAGGTGGTGCGCAGTCTTCAAAAGAGATGCTGCATGAAGTTTTCACAAATTCCTCGATCGTCCTGCTGCTTGGTGCGTTTGCCATCGGCATGATCGGAGGGGCCCAAGGGTTTGCAGAGGTTTCACCCTTTTTTGAAGCCGGTTTCAAAGGGATTTTGTGCATCTTCCTGCTCGACATGGGCCTGATTGCTGCGCGCCGGATGATGGATTCGCGCGCGATCACGTGGCGGCTTGTGGCGATTGCGATATTTCTGCCAATTGTGAACGGCGCAGCGGGAACGGTGCTTGGCGTGGCTATCGGGCTTGACGCGGGCTCTTCGGCAACGCTCGGTGTGCTGTGCGCCAGCGCCAGTTACATCGCGGTTCCCGCTGCAATGCGATTGGCCCTGCCCGAAGCCGATCCGGGAATTTATCTAACCATGTCGCTTAGCATCACTTTCCCTTTCAACGTGCTTGTGAATATCGGTCTAATCAGCGCCCTTGCGGTCGCACTAACTGAAACTGCCGGAATTCTCCCATGATCGAAACCGTCACCCGCAAACGGATAGAAATCCTCACTGACAAGGCGCTGCAGCGAAAAGTTACCGACGCGGTCGAAAACGCCGGCATCACGGGATGGACGATTGTCCCTGTAACCAGCGGCAAAGGGCGCGAAGGGCATTGGCGCGAAGAAAGCGTAATGGGGACGGATAAGGTGTTTGTCCTTACAATAGCTGCGGAAGATAAAGCCATGGTGCTTGCCGAAGCGCTTGCCCCTATGCTTACGAATCTGGGATTCATCCTGACCATGTGGGACGTGCAGGTGATCCGGGGAGAGCGCTTTTGATGCAGCCGCCTCTCTGACCATGGGAGAGTGACGTGCCAGAATATGCCCAATTGCTGAAAGGCTATCGCCGTTTTCGCAAAGGAATCTACCCTCGCCAGCGCGAACGCTTTGGCAGAACCGCGCTCGAAGGTCAGCGGCCCAAGTTGATGATAATTGGCTGTTCCGACAGCCGGGTGGACCCAGCCCAGATTTTTGACGTTGATCCCGGTGAAATCTTCGTCGTTCGCAATGTCGCAGCGCTTGTCCCGCCATTCGAAACAACGCCGGGGCTCCACGGAGTTTCAGCCGCGGTCGAGTTTGCGGTGCAAATGCTCGAAGTGAAGCAGATCGTGGTGATGGGTCATGGCCGCTGCGGCGGGTGTCAGGCGGCGCTAACGCAGAATTTCAACTCAAAACCGCTGGGCGAAGGCGGCTTCGTCGCCAATTGGATCAACCTGCTCAGCACGGCGCGAGAGCCGGTGGCGCGCAAGCACGGGACAGAGGGGCGCAAGGCCGAACTGGCGATGGAATTTGCCGCTATCCGACTGAGTCTTGCGAATCTGCGCACTTTCCCCTGGGTCGCTGACAAGGAGCGCGGGGGCTTGCTAAAATTGCGCGGCGCGCATTTTTCGATCAGAGAAGGCGTGCTCTATTCGCTCGATGAGGACACTGGCGAATTCTTGCCCGAGGATTGATGCGCGTATGCGGCGCTTGACGCTTGCCCCGCCTTGCCCGCTGCCGCATGAAGCGGGTCATGGCCCATTCCGAACTCAAGAATATCGCCCTGCTGATCGACGCAGATAACACCACGCCGGACGGTATCGACCCGGTTCTTACCGTCATGGCAGAGCTGGGGCAGGTCAACATTCGCCGCGCCTATGGCAATTTTGCCAAGGACAATCTGGCGCGCTGGGACACGATCACCAACAAATTCGGGATCCGCCCCCAGCAACAATTCGACGTGTCGAAGGGCAAGAACGCGACCGACATGGCGATGACGATCGACGCCATTGACCTGTTGTATCAGGGCAAGGTTGACGGGTTCGGAATCATGACCTCTGACAGCGACTTCACCCCGCTGGTCACACGGTTGAGGCAGGACGGAATTCTGGTCTACGGCTTTGGCGAATCGAAAACCCCGCCTGCATTTCAATCGGTTTGCACACGTTTCATCGACATCAGGAAGCTGATCCAGACCAACGCTGCCGATCGTTCGAATGAGCGTAAGAAAGGCCTTTCGATCAAGTCTGAGGCTGTCGATGATGATCTGCTCGAACTGATCACCGCCGCTTATTCCGAAGCCAAAACCGATGGAGGGTTTGCGCGCCTGTCACAGCTCGGTCAGATCGCCGGGAACCGGTCCAGTTTCGACGTGCGCAATTACGGGTTCAAAAGCCTAAAGGAAATGTTCGATTCCTTTGACAATTTCGCCGTAGAACGTCGCGATGACGGGCAGTTTTACGTAAAGCGCCTAAGATAGTCAGGCGCGCAAAAAAGGGGCGCGAGGGTTAATGCCGCGCGCCCCTTTTCGAACAATCAATCCGGTCTACCCAATTGTTGCAGGAGCTGCCGCAGCTGGGGCCGGAGCCGGCGTGGACGCCGCTTCGCGCTCATTCACGTAAGCAACCCACAGTTTGGCAATTGGCGTGCGCGAACCGGTAACCTGATTGAATGTGGCCCGCGCTGCCTCATAATCACCCATGCCGACCTGCGCGATACCAAGCCGGGTCTGCGCTTCGGCGGTGTCCACACCCGGCATTCCCAACGCGCGCTGGTAGAAAGTTGCCGCCTTTGCATAGTCACCATAGCTCAGGAACGCGCTGCCAGCGGCCATCACGGTCCGCAGCGCAGCATCGCCCGCCATCGCATCGCGCTCTAGCGCGGGAAGATCAGCGCGGTCGGCCGCGATCCTGCCGCTGGCGATTTCTAGCGCTTCGGTGATGAACAAATTGTCACGGCTGATGATCTGGTTGGCATATCCTTCCTCGATCACATCCTTCACTTCTTTAGGAAGGCGGCGCGCGTCGGCGGCTTCGACATAATAGTCGTAATCAGACGCATCCTGCAAAGCGCCAACTTTGCGCCCCAAACGGAACAGATCGAGGATTTCGCCAGGTTGGAACGTATTGAGGTTGCGGGTCAAATTGACCGCGTCGCGCCAATTGGCTGCGGTCGGAAACTCGCTGATCCACATAGAGGTGAACTCGTAAACCGTCGGCACTGCCTCATTTTCATAGGCAACAGTCACACCGCGGCGATACCATTGCTCTTCGACTTCGAGGCCCTGCGCCTTGCGGCCGGAGATTGCTCGTTCAAGATAGGCAAAGCCCTGCTGCAATTCATTCGAGGCAAAATAGCTTTCCGCCATGGCAATCTGCAAATCCGGGGCCGAAACGGTTTCGGTGCTGAAATTGTTGTCAATCGCGCCCTGCAAATAACGGCGCGCCTTGGCATAATCACGCTGTTCGTTGGCGAGCTGATAGGCGATAAAGTTGTAACGAGCGATCTGATCGATCGGCACTTTTCCGCTGGAAAGCATGATTTCCATGCCTTGCAATTGCAAACCGCGATCCGATGCCGCGAGGCCCGCGTTGAACACCAGTCCGCCGCCAGCAATTTTCTCGTCATTTGTGGTCAGCAGCGGGATCAGCGCATCAATCTGCGGACGCAGAGCGGCAGCGTTCGCACCTTCGGCCTTCAGCGCTTCGTCCAGAGGCGCATAAGCGGCGCGAAAGGCATCGGTGTAACCGCCGCCATCCGATTCCTCCGCTGCCTTTTCGCGGTCCCGGTCGCGGTTGCGCTGTGCGTTTGCTTCGGCGGGCACTACGGCCGACACGGTCACTGCGGTGCCGCTCGCCAATGCGAGAGCCAATGCGAGCGAGGAAGCGCGCTTGCGCGAGAAAAGCGAAATCATGGGAATCCTCCTGAACTGTATTGCACCGTGCAGCCAATACGCCCTCACGGTGGTGCGAAATATCTGCAATCTCCAGGTCACAGCCCATGGACGACTGCCTCGACATTTGCAATTCTCTCTAGGCAGAGCGGTCTGAACGGCGTTTGAATGGTTTGTTTGATTGGTTCACAGACGCGCAACTATTGTAAAGTCCGGCATCACCCTCAGCCACTGACGCCCTGCACCAACGGCAAATGTGGAAAAAGACTCTCTTGTTCCTTATCTGTTCCCCTATTTGAGTGGCACACTGCGCTTCGAGCCACTACATAAGTTTCAGCAAATTTTTCACCAACAACACAAATCAGAACTGGCTCCGCTTTGAGCGACGATACCGATATTCTTGAACCCACTTCACCTTCATCGGGCAGTGAATATGAACGCATCGACATCGTCGATGAGATGAAGGCGAGCTATCTCGATTACGCCATGAGCGTGATCGTCAGCCGCGCGCTTCCCGATGTGCGCGATGGGCTCAAACCGGTGCATCGACGCATTCTATATGCCAGCAAACTGGGCAATTTCGTCGCGGGCCGACCCTTTGTTAAAAGCGCGAAGATCGTCGGCGATGTCATGGGCGATTTTCACCCGCACGGCGACAGCGCTATTTATGATGCGCTCGCCCGGCTTACACAGCCGTGGTCTATGCGGGTGCCGCTGATCGATGGTCAGGGCAACTTTGGTTCGATGGACCCCGATCCGCCCGCCTCGATGCGATACACCGAAGCACGGCTTGCACGTGTCACTGACACCATGCTCGACGATCTGGACAAGAACACGGTCGATTTTGTCGAAAACTACGATGGGCGTAAGCAAGAGCCATCAGTGCTACCCGCGCGCTTCCCGAATTTGCTCGTCAACGGTGCAGGCGGAATTGCGGTTGGTATGGCCACCAACGTTCCGCCGCACAATCTGGGTGAGGTCATCGACGGTTGCCTTGCTTTCATGGACAATCCCGCGATCACCTCGGAAGAGCTGATCGAATATATCCCCGGACCCGATTTTCCCACTGCGCCGCTGATCCTGGGAACCAGCGGCGCAAAGGCTGCTTATACCACTGGCCGCGGGTCAATCCTGATGCGGTGCCGCCACGAAATCGAAAGCCGCCGCGGCGACCGTGAGAGCATCGTATTCACCTCTATTCCCTATCAGGTCGGCAAGGCCGGACTGGTCGAAAAAATCGCTGATGCAGCGAAGGAAAAGCGGATCGAGGGGATCGCCGACATCCGTGACGAGAGTTCGCGCGCAGGCGTGCGGGTAGTCATCGACCTGAAACGTGACGCCACTGCCGAAGTCGTGCTCAATCAGATCTGGCGGCACACACCGGCGCAATCGGGCTTCCCGGCCAATATGCTTGCCATTCGCGGCGGCAGGCCCGAAACGCTGATGCTGCGCGATTTCATTCATGCGTTCATCGCCTTCCGCGAAGAGGTCATCACCCGCCGCACCAAATTTGAGCTCGCCAAGGCGCGCGACCGGGCACATATCTTGCTTGGTCTGGTGGTTGCAGTGTCTAACCTCGATGAAGTCGTGGCGATGATCCGAAGTGCTCCCAACCCTGCCGCGGCACGTCATAAATTGCTGACGAAAGAATGGCCAATCGGCGACATTGCGCAATATATCCGCCTTGTCGAAGCAATCGAACCCAGCGCAGACCAAGAAGGCGGCACCTATCGCCTGTCTGATCGGCAGGTGAGAGCCATTCTCGAATTGCGCCTCCACCGTCTGACGGCGCTGGGACGCGACGAGATTGGCGATGAGTTGAAGGGGCTGGCCGACAATATCGAGGAATATCTCGCTATCCTAGCCGACCGCGCCAAACTTTACGAGGTCATGCGCGGCGAGTTGGAAGAAATCCGTGCGACCTATGCCACACCGCGCGTTTCGGAGATTGCACCAGCTTGGGATGGTCTGGACGATGAAGACCTTATCGAGCGGGAGGACATGGTCGTTACAGTCACACTGGACGGCTATATCAAACGCACTCCGCTTTCCACATTCCGCGCGCAAAATCGCGGCGGTAAGGGCCGCGCAGGTATGTCTACCAAGGATGAAGACGCAATCGCCGAAATGTTCGTCACATCGACGCACAATCCGGTGCTGTTCTTCTCCACCGCAGGCAAAGTGTACCGGCTCAAAGTCTGGAAATTGCCCGAAGGCGGTCCGGCCACGCGCGGCAGGCCAATCGTCAATCTGCTTCCTTCGCTGGATGATGGAGAGACCATCCGAACTGTTCTCCCCCTGCCCGAGGATGAGACCCAGTGGGGTGCCTTGTCGGTCGTCTTTGCGACGGCAAAGGGCAATGTCCGGCGCAACGCGATGGACGCATTCACCAACATCCCGTCGAACGGCAAATTTGCGATGAAGTTCGATGATGACAGCGCGGACAAGCTGATTGGCGTTGCGCTACTGTCACCGACCGATGACGTGTTGCTGGCTAGTCGGCAGGGTAAAGCCATCCGTTTCCCCGGCGAAGACGTGCGCGAGTTTACCTCGCGCACATCGACCGGGGTGCGCGGCATGAAACTGGCCGCAGGCGACGAGGTCGTGTCGCTATCGATCCTTGGAGCAACCGGCACGACGGCCGACGAGCGCGAGCAATACTTGCGTTTTGCACCTTGGAAGGGCGACAAAGAGGGCGAACCTGACCTTCCTGCAGAACGTTACGAGGCGCTGCGCGAGAATGAACAGTTCATTCTGACCGTTTGTGCAAATGGTTATGGCAAGGTTTCATCGGCCTACGAATATCGCCAGATCGGGCGCGGCGGACAGGGGCTCATCAATATCGACAATATCGCGCGCAATGGCCCGGTCGTTGCCAGCTTTCCAGTGCGGTCGGGGGAGCAATTGATGCTGGTGACCGATCAGGCCAAACTGATCCGCATCGGGCTGGAATCGCTGAGGGTAATCGGACGCAATTCAGCGGGCGTGCGCCTGTTCGATGTTGGCAAGAACGAAACCATTGTCGCGGCGGTCAAGATTGACGAAGCCGAGGAGCCCGAAGAAAGTATTGAGGCAGGCGGCGGCGAAGGCGCGGCATAACTCAAGGATTGTGCTACCTTGCGGGCTTCTCTCCCCGCAAGGTCTGCACCACTCCGGTGGCGATCATCAACTGTCCTGCGTAATAGAGTGGCCAAACCAGATAATCGGGCAGGACCCCGAGATCGAACGCGCCCATGCGGCTGAATATCAGCCAGTCGCTCACCACAAACAGAATGGCTCCGATACCCACTCGGTAGCACGGGAACCGGCTGGTCCATGCTGCGGCTGCCATTAGGCCAAGCGTGGAGGCATAGACCGCGATCTCGATCCGTTCGCTCAGCATGTAAGAAATCACTGGACTTGCCACCAACAGCGCAATGCCCAGCAAGCCTTGGCTGATGGTGAGCTGATCACGCCGGTTTCTGAGATACAGGACCAAAGCAGTGAGGTGCGAGGCTGCAAACAGCGCCCCGCCCACTTCAAACGCCACCACCAGCGCCATATCCGCCGCCGCCGACAGCGCGAGCGCCAAAGTCAGGATCATGGCATCAAGACCCGAGGCGCGGCGCCAGACATAAACCGCCAGAAAGCCCACCCCTCCCCCTTTGATCAGGATTTGCCAAAACTCTCCCAATTCACTGCCCGCCACCAGATAATAGGCGAACGAAGCCGCAATACTGGCAAGCAACCATGGACGATGTTCGATCAGCGCACGCTTGGCCAAAATCCACCCCTTCGCAAATTGCGACCTTGCCGAGCGGCTAGCACGCAATTACCTCGCCCGCCATGACGCACATTTCGAGCACATACGATGTCCACATTATCGGCGGCGGGCTCGCCGGTTCAGAAGCCGCATGGCAGCTTGCCCGGCGCGGGATAAAGGTGCGCCTCTCCGAAATGCGTGGGTCGGGCGATATGACCCCTGCGCATCAGACCGACGGTCTGGCAGAACTGGTGTGTTCCAATTCGTTTCGCTCTGACGATGATACCAGCAACGCCGTCGGCCTGTTGCATCATGAAATGCGCGAACTGGACAGCCTTGTCATGCGCGCGGGCGAAGTCGCGCGGGTTCCTGCGGGAAGCGCTATGGCGGTTGACCGGGACGTGTTCTCTGCTGAGGTGGAGAAGGCGCTCAACGATCACCCCTGCGTCACTATCGTGCGCGAAAGAGTGGACCAACTGCCCTTGGCCGGACTCACCATTGTCGCAACCGGCCCGTTGACTGCGCAAGCGCTGGCGCAAAGCATCGTATCGTCCACTGGTGAGGAACGGCTGGCATTTTTCGACGCCATCGCCCCGATCATTCACCGCGACAGCATCGACATGTCAAAGTGCTGGATTCAATCACGCTGGAACAAACGGACCGAGGCTTCGAACGAGGGCGGCGATTACATCAATTGCCCGATGACAAAGGAGCAATATCTTGCCTTTCACCAAGGCCTGATGCTCGGCGAAAAGACTGAATTCAAACAATGGGAGACGGACACGCCCTATTTCGATGGCTGTATGCCGATCGAGGTGATGGCGGCGCGCGGAGTGGAAACCTTGCGCTATGGCCCGATGAAAGGCGTCGGGCTGGACAACCCATACGACACCAATGAAGAACACCCGCAGGGCCGTTGGCCTTATGCCGTTGTGCAGCTCAGGCAAGACAACAAGCTGGGCACTTTGTGGAACATGGTCGGGTTTCAGACCAAGCTGAAATATGGCGCGCAGGTCGAATTGTTTCGCACGATACCAGGGCTGGAGAATGCGGAATTTGCGCGGCTGGGCGGGCTGCACCGAAACACCTTCCTCAATTCACCCCGGCTTCTGGACCGCCAATTGCGGTTAAGGTCTGCGCCGCATGTGCGGTTTGCCGGGCAGATTACCGGGTGCGAAGGCTATGTCGAAAGTTCTGCCATCGGTCTGATCGCTGGCATGATGGCCGCGCATGAGCTGGCAGGACGCCAGTGGACGCCGCCGCCTGCGACCACGGCTCTGGGCGCGTTGTTAAGCCATATCACCGGCGATGCGGAGGCCGATACGTTTCAACCGATGAACGTCAATTTCGGACTGTTTCCGCCTTTGCACGAGGTAAGGAAGAAAGCCCGCAAGGAAGCCTACACATCTCGGGGAAAGGCAGATTTGCAGCGTTGGCTGACCAATATCGAAACGCGTGCGCTGGTTTAGCCCGATGGGCCTAGCATCGGCAGGCCGGTCTGCGCGGCCCCGGTTTTGGCGCTGAGGTTGCGAATTCCGCTGGCGTCAGTTCGGCATTGCCATTGCCATCCATCGCATCGAACCGATCCGCCGTGGTCACCGCCCATTCCTCAAACGTCAGCAGATTGTTGCCATCAATATCAAGCTTGCGAAAGGCGTCCGAACGGCTGGAAAGCATTTCATTGCGGGTGATTATCCGGTCGCGGTTACGGTCATATCGGAAAAACCGGCGCTCCTCGCGGGTCAACTCGCTGGCCTGTGGCGGCGCGGGGCCAGTGATGTCGCCGGGGTCCACTTGGGGAAGAAGATCGGGGTCTATGGCTGCCTCTTCTGCTACGGGAGGCGGCGGGGCGTTGCTTTCAACCTGCGCGCGGCCTTGCCACCAGAATACGCCGACCCCGGCGAGGATCAGACCGACAAAGACACCCAGCACAACTTGACGCATTGCTTCCCTCACGACCAGTTTTGATAAGGGAATACACGTATCTATCGACCCAGGATAGCGGCTCTTGTCGCAATGAGTGACGCGGCTCTGCCTTCCATCATCGGCCGCCCGCCCCGCTTGAGCGCACGAGCGCCCAGCGCACCAAGGACCGCCAATCCACGCGCCTTTCGCGGAAGGCGTTCCGAAAGCGCAGGCTGACGTTGCCAGAGGCGCAGCATAAGCGCCCGCTCTTCAGGATGCGAAACTTTTGCCGTCACATCAGCGATAGCCCAGACACGTGCAGCCGCTTCAAAAGACGTAGTAGTGTCCCCGTCATGCACCCCAAACACCGCAAGAATTGCCTCACACCGGGCCGATATCAGCGCCTCCGCATCCGCCTCTCCCAACGGCGGCGGGGCAAGCATATGCTCCCAGCCATCAACCAGATCGAGCAAAGCCCGCTCGCGCCCCATCCAATGCGCGCCGATCCCATCGAGCACTGCGTCGCCAGCGGGGCGATCAGGCGCTGGCTTTGCCAGAACATCGCGCCACCACGCGATCCGCATTTGGCCCAGCATCGGCTCTGTTGTGGCCGCCACAATCCGTGCGAGCCGCTGATCAAGTTCAAACAATATCGTTAACGCGCCGCGCAGTTCTGGCGGCGTATGCGCGATGGCGATTACCGCTTCGGCGGGAAGATTTTCGGTTGATCCGGCGGTCATCAGGGGCGCTGATAGCCTGAAAAGCGCAGCTATTGTCAAGCATGCGAGCGATCCCCCCTTACCTGCATGAACGAAGTTAAGGGTCTCCCCCTTGGGTAATCACTTGTTTACCACAATGCTTCGCAATCCCCTTACCAGCCTTGGGCTATCACCCTCCGACATATTCGAGATCCCGTGCCATTTTGCGGCGGGATTGACCTGAGGACGTGCACCCATGGGACACACAACCGACACACGCCAATCCTTGTTTCGCAAGATTGCAAAGGACAAGACCGCGAACACCATCGCCATTGCTGCGGCTTCGCTTGTTCCGTTGATGGCGATGGTCGGCGGCGGGGTTGATGCGAGCCGGTATTACATGACCGAAACGAGGTTGCAGGCGGCATGCGACGCCGGCGCGCTCGCAGCGCGGCGTGCCATGGATGACGATGCGTTTACATCGGCGCACCGGACGATTGGCAACCAGTTCTTCAACAACAATTTTCCCAGCAACACTTTCGGTTCGACCAATCGGACACGCGCCTATGCCGCAACCGCGGATGGTGAGGTCAAAGGCACCGCCAGCGTCAAATTGCCCACCACGATCATGGGTGCTTTCGGGTATAACGAATTCAACATCAGCGTCGAATGCACCGCAGATATCAATATTTCGAATACTGACATCATGCTTGTGCTGGACGTTACCGGTTCAATGGCATGGGAGCCGGATGGCTCCGACTGCGGCACCTCAGGCGGCAATTGGGTCGAATGTTCGGGCTCTAGGATTTCTGGTCTGCGCGAAGCAGTGATGACGTTCTACGACACGGTGGAGGATGCCACTTCGGCGAGCGCCCAGGTGCGTTACGGTGTGGTCCCCTATTCCTCCAACGTGAATGTCGGCGCAGAACTGGCTGCGGCAAATCCTGCGTGGCTGGCACAAAGCCACACCTACCAATCGCGTGAAGGTGACGAAATTATCACCTACACGTATGAAACCCAATCCTATGCCTACACTCGCACGGGCAGCGGCTATAATTACCAATATCAGGGCCGCCCCGAAACGAACAATTACGGGGTCACCTATGATCAATGCGTTGCCTTGATCAACAGCCGATCAGATATTTACGTTTCGAGCAACCAAAGCGGTTGGACGCAGGTGTCCCAATCGGGAAGCGACCCCCGCACCACCACGTATAACGGCGTGGTCAAATATGAACGATTCCAATTCGACGGAGGATATTATTACGGCGGAAGCGAGCGCTGCCAGCTTTTCTACCGGCATGAAACCTATGACGCTCCCTCGACGATCACTGAAACCGAAGGGCGGGTAGAAAACCGGGAGTTCACTTGGGTTTACAAGCCAGTGACTTGGGACCTCACAACGCTTTACGACGATAATCAGATCAGCCTCCCGACCGGATTGAACTTCGCCAATGAAACCGTAACCTGGGATGGCTGCGTTGAAGAGGCGAACACGGTTGCCGCCGCCACTTTTAACCCGGTTCCGGCGGGCGCGAACGATCTCGACATCAACCTCGTCCCCAACGATCCGACCGAATATTGGAAGCCTGTGCTGCGCAACGCCGTGTGGAAGCGCGAGGATGGATCAAACAACACGCTCAATCACCTCACGCAGACAACCAATGAAAATCGGCCTGGCTATTACTGCCCAAGGCCCGCTTTCCGCCTCGAAGAAATCAGCCGCGCGGATTTGCAGACCTATGTCAACGCGCTGATCGCTGCAGGCAGCACCTATCATGACTTTGGCATGATCTGGGGCGCGCGCTTTATCAGCCCACGCGGCATCTTTGCCGCCGACAATGCGACCGCGCCCAATGGCGACGCCATTTCGCGCCACATCGTGTTCATGACCGATGGCGAGCTTTCGACCAATAACGAGGTCTATGGCATGTACGGCGTCGAATGGTGGGACCGGCGCGTAACCAGCGACGGCAGCACCGGGCAGGCTGATATCCGCCATGCGGAGCGCTTCCAGGCTGCCTGCCGCGCTGCACGCAATGAGAATGTTTCGGTCTGGGTTGTCGCATTTGGCACCAATCTGACCCAGAACTTGATTGATTGCGCCACCCCCGGCCGCGCATTCCAGGCCAACGACACTGCGACATTGACCGCGCAGTTCCGGCAAATTGCGCAGCAGATTGCCGCTTTGAGGTTGACGCAATGATCGGCGCACCTCTCCTTTCCCGTCTCCGCCGCGACAGTGACGGTGCAACGCTGACAGAATTCGCCTTTGTCGCGCCGATCCTGATCCTGATGATCATGGGCGTGTTCGACATGGCGCATTCGCAATACACATCGGCGTTGATGAATGGCGCAATCCAAAAGGCCGGACGCGATCTCACATTGGAAAGTGCCGGCAGCAGCGAAAGCGCGATTGATGCAAGAGTGATTTCCGAAGTTCAAATTGTCGTGCCCGATTCCGCCACGGTCACGCTCGAAAAACTTTCGCATTTCGACTTTGAAGATATTGGCGAAGAAGAAGAATACACCGACAACAATGGCGACGGTGCCTGCAACGACAATGAACCGTTTGTCGATTCAAACGGCAATGGCCAATGGGACGCCAATCGCGGGGAAACGGGTATTGGCGGTGCGCGGGACGCGGTTTTGTATACTGCGGTCGTTTCGTACCCCCGCCTGTTCCCGATGTATGGCCTCGCCGGATTGCCCCAAAATGTTGAACTGCGAGCATCAACCGTGCTGCGCAACCAGCCATACGACCAACAGGACGTTTCGGTTAACACAGGGAATTGCAGCTGATGATTGCGAGTATGATCCGATCCGCGCGGCGTTCGGCAAAGCGCTGCGCCATCCGGCTCCGCCCGCTGCGCAGAGACGAATCCGCCGTCGCCATGGTTGAATTCGCCTTCAGCGCGCCGCTTGTGCTGGGTATGGGTCTATTGGGCACAGAAACCGCCTATTTCACCATAACCCATATGCAGGTCAGCCAGATTGCCATGCAGGTGGCCGACAACGCTTCACGGGTAGGGGAGCAAGATGTCCTTGTCGCCCGCAAGATCTACGAGGATGACGTCAACGGGACCTTTATCGGCGCGGAAAAGCTTGGCGGAAATTACGATATTTTTGGTCAGGGCCGCAT
Organism: Qipengyuania sp. ASV99; assembly: GCF_047872805.1. NCBI lineage: Bacteria > Pseudomonadati > Pseudomonadota > Alphaproteobacteria > Sphingomonadales > Erythrobacteraceae > Qipengyuania > Qipengyuania sp. ASV99. Next base: position 79,310 of record NZ_JBLQUK010000006.1, on the reverse strand, counting down.
CGTCCTTTCCAGCCTGCAAATGAACGCCGATGGCGGCCAATGGATCGCCTGGCAAAGGTGCCGCGGTGCCAAAGCCTTTGTGTCCAAATACGGCACCGAGGGCACTGGCGCGAGCGGTACCGGCTTTCTCGGCATGGGATCGCCCCGCATCCGCGCCAGCAGCGGGACGGCGGTGATGTTTGTCGAAGTGTCCTACACCTATGAACCAGTCACCCCGTTCGAATTTTTTGGCGACACGGAAATTGAATATTCGGCCGCGTTCAACGTCCGTGACGCCCGTGACTTGACACAGATCTATCAGACAAACCCGGCGGCACCGGTTGCAAGTTGCGGTACCTATTCGGCTGATCGCCCGATCTGAACCAAGTTTGCAGGGGGCGTCTTGCACCATGCGCGCCCTGCATTGTTAACCCGTCAGACGTAGCACACTTTCCGCACCGCTTCGGCGATGCGCGCAGCGTCGATCAGCGCCAGCTTTTCGAGGTTCGCGGCATAGGGTAGCGGCACGTCCTCGTTGCACACCCGCAGAACTGGCGCGTCGAGATCGTCAAATCCTTCTTCCATACAGATCGCAATAATCTCGCTGGCAATGGAGCAGGTCGGCCAACCTTCTTCCGCGACCACCAGGCGATTGGTTTTGGCAAGACTGTCCAGCACTGCTCGTTTGTCGAGCGGACGCAAGGTGCGCAGGTCGATAATCTCTGCGTCAATCCCCTCACCTGCCAGCGTTTCTGCCGCCTCCAGTGCCATTGAGACGCCGATGGAATAGGTCACGATGGTCGCGTCCTTGCCCTCCCGCACGATCCGCGCCTTGCCAATCGGCAGGACGTAATCGTCAATGTCAGGCACGTCGAAACTGCGGCCATAGACCAGTTCGTTTTCAAGGAAGACGACCGGGTCTTCGCTGCGGATGGCAGCCTTCATCAACCCCTTGGCATCGGCGCTGTCATAAGGAGCGATGACGATCAGGCCGGGCACGCTGGCATACCATGGACCGTAATTCTGGCTGTGCTGCGCACCCACCCGGCTCGCCGCTCCATTCGGGCCGCGAAACACGATCGGGCAGCGCATTTGCCCTCCGCTCATATAATTGGTCTTGGCCGCCGAATTGATGATGTGGTCAATCGCCTGCATGGCAAAATTGAAGGTCATGAATTCGACGATGGGTTTCAGCCCGCCCATTGCCGCGCCGCTGCCGATCCCGGCAAAGCCATATTCGGTGATCGGCGTGTCGATCACCCGCTTTGGTCCGAATTCAGCGAGCAGGCCCTGCGTCACCTTGTAGGCACCCTGATATTCGGCGACTTCCTCACCCATCACGAACACGCGGTCATCGGCGCGCATTTCTTCGGCCATGGCATCGCGCAGGGCTTCGCGCACCGAAGTGCTGGTGAAAGTGGTGCCCTCGGGGATTGCGGGATCGGTTCTTGCGACTGGCGCGCCATTGGCTTTGCCGGAGCTTTCCAAAGGTTGTTTCTTTTCCGCTTCGGCAGGGGCTGGCTCAGGCTCTGCCTGGTCGGACGCTGATGCGGGTGCGGGCTCATCATCGCCTTCGCCCTGCATGTGAGCAATCACAGCGCCCACAGCGACATTCTCGGTCCCTTCGGCGATCAGGATTTTGGTCAGCACGCCTTCGTCGATGGCTTCGAATTCCATCGTTGCCTTGTCGGTTTCGATCTCGGCAAGGATGTCACCGGGTTCGACCCGGTCGCCTTCCGCCTTGAGCCAGCGGGCGAGCGTGCCTTCTTCCATAGTTGGAGAAAGCGCGGGCATTTTGATTTCGATAGCCATCAGTAATTCTCCACCAGAATGTCGGTGTAGAGTTCCGCCGGACCCGGCTCGGCTGAGCTTTCCGCGAAATCTGCCGCTTCGGTCACGATCTTGCGAATATTCTTGTCGATGTCCTTAAGGTCGCTTTCGTCATGGCCTCCCTCGATCAGGGTCTTTTTCAGCCGCTCGATCGGATCGAACTTCTCACGCTGTTCCTGCACCTCGTCGCGGGTGCGGTATTTGGCCGGGTCAGACATCGAATGTCCGCGATAACGATAGGTGTTCAGCTCCATCAGCACTGGCCCCTTGCCCTCGCGCACATGCTTGAACGCCACTTCGGCAGCGGCGCGCACTTCGAGCACATTCATGCCGTCAACATCCATGCCGGGAATACGGAAAGCGGTGCCGCGCCGGTGAAACCGGGTCTCCGCCGAAGACCGCGCGCTGGCTGTGCCCATAGCGTATTGGTTGTCCTCAACCACGAACACAATCGGCAGGCTCCACAATGCGGCCATGTTGAAAGTTTCGTAAACCTGCCCCTGATTGGCCGCGCCATCGCCGAAATAGGCAAGGCACAGTCCGCCGTCTTCTTTGTATTTGTGAGCAAGGGCAAGGCCCCCGCCCAGCGCGACCTGCGCACCAACAATGCCATGACCGCCGTAGAATTTATGTTCGGTGCTGAACATGTGCATCGAGCCGCCCTTGCCTTTGGAAATGCCGGCTTCGCGCCCGGTCAATTCGGCCATGATGACCTTGGGATCGATCCCATAGGCGAGCATGTGGCCGTGGTCGCGGTAACCGGTAATGACGCTGTCGCGGTCATTGTCGAGTGCGGATTGCAAACCGATCGCCACCGCTTCCTGTCCGATATAGAGATGGCAGAACCCGCCGATCAGGCCGAGGCCGTAAAGTTGCCCGGCTTTTTCCTCAAACCGGCGAATGAGCAGCATCTGGCGATAGAATTCGAGCAATTGTTCGTCGGTAGCGGCATAGCTCTTTGCGGCCTCGAATTCCTGCTGCAGCGAATGAAGGGCGAAATCGGGATCGTCGGGCGATAACGCAGAGGCCGAGCCGGATGCGGATTTGGCAGCGGGTTTGGCAGCGGGTTTCTTGGCCAAAATTCAGGTTCCTTCTCAAACTGCGCTGCGCCGCATTGGTGGATGCCGCGCGCGCCCTGCGTCACGCCACCTATAAGCGCCCCGATCAGAATTACGCAACGTCAAGCAGCACGCTGCCCATCAGATTCGCCAGAACGGTTAAACTATACCAGCCCGGCAACCTGAAGGGCCAAAGGCTTAGCTTCGCCCGTTATTCGGCTTCCAGCGTAACCACAATCTCATCAGGATGAATCACGCCCAGATCTTCGCGGATCAATTCGCTCACCAGATCGGGGTCGGCACCTTTAGGATCGAGCAAGGTGACCCGGTTGCGCAGCGCATTGCGCTTTTCCGTCAGCACCGTGATACGGGCCTTGCGCTGTTCCAGCGCCTCACTGTTCTCAGCCCAAGCGAGCAGCCCGGTTGGCCCTGCAATGGCCGAAACAGTCAGCACAACCAGCACCACCAGCGCCAACGCCTGTTTGACATGCTCCCGTGGTGGTCTGCGCATTGAAAGTTTCCCCGATCCGATGCGCACAGAATCACAGTTAACGCACCGCATCAAGCAAAATGCGGTGCAATCCCCGAAATTCCCTCAAAAACCGCATGAACCAGTCGATTAGTAAGAGCGCGGCAAGCCCAGCACATGCTCCGCCAGATAGGACAGGATCAAATTGGTCGAAATCGGTGCGACGGTGTAAAGCCGTGCCTCGCGGAATTTGCGTTCGACATCATATTCCTCTGCAAAGCCGAAGCCGCCAAAGGTCTGCACACACATATCCGCCGCCGCCCAGCTGGCTTCGGAGGCGAGCAATTTGGCCATATTGGCTTCCTCGCCCGGATTGCCGCCTTCATCATAGACCCGCGCGGCATGGTGGACCATCAATTCGGCCGCGCGCATTTGGGCATAGCAACGCGCAATCGGGAATTGCACACCCTGATTCTGTCCGATGGGCCGCGCAAAGACAGTGCGATCGCCGGCATATTTGCGCGCCTGTTCGACAAACCACTTGGCATCGCCAATGCATTCCGCTGCAATCAGGATGCGTTCGGCATTCATACCCGACAGGATATAGCGAAAGCCCTTGCCCTCTTCCCCGACCAATGCCGATGCGGGAATGCGCAGATCGTCAAAGAACACCTCACAGGTGGAATGATTCATCATCGTGCGGATCGGCTTGATGCTCATGCCGCTTGTCAGCGCCGCCTGCATATCGACCAGAAATATCGACAGGCCGTCGGTCTTTTTTTCCACCTGTTCGCGCGGCGTGGTGCGGGCGAGCAGCAACATGAGATCGGAATGTTCAGCGCGGCTGGTCCAGATTTTCTGACCCGATACGACATATTCATCGCCGTCTCTGATCGCGCGGGTTTTAAGGCTGAGAGTGTCGGTTCCGCTGCCCGGTTCCGAAACACCAAACGCTTGCAGCCGCAATTCCCCCAAAGCGATCTGCGGCAGGTAGCGTGCCTTTTGCGCCTCGCTGCCATAGCGCAGCAACGTGTTCATGATATACATTTGCGCATGGGCAGAGCTGCCGTTGCAACCGCTTGCCTGAATTTCCTCCATGATGACGCAGGCCTCATCCAGGCTTAGCCCGCTGCCGCCGAATTCCGCTGGGATCAGCGCCGCCAGAAAACCCGCCCGCGTCAATGCATCGACAAATTCGCCCGGATATTCGCGCGCGGCGTCCTTGGCGCGCCAATACTCACCCGGAAAATCATCGCACAGCGCGCGCACGGCGCGGCGAATTTCGGCGAGATGTTCGGTTTCCGTGTTCATGCGCAGCCTAGATCCCTGTGACTGGCGAGTGATTGCCTGCCTACGATCCGCAAGTCCACCTGCCTCAATCGATAAATATCCCTGAATACCGCGGATGAATCTTGGAACCTTCATTGCCCCTGACCCATTGTGTAACAAACTAGGGGTTTAGCGAAACAATGATGCTTGAAATTTTGACGGACCAAATCAACGCCATGGCGCAAGGCGCAGTCGCAGCGCTGCCGACGATCCTCATCGCCTTTGTGATCGTGCTGATCACATGGCTCACTGCCAAAGGCGCAGGCGGTATCAGCGCCCGTCTAGTCGGTAAGACCGAACTGCGCCCTTCGCTCCGCAATTTGCTGAAAACGCTGGTGCGGCTGGGTATCTGGATCGGCGGATTGATGGTCGCGGCGATTGTCGTTTTTCCGGATTTCAGCCCGGCGGGATTGATCGCCGGACTGGGTATCGGCGCAGTGGCCATCGGCTTTGCATTTCAGGACTTCTTCGAAAACTTCCTCGCCGGGGTGATGATCATGCTGCGCGAAAAAATGCAGATTGGCGATACGATCAAGACGCAGGATATTCACGGCAAGGTCGAATATATCAGCCTGCGCGAGACACATATTCGCGCATTTTCGGGCGAGCTTCACATTTTGCCCAACGCCCAATTGTTCGGCAATCCGGTTGAGATTTTCACCGACAGGCCAATCCGCCGCTACGAAGTGGTGATTGGCGTATCCTATGACACCGACCTGGACGAGGCTGAACGCGCTATCCGCAGCGCGGTCGAAAGCGTTGATCTGGTGGATCAGGACGAAGGCATTCAAGTGCTTGCTGACACATTCAATTCCAGTTCGGTTGATTTCATGGTTCGGTGGTGGGCGGCCTCCTCAGGCGCGGAAACGGTGCTCAACCGCGATCAGGTGGTGCGGGCCATCAAACGTGCGCTGGATGACGCAGGGATCGAAATTCCGTTCCCCTATGTCACGCATACGTTCAAACAACGGGTTCCGATCGGAGCGGCTTTGGATGAGGCAGCCTGAGGCTTCGCATTCAGTTTTTTAGTGCTACTGATCTCCTGGTAGAGGAGATGAGAATCATGCAAATCCTGAAAGCTGACCCCGCGAACTTTGCCGCGATCCCCGATTACCCGTTCGCCGAAAATTGGACCGACATCGATCTCGGAGACGGCTTTTCCGGGCGGATGCATTATCTCGATGAAGGGCCTGCTGATGCCCCGCCCGTCCTGTTGCTGCATGGCGAGCCAAGCTGGAGCTATCTTTATCGCAAGATGATCCCGACACTGGTCGAAGCAGGGTTTCGTTGCCTTGCCCCCGACCTCATCGGGTTTGGCAAAAGCGACAAGCCTGACGATGCCAGCTTTTACAGCTATGACCGGCATATCGACTGGCTGAAACAATGGCGCGAAGCGGTCGTGCCCGGCCCGGCCGCGCTGTTTTGTCAGGATTGGGGCGGATTGCTGGGCCTGCGGATGGTGGGCGAAGAGCCGGAGCGGTTTGCCTGCGTCGTGGCCAGCAACACTTTCCTGCCGACCGGAGGCACCCCCTCGCCCGCGTTCCTGATGTGGCGCGAATTTGCCAAATCCTCGCCTGAATTCAAGATCGGCGAATTGCTGCAGCGCGCGACCGCAACCACTCGCACCGACGCGGAGATCGCGGCCTATGACGCGCCCTTCCCCGACGAACCTAGCAAGGCCGGAGCGCGCGCGTTTCCGCAGCTTGTCCCGGTCGAAGACGGAATGGAGGGGATCGCCCAGAATAAAGCCGCGTGGGAAGGTCTGGCGGCGTATGACAAGCCATTTCTGACGCTGTTTGGCGAAGACGATCCGATCACTGGCGGGCTGGCGCAGCCTTTGATTGATCGGATCAAGGGCGCGCAAAATATGCCCCATACGATGCTGCCGAAATGCGGCCATTTCTGTCAGGAAGACCGCCCGGCGGAACTCGCGCAAGGGGTGATCGACACGGCCAAAAAGGCCGGATTCCTCTGAACGCGGCGCCCGCCGAAGCGACTCCGGCTTACCTAAGCCGGGGTCAGGAATACGCATTGGCAGTGACGGTCGCGGTCGTCACTGCCAATGCGTATTACATTCACCCCATCATCGGCGAAGTCGCGCGCGATTTCGGCGTGAGCGACGCTCGCATCGGTATCGTTCCTGCGCTCAACCAATTGGCACTGGCGCTGGGCATATTGCTGTTGCTGCCGCTGGGGGACCGCTATTCGAACAAGGTGCTGTGCATCGGTTTCGTCGCCGCACAGAGCGTGTTTATGCTCGGCATGGCGCTGGCAGAGGGGTTTGTGCTTTTCACGCTGGCCTCGACGCTGCTCGGTTTTGTGACGATTGCGCCTTACCTTATCCCGGCTTTCGCATCGAAGCGGGTTGCGCCAGAGCGATTGGGTCAGGTGACAGCGCTGCTGACCGCCGGAGTTATCTTCGGTATTCTGGTCGCGCGGGTCGGTGCGGGAATTGTGGCGGAGCATTTCGGCTGGCGAACCATCTATTGGTGCGCCTTTGCCTTGATGGCAGGCGTGACGCTGTTGCTACCGCTGACCATGCGCAGCGAAGGCGCAGTGCGAAAGGTTCCGCAGGTAAGTTACGGCGCGCTTATTCTCTCGGTCTTCACGCTGGCGCGATTCCACCGCGACATGCTGGTTTCGGCTTTGATCCAGGGATTGAACTTCGCATCCTTCACCGCAACCTGGCTGGCGCTGGCGCTGCATATGACCAGCCCAGCGATGGGTTACGGAGTCGATACGGTCGGCTATCTAGCCGGAATTGCAGCGATCAGCATATTTTCGACTCCAAGGCTGGGGCGCTGGGCCGACAGGATTGGCCCGCGCCGCGCGCGGATGTTCGCGGCTATCGCACAATTGACCGGCACCGCTTTGCTGTATCCGCTGGGCTGGAACGTATGGGCTTTACTGGTCCCGCTGCTCATCATGAACATTGTCGGCCCGTCGATTGATGTCGCCGGACGCATGACATTCCTCGTGCTGGAGCCTGCGATCCGCACCCGGCTGACGACAGCTTATATCGTCTTCATGTTTTTGGGCGGAGCGATGGGCAGCCTCGCCGCGACAAGCGTCTATGACACAGCCGGTTGGGCGGGAACATGCGTTTTGCTGCTGGGTATATCCGCTGGGATAACCGCGCTGAGCTGGCATGCGCAGCGTGTTCATGTCCGCAGTTAGGGGAGAGTTGGTGACCCCGGCGCGATTCGAACGCGCGGCCCCCAGATTAGGAATCTGGTGCTCTATCCGGCTGAGCTACGGGGTCACATCCTTTGCCCGGTTCCCCATAGCATTGCGTCGCTACCAATCAATTGAGTTCGTCTGGTGCGGCGACCGGAAACGGCAGCGGCGCGACCTCAACCCCTTCGTCGAGCAGCGCCTTTGCCTCTGCAAGGCTGGCTTGACCATGGATCGGGGCCTGATCCTGTTCGCCGTAATGCATTGCGCGCGAACGGGCGGCGAAATCCTTGCCCACCCAGGTGCTGTTCTTCAACGCTTTTGCCTGCGCCTTGGCGAGCGATTTCAGCGCTTTCTGAACCTCGGCGGGCATCGGCGTATTGGCGATCGGATGAGCGCCTGCTGGCAGCACCGTTTGCGCCTCGGATTGCGGCCGGGATGACGGCGTGGGAACCGCAACCGCGCGGTTGCCCTTGGCTGACACGGCGGGGGCCATCACTGACTTGCTGACCTCTGACGTCCCACATTCCGGGCACGAAACCAGACCGCGCGCCAATTGCGCCTCATAATCGGAAGATGAACCGAACCAGCCTTCAAACCGGTGGCCATCACTGCAGTGAAGATCAAAAACGATCATGATAATGATCTAATTGGGGATTTCGCGGGCGTTGGCAAGGCTCGGCACCTGCGCGCGAACCTCGTCAATGCGCGCCAGGTCGATTTCGCAGAACGCGAGGCCCGGCCTCTCTCCGCCCATATCCAGCAGCACTTCGCCCCACGGATCGACCACCAGCGAGTGTCCAAAGGTTTCGCGTCCGTCTTCGTGCATGCCGACTTGTGCAGCGGCGACCACGAAAGCGCTCGCCTCGATCGCGCGGGCGCGCAACATGACATGCCAATGCGCTTTGCCGGTTGGCACAGTGAAGGCGGCAGGGATCGCAATGGCATCGCAGCGGCGCTGTCCGAGCGCATGAAACAGCGCAGGGAACCGTAAGTCATAACAGATCGTCAGCCCAAGCCGGCCAAGCGGCGTATCATCCATGCTGACCACTTCCCCGCCCGCTTCATAAGCGCTGCTCTCGCGCCATGTTTCGCCCGACGCAAGGTCAACGTCGAACATGTGGATTTTGTCATAGGTCACCCAGCGTTCGAGTTTGCGGGAGAAATAGCACGACCGATTGGCCCATTTGCCGCTGGTAGTGGACACCGGCATAGAGCCAAGCGCGATGTCGATGTCGCACCGCGCGGCGATTTGACCTATCCGAAATGCGAATTCGGCAGGGGCGTCGCTTTCAATCCAGCCCCTTGCGCGTTCGCGGTTGCGATCAAGCAGCAATGACATTTCCGGGGTGAACAGCACCTCCGCTCCGCCTGCTTTGGCTTCGCGGGCGGCATTTTCGATCACGCCAAAATTTGCCTCCGGGTCGATCCCCGAATTCATCTGGAGAAGGGCTATCTTCGGCAATTGCCCGCCCTAGCCCGCCAGCAGCGTATCAAGTTCGCCCGATGCTGCAAGCGCCGCAAGATCGTCCGATCCGCCGATATGCACATCGCCGATGAAAATCTGCGGCACCGTGCGAGCCTGCGGCGCGCGGGCGAGCATTTCATCACGCTTTGGCCCGCCCATGGTGATGTCGTGTTCGTTATACTCCGCACCCTTTTCACTCAGCAGCCGTTTGGCGCGGACGCAGAAGGGACAGGTGAATTTGGTGTAGATGTCGATAGTCGGCACGTTCATCTCCGATCTCTTTTGGCCGCCTGAAAAGGCCTCTTGAAAGCTTTTGCGCCCGCCCTAACTAGGGTGTGTCGCCGGGTTCCGCCAGTCTTTGGGGAACAATCGCCGGCGGCAATGGGCGGACGCTGCAAGATGCAGGTCTGCTTGACCATACAAATTGCTCAAAACGGAGGATTTGAATTATGTCACGTCTTGATTTTACCCCCTATCGCCGCAGCACAGTCGGGTTTGACCGGCTGTTTGACATGCTCGAAAGTCAGGCCCGCGCCAGTTCGGGCGACAATTATCCCCCCTTCAACATTTCGAAAAGCGGCGAAGACAATTACCGCATCACGCTTGCGGTGGCCGGTTTCCGCCCGCACGATATCGAGATTACGGCGCAGGCCAACCTACTCACCGTGCAGGGCAAGAAGCGCGAAGAGGCTGACGACGGCGCCGAATTGCTGCATGTCGGCATCGCCAATCGCGGGTTTGAACGGCGGTTCGAGCTAGCCGATTATGTCCGCGTCGAAAACGCCGATCTGGCTGATGGTCTGCTGGTAATCGATCTGGTGCGCGAAGTGCCAGAGGCGATGAAGCCGAAAAAGATCTCGGTGAACGGCGCAGCGACACTGACCGCAGTGCCGGATTCGCGCGGCGAGAAAGAAGCAGACGCCGCCTGATTACGGCGACTTGATTATAGTTACGGCGCAGGGGCAATGGCTCCTGCGCCAAATCATCGACATCCATGACAAAAAATGGGGGCGGTTCTTTCGAACCTGCCCCCGCGACTCGAAAGTCGCCTCGTCCAGCCCTGACCGTCCGGGTCGCAGAAGACGGTCAACTCCGGTTCGAGTTCGGTGCAGCAAAGCATTGAATGCCGAATGTTTTTCGGCGGCTGCGAAACCCGATATGATCTTTATCAACCCCTGACCGGTCTTCGAAAGCGGCTTAATTGTTAGCCCCCTGCCCTTACGAAAACCTGTAGGGGTAGAGGGGTAAGGCCCTATGCCCCGATGATGCAAGGGGAATTTCACAGCTTTGTAAAAACACGACAGATAACATCGCATAATCCACCAGATCTGATGGTATGCGGAAGTGCAGCCGTCACAGGATCCCACCGTCGCGGTCCCTGCCAACGAATCGAGCGCGAACATTAGACCAGTCGGGATTGATCCCGCGCCGCAGCGATGAAGCCCGCAAACAATGGATGCGGATCAAACGGCCGTGATTTCAGCTCAGGGTGGAACTGCACCCCGACAAACCATGGATGGTCCGGACGTTCGACAATTTCAGGTAACAGGCCATCAGGGGACATACCCGAAAACACCAGACCCTGTTGCTCCAGCGGAGCGATAAAGGCGCTGTTGACTTCGTAACGGTGGCGGTGTCGTTCCGAAATCACCTCCGCACCGCCATACATGCGCGCAGTGTGGCTGTTGCCAGCCAGCTTTGCCTCATAGGCACCGAGCCGCATTGTGCCGCCCAGATCGCCGCCCTCCTGGCGCTGTTGCAGTCCCTCTTCGCTCATCCATTCGCTGATGATGCCAACCACGGGCTGCTGCGTGGACCCGAATTCGGTGGAGGATGCATCTGTGAAACCAGCTTCGCGCGCGCCTTCGATACAGGCCATCTGCATGCCCAGACAGATGCCGAAAAACGGCACCTTGCGTTCGCGGGCAAAGCGGACGCTGGAAATCTTGCCTTCGCTGCCCCTCTCGCCAAAACCGCCGGGCACCAGAATACCGTGCATCGGTTCCAGCGCGGACACGATCTCGCTTTCATCCTCGCCTTCGAAGATTTCGGCGTCGATCCATTTGATGTTGACCTTGACCCGGTTGGCGAGCCCGCCGTGGATCAACGCTTCGTTGAGGCTTTTGTAGGCGTCGGGCAGGCCGACATATTTACCCACAACACCAATCGTCACTTCGCCTTCGGGATTGAAATAGCGATCGGTCACATCGTCCCACGCCGACAGGTCAGGCGCTGGCGCATCGGTGATGCCAAAACCGCGCAGCACTTCGGCATCAAGCCCTTCGCGGTGATATTGCAGCGGCACCGAATAGATTGACGGCGCATCAAGCGCGGGGATCACCGCCTCCATACGAACGTTGCAGAAATTGGCGATCTTGCGGCGCTCGGTCTCCGGGATCGGATGTTCGGCGCGGCACAGCAAGACGTCCGGCTTTATCCCCAAACTGGCGAGTTCGCGCACCGAATGCTGCGTTGGTTTGGTCTTCAATTCGCCCGCCGCGGCAATATAGGGCACCAGCGTGACGTGGACGCTGAGCGTTTGCAGCGGTTCCAGTTCATTGCGCAGCTGCCGGATCGCTTCCATGAATGGCAGCGACTCAATATCGCCAACGGTGCCGCCAATTTCGCACAGAATGAAATCGTGATCGTCCTGATCGGCGAGCGCAAACTCCTTGATCGCATCGGTCACATGCGGGATGACCTGCACCGTAGCGCCAAGGTAATCGCCGCGCCGTTCGCGGGCGATGATATCGCGGTAAACCCGGCCCGAGGTGATGTTGTCGCTCTGCCGCGCGGAGACGCCGGTGAAGCGTTCGTAATGCCCCAGATCAAGGTCAGTTTCTGCCCCGTCATCGGTGACATAGACCTCACCGTGCTGATACGGGCTCATCGTGCCCGGATCGACGTTGAGATAGGGGTCGAATTTGCGGATGCGGACCTTGTAACCGCGAGCCTGAAGCAACGCGGCAAGGCTTGCCGCCATGAGACCTTTGCCGAGCGAGGAGACCACGCCGCCGGTGATAAATATGTACCGCGCCATGGGAGCCGAGCCTTAAGCGTTTGAATGGATTCGGGGCAAGCGAATTGCACCGGGCTTGGCCCGCAATCCACAAGCATCTGCAATAAGGGTAAGGTTCGCGCCGCTTATTCGGCGCGCGGGTCTTCGCCTGCCGCCGCCGGAGCTTCGACCGCGCCCGCCGGTTCGCCCAGCAGATCATCGGCTGTCGCCGCGCTGCCTGCCGGTGCCGTTCCCGCAGAAGCTTCAGCAGGTCCGCCGGCAGGTTCGCCCAGCAGATCGCCAGCACCGGGGACCGAAACGTCACGGTCAAGGTCCGATGACACTTCGACCCGCGATTCGGCCACTGCAAATGCGGCAAGGACGATCGACAACCCAACGAATGCCACCGCCAGCCAGCGGGTTGAACGGGTCAGGAAATCCGCAGCTCCGCGCGCGCCCAGCGCGCCCGAAGGATTGCCGCCAATGCCAAGGCCCCCGCCTTCGGAACGTTGCATCAGAACAACGCCGACCAGCGCAGCGGCCACGATGGCCTGTATTACGGTAAGGATGATAAACAGCGACATGGGTTTCTTCTAAGCTAGAAAGGATTGCAGCGCACTTAGGGATGCGCAGGCGCAACGGCAAGCGGTGTGGCAGACTTCTTGGAAAACACGCCCCGGACCGGGTGCCATATCCCATTGTGCTGCGACAGGGCCGCTGCGCTCCGCCAGCAATCAACTATCGTCCGCCTCCGTCGCCGCAAGAGCGATGCCCATGAAGCTGTCCGCCGTCAGACTCGCCCCGCCGACCAACGCACCATCTACCCCGTCAACGCTCAGGATTTCCGCTGCATTTCCGGGCGTTACCGAACCGCCATAGAGGATGCGGACCTTGGCACCCTGCTCTTCTCCGTAAAGCGACACCAACAAGGCCCGGATCACCCCGTGCATTTCGGCAATGTTGTCCGGCGTCGCGGCATTGCCGGTGCCCACCGCCCAGATAGGTTCATAGGCAACCGACAGCTTTTCCGCCGCCGATTCGATTTGCGGTGGTAGCGAGGCTTTGAGCTGTTTTTTGACAAAAGCCACAGCGCGGCCCATTTCACGAGTTTTCGCGCTCTCACCGCAGCACATGATGACCCGCAGGCCCGCAGCCAGCGCCGCATCGGCCTTGGCCCGCACCAGCGCGTCGCTTTCCCCGTGATGCGTCCGGCGCTCGCTATGACCCAGAATCACGAATTTCGCGCCCGCATCGGCGATCATCGCTGCAGAAATTTCGCCGGTGAAGGCCCCGCCCTCTTGCTCATGGCAATCCTGCGCGCCCACCGCAATCTGCTCCGCCTCACGGTGGACCGGGTGGATGAGGGTATAGGGCGGCGCAATCGCCACCTCGACTTTCATATGACGCTGCGCCGCGCGGTCGATTGCGCGCGCTTCGGAAAGCATGGCGCGGGTGCCGTGCATTTTCCAGTTTCCAACGATATAGGGCCGCGATGACATCACGATTTCCTGAAAAGAGAGAGCTTTGTTATGATTCTGAAGCCTCGATTTAGGATCGAGGGGCCGCGTCCGCTAGCCGAGACATGAGTTTTAGTCAAAAGCTGCGCCAACCTGTTGCCGCGAAGGCGCAGGGCCGATAAAGCGCTGCACCGGCCCGACTTGCGCGTCACAATACCGCCAGACTCGCAGATTTCAGCCGGGATAATACAGATCCAGCGCGCCAGTAACGGGCCGCAACCACAACGCCAGACGACGAAGACCGGGAAGAGCCTCAAATGATTTCGATGTTCCGCAATTTCTTTCAGTCGAAAATCGGCCTGCCGATCTTTATCGGCTTTCTCATTATCGTGGCCTTGGCGTTTGCCGCCAGCGACATCAGCGGTTCGAGCACTTTTGGCGGACTGACCGGCGATGACAAGATCGCCGTGGTCGGTGATGATGCCATCACCAGCATCGAAATGACCGGCGCGATGAACAATGCGCTGACCCGCGCCCGCGATCAGGACCCGACTATCACCATGCCGCGATTCGTCGCAGGCGGCGGGCTCGAAGGGGAGTTGGACCTGCTGATTGATCGTTATGCCGTGGGTATTTTCGCACAGCAATATGGGCTGCGCGCGGGCGACAATCTGATCAACAGCGAAATCCTGAAAATCTCTGCGTTCCGCAATCTCACGGGCGATTTTGACCAAGCCACTTATCTCGCGGCGCTGCGCCGTCAGGGGATCACCGATACGATCCTGCGCAAGGATATTGGCGACGGCCTGCTCGCGCAGCAACTGTTGCGCCCGGCCTTTGCCGCGCCGCAAATGCCCGAGGCCGCTGCGCGCCAATATGCGGCATTGGTGCTGGAACGGCGCGAAGGCCAGATCGGTCTGGTGACCAGCCAGACCTATGCTCCCACCCGCGATCCGAGCGATGAGCAGCTAAGCAGCTATTACCGCGACAACCGCACCGATTACATCGAACCTGAACGCCGCACGATCCGCTTTGCCGCATTTGGCGCGGATGATGTCGACGCCGACGTAAACCCCAGCGATGAACAGATTGCAGCGCGCTTTACCGAGAATGCGGACCAATATGGTGCATCGGAGCGCCGGGCGATCAGTTCGTTTGTCGTGCCCACCGAACAGGGTGCGCGCGCACTCGTTGCCCGAATTCGCGGGGGCACCTCGCTCGAAACGGCGGCGCAAGAAGCGGGATTTCAGGTGTCGTCGGGTGACCTGCGCGACCGCGAGGCGATGGCCACCGCGACCAGTTTCGCCATGACTGAAAACATCTTCGCAACAGAAGAAGGCGCGATCGCCGAACCGGCCCGATCAACGCTGGGATGGTATGTCGCGCGGGTTGACGACATTGAGCGCACGCCCGCCCGCAGCCTGGCGCAGGTGCGCGACGAGATTGTCCAGCAATTGCAGGAAGAAGCGCTCGCCGGGGCACTGATCGACCTTAGCGCCAGGATTGAGGAGCAGGTCGATTCGGGCACTTCGCTGACCGATGTGGCGACCGAATTCGGTTTGGAAATCAATGTCGTCACCAATGTCATGGCCGATGGCCAGGTGTTTGGCGATTTGCAGCAAGGGATCAATCCGGGCCTGCGCCCGATCCTCGACACCGCGTTCCAGATGGACGAAAGCGAACCGCAGCTCGCCGAATTGGTGCCAGGCGTGCAATTCCTGATCTTTGACGTGTCCGACGTCACTGAAAGCGCCGCGCCGCCTTTGGCGCAGGTGCGCGACGCGGTGACCCGCGATTGGCGCCGGTTCGAAGGTAACAAACTCGCCGGTCAAGCTGCCAAGCGTGTGCTTGCGGCAGTGCGCGGCGGCAAGAGCATGCGCGACGCCATGCGCGAAGAGAATGCCGCGCTGAACCAGATCGAGGATATAAGCCTGCGCCGGTCAGAGCTGTTGTCAGCACAGGATCGGCGCATCCCCCCGCCGCTGGTGCTGCTGTTCTCAATGGCTCGCGGTTCGACCAAAGTGCTCGAGGATGCGAACAATATCGGCTGGTATGTGGTTGATCTCGACAAGATCGAAACCGACCCGATTGAAGGCAATGAAGTATTGCTGGCGCAAACCCGCGAACAGCTCGCACCGGCATTGGTGGGGGAATACAACGCTCAGCTGGCCCGCGCCATCCGCGAGGAAGTCGGCGTGGAGCGCAATGCCGAGGCCATCGAAACCCTGCGCAAGGCTTTGGCGGGCGAAAGCTGAATGGCGCGCTCGTCAGCTAATATCGAAGCGTGACGCCTTTCTCTGGCACTCCTTCCTCCGCTTTATCAGGGCTGGAGAATGCGGCGGACGCTGCCGCAGCGTTGTCGCGCGGCGAACCGGCGCTGGTGTGGCGGCGCGTGGTTGCGGATTGCGACACACCGGTCGGCGCAGCGCGGGCGCTGATCGAACCGGGGCGCGGCGACTTCCTGCTCGAATCGGTTGAAGGCGGCGAAGTGCGCGGGCGGTACAGCCTGCTCGGCCTTGATCCCGATCTGGTGTTCCGGGCGAGCGAGGGCGCAGCGGCGATCAACCGTCGTTGGCAGAGTGACCGCAATGCGTTTGAGCCTTGCGCGGGTCACGCGCTCAACGAATTGCGCGCGCTTGCTGCGTCGTGCCGGATCGCGATGTCCGCCGAAGCTGAAGCTGCTCTACCCCCGGCGCTCGCATGTCTGGTTGGCTATTTCGGATATGAGACCATCGGCCTTGTCGAAAAACTCCCCCGCGCTGCGCCAAGCGCATTGGCGCTGCCCGACATGCTGTTCGTCCGCCCCACGGTAATCCTTGTGTTTGACGGCCTGAGTGACGAAATGTTCTGCATCGCGCCGATCTGGAATGCATTCGATGCCGAGGTTGCCATCGCCCGCGCGGGCGAACGGATCGATGAAACCCTGCGCGCGCTTGCCCAGCCGCGTTTGCCTGAAGTCGGTGCCGCCCACCAAGGCCCGGAGCCAGAGCTTATCCCGGTCATGAGCGGCGATGATTACAAGGCGATGGTGGCGCAGGCGAAGGATTACATCGTCGCGGGCGACATTTTTCAGGTGGTGCTGGCGCAGCGCTTTACCTGCCCCTTCACCCTGCCCCCTCTGGCGCTGTATCGAGCGCTGCGGCGGGTCAATCCTTCGCCGTTTCTCTATCTCCTTGATCTGCCCGGATTTGCCATCGTCGGCTCCTCACCCGAAATTCTCGTGCGGGTCAGGGACGGCGAGGTCACGATCCGCCCGATCGCGGGAACCCGGCCGCGCGGGGCAAATCGCGCGGAAGACGACGCCAACGAAGCCAGCCTGCTGGCCGACCCCAAAGAGCGCGCTGAGCATCTGATGCTGCTCGATCTGGGCCGCAACGATGTTGGCCGGGTGGCGGCGCGCGACAGCGTGGAGGTCACAGACAGCTTCACTATCGAACGCTATAGCCATGTGATGCACATCGTATCGAATGTGGTGGGCCGCCTCGCCGAAGATAAAGACGCACTCGATGCTTTGTTTGCCGGGTTTCCAGCAGGCACCGTGTCGGGCGCTCCAAAAATCCGCGCCTGCGAGATTATCGGCGGTTTAGAGCCCGAAACGCGCGGGGCCTATGCCGGAGGCGTAGGCTATTTCGCACCTGACGGGTCGGTCGATTCGTGCATCGTCCTGCGCACTGCGGTGGTAAAGGACGAAGTGATGCATGTGCAGGCCGGTGCGGGCATCGTCGCTGACAGCGACCCCGATTCCGAACTCGCCGAATGCAAGGCAAAGGCCGGCGCGCTGATCGCCGCCGCGCGCGAAGCGGTGCGCATGGCGAGCGAGCCGGGGTTCGGGCAGTGAGGAAATTGGCGATTCTGCTGGCTCTGGCGGCAACGACAGCGCAGGCTCAGACCGAAGGCGAACCCGCTGAACTGCAGATCGTCGCATCGCCGTTCCTGGTGTTTGAATGGGCCGAGGAATTGTCCGCCGATGCGGCGCTTTCCGATTTGGATAATGACGGCGATCTAGACATTGTGGTCGCCAATGGTCGGCATTGGCCGCAATTCAATGGCGTCTACCTCAACAGCGGAAATGGCCGGATGCTGGAAATGGTACCTCTGGGGATCACCGCGACGCCCAGCTATCAAATAATTCCGGCTGATCTCAACCGTGACGGGCAAATTGATCTGGTCGTGATCAACGACGGGCTGCCAGCGCGCGTCCATCTGGCGCAGCAGGACGGAGGCTTCGGCGCGGGGCATGCGATCGCGGGCACAGGCGGCAATGCGCGCGGTGCGGCAATCGCGGATCTGGACGGCGACGGACTGCTCGATCTCGCTATTGCGCGGCGCGGTGAGGCGGACCTGCTGGCCTTGGGACTGGGAGACGGTGGTTTTGCCGCTCCGGTTCCGCTGAGCGGCGATGGAACGCGATCAATCCGGATCAACGCCGCTGATATCGACGCCGATGGTGACACCGACCTCCTGATTTCGCGGCGTGACGGACAGCCCAGCGTTATCGCGCGCAATGATGGAGCGGGCCGGTTCACTGAATTGCCGCTGCCAGCGGAACTTGGGGCAAGCCGGGCATTGATCGCGGCTGATCTTACCGGCGATGGGCGGCTTGCGCTCGTTTCGTGTAGCCTCGATGGCAGCAACGTCATCCTCCAGATTGGCGACGCAGGAACCGCCGTCATCGCCCGCTTTGGCGAACCCGGTGACGGCTGCTACTCCATTGGTGCAGCGGACTTCGACAGCGACGGGCGCATGGACTTCGTGGTCGGCAATTCGGAGCACCCCAATTACCTCTACCGGCAGCGTTCCGATCTTTCGTTTGAGCGCATCATTGTCGAAGAAGAACCAAACGACACCTATGGCCTGACAATCGGCGATGTGAACGGCGATGGCACCCCCGATGTGGTGTTCGCCAATTCCGAGGCGTTCAATGCCGTTTACCTGGTGAGAAAGAGAAGCGAATGAGAGCCCGGATTGCTCTGGCTGGAATTGCACCCGCTCTGTTGCTTTGTGCCTGCGAAGCGCAGCCTGAGGGCGAACCGGTGGTTCGCACCGAACTGGGTGAGGCCGTGCCGGTCGATGCGGTCGAGGAAATCGTCGAAAGCGCTCCGACCGACATGACCGCAGGTTCGGCCTGCACTCCTGCGGCATTCGAAGGGGTAACGCTGACGCATTGCGTCGCTGATCCCGAAAGCCACCGCATTGCCACCGGCCTTGCGCCGAAAAGCGGAGAAAAGTTCGGCACTATCGAAGGCTGGGCAGCGGGCCGGAACGAAGGCGCGATTGCCTTTGTCATGAACGGCGGCACATTTGGCGACGATCTGAAACCGATCGGCTATTTCGTGCAGGATTCGGAACGCCTGGTGGAACTTAACCGCGGCGATGGGTCGGGCAATTTCTTCCTGAGGCCCAACGGCGTGTTCTTCGGAAGCGAGGGCAGCTGGCGGATTCTCGATAGCGAGACGTTCCTGCGCACCGTCGGCGACCGCCCGCAATTTGGCATGCAATCGGGGCCGATGTTGGTGATCGGGGGCGAATTGCACCCTGAAATTCAGGATGACGGTCCGTCCAAGGCAATTCGCGCGGGCGTCGGCATGGATGCGCAGGGGCGCGCCCATTTCGTGATTTCGCAGGAGCCGCTGAGTTTCGGCAAGCTTGCCCGGTTCTATCGCGACTCGCTCAAAGTGGCCGATGCGCTTTATCTCGATGCCCGGTCGCCTTCGCTGTGGGACCCCGCCAGCGGCCGCATGGATGGCGGGCGCGTGGGTCCACTGCTGGTGGTGGAGAAGAAACAATGACCCCCGGAAACATGCTTAGCTATGCCCGCACGCTCTATCCAGAGATCGAGCCCTATGAGACGGGGATGCTCGACGTCGGCGAAGGGCATCAGATTTATTATGAGCGCGTCGGCACTCCGGGTGCGAAGCCCGCCGTGTTCCTGCACGGTGGCCCCGGCGGAGGCATGGCGCCGTCGCATCGCCGCCAATGGGACCCGGAACTGTATGATGTGCTGCTGCTGGACCAGCGCGGCTGCGGCAAGTCACTGCCCTTTGCCGAAATCGAGCACAATGACACCTGGCGCATTGTCGCCGATCTGGAAAAACTGCGCGAAATGTGCGGGCATGAGGCGTGGCAGGTGTTCGGCGGAAGCTGGGGCGCGACACTCGCGCTCGCCTATGCCCAGACCCACCCTGACCGCGTGACCGAACTGGTGCTGCGCGGCGTGTTCCTTGCCCGCCAGACGGAGAAAGACTGGCTTTATGTCAAAGGCGCGAGCGAGATCATGGCGGAGCAATGGGACAGCTTTGCCGGGCTGATCCACGAAGATGAACGCGGCGATCTGGTGACGGCCTATCATGATCGGCTGACCTGCGATGATGAGGCCACCCGACTTGCCGCCGCGCGCGAATGGTCGCTGTGGGAGGGGTCGGTCGCCACCGTGCTGCCCAACCCCGGATTGCTCGACGATTTCGCCGATCCAGCCAAGGCGGTTCCCTTCGCCCGTATCTGCGCGCGCTATTTCCTCAACGATTTCTACCTTGAGGAAGCGCAATTGCTGCGCAACGCGCACAAGATCGCCCATATCCCGACGATCATCGTTCAGGGCCGTCACGACATCTGCTGCCCACCCACCAGCGCCTGGGCGCTGAAAAAGGCGCTGCCGGATGCCGAATTGTGGATAATCCCCGATGGTGGCCATGCGGCGAGCGAACCGGGCATCACCGACGGCCTCGTGCGTGCGACGGATAAGTTTGCGGGGAAGGCCTAGGCGAATGATCCTCGTCATCGACAATTACGACAGCTTCACCTTCAACCTTGTCCATTACCTGATGGAACTGGGCGCAAAGGTGCGGGTGGAGCGCAATGACGCGCTCACCGCGCGCGAAGCGCTGGCCACCAATGCCAGCGGATTTCTGATCTCTCCCGGCCCTTGCACACCAAACGAGGCCGGGATCAGCCTTGATCTGGTTGCCGCCTGTGCCGACGCGGGCAGGCCGCTTCTCGGCGTGTGCCTTGGCCATCAGTCGATCGGGCAGCACTTTGGCGGAACGGTTACGCGCGGCGGGTTGATGCATGGCAAGACCTCGCCGGTGACGCATGATGGAACCGGGGTGTTCGCAGGCCTGCCCTCGCCCTTCACCGCGACCCGCTATCACAGCCTTGTGGTGCAGGATATTCCCGATAGTCTCGTCGTCAACGCCGCCAGTGATGATGGCCATGTGCAGGGTTTCCGCCACACAGAACTGCCGATCCACGGTGTCCAATTCCACCCGGAAAGCATTGCGACCGAACACGGCCACGCGCTGCTCGCCAATTTCCTGCGGCTTTGCGGCATTGACGCGCAGCTACCCGAAAGGCTCTGCGCATGAAGACCTTGCCGCTTGCCGTTCCGCATATGAACGAGGCCGAGGCCGAGGAAGTGTTTGGCTGGATCCTTGATGGCGAGGCCAGCGATGAGGAAATCGCCCGCTTCCTGCTCGCCATGACCGAGCGCAGCGAAACCGCCGATGAAATCGCCGGAGCGGCGCGAGCACTGCGGGCGCGGTTGATCCCGATCAGCGCTCCCGAAGGCGCGGTCGATTGCTGCGGCACGGGCGGCGACGGGCACCATACTCTCAACGTTTCCACCGCCGTCAGCCTTGTGGTTGCCGCTTGCGGTGTGCCAGTGGCAAAGCACGGCAATCGTGCGGCATCGTCTAAATCGGGCGCAGCGGACACGCTGGAGGCGCTGGGCCTCGATATGGACGCCGCCGGACGCACTGCGGAGAAAACGCTCGCCGAAATCGGCATCTGTTTCCTGTTTGCGAAGAACCACCATCCGGCGATGGGACGGATTCAGCCCATCCGGCAGAAGCTGGGCAAACGCACGATCTTCAACCTGATGGGCCCGCTGTCCAACCCCGCCGGAGTGACCCGCCAGCTGATCGGCATCGCCCGCCCCGGCTATGTCCCGATCTATGCGCAGGCCAAGGCCAAGCTGGGGACCGAGCGCACCTTCATCGTTTCGGGCGACGAAGGGCTCGACGAACTGAGCCTTGCGGGCGGGAACGAACTGGCCGATGTCACCGGCAGCGAATTTGAGATGCGCCGGGTGGATGCGAGCGCGATTGGCGTGCCCCATGCCCCGGTCGAGGCCATTCGCGGCGGTGACGCGGTGCATAATGCAAAGGCATTGAAGGCGCTGCTCGATGGCATGCCCGGCCCCTACCGCGATGCAGTGCTGCTTAACGCAGCGGCGACGCTGATTGTGGCGGGCAAGGCGCAGGATTGGCAGGACTGCGCGCAATTGGCTGCGGAGGCGCTGGATAGCGGGCGGGCGCGCGAACTGCTCGCCAAATGGATTGCGATGGCGGTTTAACGCCAGCTGTCTCTAACCCGCCTGCGCGGGAATGACGAAGTGGGCTAACGGAAACCACAATGAACAAACTCGATGAAATCTGCACCGCAAAGCGCGAAATCGTTGCCGCTCGCAAGGGCGCAATTGCGTATGATGAACTCGCCACCGCAGCCGCGACGCAGACCCCGCCGCGCGGGTTTGAAGCGGCTTTGCGCACCCGCGCCAAGACCGGCTTTGCCCTGATTGCCGAGGTCAAGAAGGCCAGCCCTTCCAAAGGTCTGATCCGCGCCGATTTCCGCCCCGCAGACCATGCGCAGGCCTATCAGACGGGCGGCGCGGCCTGCCTGTCGGTGCTCACTGATGCGCCGTATTTTCAGGGGCACGAAGATTATCTGGTCGAGGCGCGTTCGGCCTGCGATCTGCCGGTGCTGCGCAAGGATTTCATGGTCGATCCGTGGCAATGCCTCGAAGCGCGAGCCATCGGCGCGGATGCGATCCTGATCATCGTCGCCGCGCTGGAAGATGGGGCCATGGTGGAGATTGAGGCGGCGGCGCGCGAACACGGTATGGATGTGCTGGTTGAAGTGCACGACGAGGCCGAGTTGGAACGCGCCGTGACGCGCCTGCAAAGCCGGTTGATCGGGGTCAACAACCGCGATTTGAAAACCTTCACAACCTCGCTTGCCGTAACTGAACGGCTCGCGTTGTCGGCGCCTGCCGATGCGCTGCTGGTGGGCGAAAGCGGGATCAACACCCACGCAGACCTTGAACGGCTTGCGCAAAGCGGCGTGCGGACTTTCCTAGTCGGGGAAAGCCTGATGCGCGCCGATGATGTGGCGGCCGCGACAAGCGCGCTGCTTGAAGGGTGACGCCGCGGCCTTGAGCGTTTTTCTCCCTGTCCTACATCTGGCAAAAATGCGAGGATTCGCGGATGAACAAGCGCTATCTCAAGTCTTCAGCCCGGTTGATCGTTTTCCGTGCGCGATACCGGGAAGTTTCTTCACCAAGGACTGTGTTCCATGTGTTCCATCCTGTAGGAATTGACGCATGAGCAAGCTGACGCATATCGGGCCCGATGGGGCGGCGAACATGGTGGATGTAGGTGGGAAACCGGCGACTCACCGCCTCGCCATTGCCTCCGGCCGGATCACCATGTCAGCCGCAGCACTCTACGCAATCCGCGCAGGCGACGCGCCCAAGGGTGACGTGCTGGGAACCGCGCGGATCGCCGGGATCATGGCGGCCAAGCGGACCGGCGATCTGATCCCGCTGTGCCATCCGCTCGCGCTGGATGCGGTGAATGTGGACTTCGCATTCGAGGATGACGGCGTGCGCGCGACCGCCACTGCATCTCTGACCGGCAAGACCGGGGTCGAGATGGAGGCGATGGTTGCCGTCTCCACGGCGCTGCTGACGATCTACGACATGGCCAAGGCGATCGACAAGGGCATGGTGATCGGCGCAGTCCGCCTGATCGAGAAACGCGGCGGCAAGAGCGGTGACTGGAAAGCCGAGTGATGGCAGCGATGCTGACCTTGGAGGAGGCACAGGCGCGGCTGCTGGCGCTGGCCCCGGCGATGCAGGAGCGCATGATTGACCTGTCGCCTATCGCAACCTCCGACTATCTCGCCCGCGATCTGACGGCTGTGCGCAGCCAACCCGAAGCCGACGTTTCGGCGATGGACGGCTATGCGATCTGCGGCACCGGACCATGGCAGCGGATCGGCGAAAGCCGCGCCGGGGGGCCATTCAATGCATCGATAGCCCCCGGACAATGCGTCCGCATCTCGACCGGCGCGCATATGCCCGAAGGTGCAGAGAGCGTGCTAATTCAGGAGAATGCGGTCGTAGCAGGAACGACAGTCGCACTTGCCAAGGGGGAGTCGCCCCCTCCCGAAGGCCGCCACGTTCGCAAAGCAGGGTTCGACTTCTGCAAAGCCGACACGGTGCTGCGTGAAGGCACGCGCCTGTCGCCCGCCACTGTCGCGCTCGCCATTGCCGCCGGTCACTCACATGCACCCGTGGTCTCGCGCCCATCGGTTGCCGTTCTCGATAGCGGCGATGAACTGGTGACGCCTGGCAGGCCGCTCGCGGCGCACCAGATCCCGGCGAGCAACGGGGTCATGCTGAGCTGGATGCTTCAGCCTTATGTCGGGCAAGTCGAACGGCTCGGTCCGGTCCCGGATGACGCCGAGGCGCTTGATGCGGCGTTGAAGCGGGCGGAGAACTGCAACATCCTGATCACCTCTGGCGGCGCGTCGGTGGGCGACCACGATCTGATCCAGCAAGCCTTGAGGGACTGGGGGGCGGAAATCGACTTCTGGAAAGTCGCAATCAAGCCGGGCAAGCCCTTGATGGTGGCAACGCGCGGCAACACCGTTGTGTTGGGCCTGCCCGGCAATCCCGTGTCCAGCTTCGTCACCGCCTTCCTGTTCGCGCTGCCGCTGGTGCGCAAGGCAATGGGCGCAGCCACTCCCCTGCCCCGCGTATCGCAAGCGGTCTGCGCGGAAGCATTGCCTGCGACCGGGAGCCGCCGCGAATTCCTGCGAGGGGTAAGCGAAGGCGGCACAGTTAGGCTTGCGGCATCACAGGATTCGAGCGCCTTGTTCGCATTGGCTCAGGCCAATTGCCTGATTGATCGGCCTGCGGGCTCCCCCGAAACCAAACCGGGAACGTCAGTTCCTGTGTACAACCTCCAAAATGGCTGAGTTCTGCGGGTTTGGGGAACATGGGCGCTTGACTTGCGCAAATGAGTTGCCTAATTGTTCCTCATTCGTTCACCATAATGGCGGGCGGACAGCGCTCTGAACCGCATCGTTCCTTTCGGGAATCTGTGCCTCTGAGGGTGCGACATTCCAGCACTGCATGGCCGCTGTGCCGTGCGACAATGTGCGCTCTAACGGAGTTTGCCCATGTTGACCGCAAAGCAGCATGAACTGATCCGCTTCATCCAGCAACGGCTGGAAGAAACCGGTATTTCGCCCAGTTTTGAAGAGATGAAAGAAGCTCTCGACCTCAAAAGCAAGTCCGGCGTTCACCGTCTGATTTCAGCTCTCGAGGAACGCGGCTTTATCCGCCGCCTGCCCAATCGCGCCCGCGCGCTGGAGGTGATCCGGCAGCCAGAGAACGCGGCACCTCCCCTCCGCGCAGGGCGCAGCGCCAGCGACAATGTGGTGAACCTCGCCAGCAAAGCGCCCAGGGTGGCTCAACCTGCCAATGATGTGATTGAGATCCCGCTGCACGGACGCATCGCGGCGGGTGCGCCGATTGAGGCATTTGAGGGCCACACTTCGCTTCCTGTTCCTGCGGCGTTGTTGGGACCGGGGGAGCATTATGCGCTGGAAGTGTCCGGCGATTCGATGATTGAGGCAGGGATCTTTGACGGCGACTATGCGCTGGTGCGGCGTACGGACAGCGCCCGCGATGGCGAGATCGTGGTTGCGCTGGTACGCGGCGAAGAAGCGACGCTGAAATTCCTTCACAAGGATGGCGGCATGGTGCGGCTCGATCCGGCCAATTCGGCCTATGACCCACAGATTTACGGAGCCCATGAAGTGCAGGTTCAAGGCAGGCTTGCCGGTCTATTGCGGCGCTATCACTGAACGGATCAGGGCGCGACGAGGAGCGATCGGTTTCAGTCGCTCTCGCCGCGCCACCATCCATGTTCGCCCTGTCCTTCTGCGACCGCATGCACCCGCTCATTTGAGAGATCGAGCGCGAGGCCTCCGGTGCGTTCAAGCATGCTGCGGTCGGCCTTGAGCCAGCGCGGTTTGCAAGAATACGGCAGGTAGCGGTCGGCAACGACGATGTCGGCCCGTTCGCATGCAGCGGCAAGCGCGCGTTCCTCGATCAATTCGCGGTTTCGCGCGAGCAAAAGTGACCAGTCCCGCCCGCCGCGATTGATCGTGATGACGCAGAACTCTGGTGAGCAGCGCGCACCCGGCC
The DNA here is from genome assembly GCF_047872805.1 of Qipengyuania sp. ASV99. Taxonomy (NCBI): domain Bacteria; kingdom Pseudomonadati; phylum Pseudomonadota; class Alphaproteobacteria; order Sphingomonadales; family Erythrobacteraceae; genus Qipengyuania; species Qipengyuania sp. ASV99. The sequence goes on along the minus strand of NZ_JBLQUK010000006.1, from coordinate 53,274 downwards.
ATTCGGAAAGCGGGATGGGCTGGCCGCTGACGCTCGAAAGTTCGAGCAGATTGTCGCGCGAGTAAGAGGATTTGCTGTCGCGCAGTGAAAGCAAGTGCCGGCTGCCGTCCCTGGCCTCAATCGCTATGCCGACATGCCGTCCCTCGCGCCCGATCAGTAAATCAGGAATCGGGGTCAACAATACCAGCATGGTGGCAACACCGGCCGGCACAAGACCGAGCAGTCGGCCCCGTCCGCTCCACAAGGCGAGCCACAGCCCGCCCAGCGTAAACAACGCAATTGCGGTGCCGCTCATTTGCGGCATCAACTTGACCGCGCCAGGCTGATCTGCGGTGAAATGCGCCAGTGCAAGCAAGAGGTTGAGCGAAGCCTCTGCCAGCCACCAAAATGGCGCACCAAGTCCGACGAGGTCCAGTAACAACGCGGCCGCAATCAGCGGCATGGAAGCAAAAGTAACAAGCGGAATGGCAATGACATTGGCGAGCGCCCCATACAGCCCGGCCCGGTGAAAATGGAACATGACAATCGGCATCAGAGCGATCTCAATCACCATTCCCGTGACGAACAGCATCACCAATCTGCGCCCCGCGCGCCGCCACCCGCTTTCTTCCCGCGCGGCAAGAAACGCCCGCGCAGGTTCAGACGAATGCAGCGCTACAATCGCCAAAACGGCGGAAAAGCTCATCTGGAAGCTCGGGCCGATGGCGCTTTCCGGCCACAGCAGCAGAACAAAGACCGCCGCCACCGCAACCATTCGAAGCGATAAGGCGTCGCGTCCCATGGCGAGCGCAATCAGCACCAGCATCGCAGCCGCGCAGCTGCGAACGGTTGGAACCTCAGCACCGGTCAAAAGGGTGTACCCCACGCCAGCAAGCGCCCCCACCGCGGCCGCAACGACTGGCAGGCGCACGCGCAAGGCAATCGCAGGAAACCACGCCAGCAACTTAAGCGCGAGCAAATATGCGGCGGCGATCACCGCGCTTACGTGCAGGCCGCTGATTGACAACAGATGCGTCAATCCAGAATCGCGCATCGCGTCTTCGTCGGTTTCAAGGATTGCGCCGCGATCTCCGCTGGCAAAAGCGGCAGCGATGGACCCCGCCGATCCGTCCACCCGGCTACGGACATGTGCAGAGAGCCGTCGCTGGACCGCTGCAATGCCGCTCGCCTTTGGGGCAGAGCGGGTCACCTCAATCGCTCCAACCAAGCTGCCGGTTGCGGAAAGCCCCTGAAACCAGGCGGCGCGGGCAAAGTCATATGAACCGGGCAACATCGGGCTTGCAGGCGGCATCAATCGGACGCGCATCCGGACAACTGCTCCTTCGGTCAAGGCGCCCCTGCCGTAAGTCTCACCTGTCGCAGCAGCCTCTTCAATCGGAATATTGATGCGGATCTTGCGGCTTTCGCGCGTTTCAGCGTCGCGCACCGCCAGTGTCAGGCGAATGCGCTTCTGAGCCGGTTGATCCTGTCGTTCGAGAACATATCCATGCACTCGTTCAACCACTGGACGGTCAATCGCTGTGGCCCCAACCATCTCGGACCGGGCCCAGATCACCGCCATGCCAGCGGCAAAGACAAGGCTGCATACGATGACCGCTTGTCGGACCCGATCACGGTCCAATCTACCGCGCCAAAGGGTCAGGGCAAACAATGCCAGCAAAAGCGCCAATCCAATTGCTGACACCCATTGCCACGGGGATTTGAGAGCAAACCACGCAAAAATCCCGGCCGCAAAAACCACCGCGAGCCAAGGTGCGCGGTCAAAGCCCGCGTCGGCCAGCGCCCGCTCGAGCCAGTCAAATACCGCACTTGTAGAGCTCGCCAAGCTGGACAATCCGCCGCCCCTTTGCCACAGGCGCGCAGCGGCCCACCTCGGGCTGGATGGAATGATCGCCTCAGCCCCAGCGCTGATTTCGGGATCATTCCCCATCGGAATTATCGGCGTCTCTGCCATTGGCCAATTCCCCCTTTGGGCAAGGCAGGTTTGGAACGTCGCGTTAAGTGAACAGGAACAATCAGTCTATGGCAAGCGAAGTCGTCACCCGGTTTGCGCCCTCGCCCACGGGTTTTCTGCATATTGGCGGTGCGCGCACGGCCTTGTTCAACTGGCTGTTCGCAAGGCATCACGGTGGGCGGGCATTGCTGCGGATCGAAGATACGGACAAGCAGCGATCGACGCAGGAGGCCATCGACGCCATTCTCGATGGACTGGACTGGCTCGGCCTGGATTACGACAGTGCCCCGGTCTTTCAATCAGACCGGGCAGAACGTCATGCCGAGGTTGCCGGTAAGCTGCTTGCAGCGGGCCACGCCTATAAATGCTTTGCGACGAGCGAGGAGCTTGAAGCGATGCGGGCCGAGCAGCGCGCTAACAAACAGCCGTTGCGCTATGATGGCCGCTGGCGTGACCGCGATGCCTCTGACGCACCCATGGGCGCCCCCTTTACCGTCCGGGTGAAAACTCCGCAGGACGGAGAAACGACCATCCACGATGCCGTGCAAGGTGCAGTTTCAGTGCGCAACGGTGAGCTAGACGATTACATCATCCTACGCGCCGACGGGACTCCGACCTATATGCTGGCGGCAGTGGTCGACGATCACGATATGGGGGTGACCCACGTGATCCGCGGCGACGACCACCTCAACAACGCTTTCCGCCAGCTGCCGATTTACCGCGCGATGGATGCCATCGAAGGCAAATGGCCAGACCCGATCTATGCGCATATTCCGCTCATCCACGGGTCAGACGGGGCAAAATTGTCGAAACGGCATGGAGCGCTGGGGGTAGAGGCATACCGCGATGAAATGGGTATACTGCCCGATGCCTTGTTCAACTATCTGCTCCGACTGGGGTGGGGTCATGGCGACCGCGAAGAGATCAGCCGGGCCGAAGCGGTTGAACTGTTCGACCTGAACGGGGTCGGTAAGAGCCCCTCGCGGTTTGACATCAAGAAGCTGGAAAACCTGAATGGCCATTATATCCGCGAAACCAGCGACGCTGTGCTCGCGCCGTTGGTTGCGGCGCGGATTGCAGGGGATGCAGACATCGAATTGCTGATCCGGGCTATGCCGGTCCTAAAAACGCGCGCAAAGAACCTGATCGAACTGGCCGAAGGAGCAGGCTTTCTTTTCGCCCAGCGGCCACTGGAAATGACCGAAAAGGCCGCGCAATTGCTCGATGGCGAAGGGCGGGCCAGGCTCAGTGCGATTTCGAGCGCGCTTGGCGCGACAAAAAACTGGACAATCGACGCACTCGAAGCCACTACCAAAACGCTCGCTGAGGAAATGGGGATGGGGCTTGGCAAGCTGGCGCAGCCAATGCGCGCTGCACTCACTGGGACGACAACCTCGCCCGGAATTTTCGATGTTCTGGTCCTACTCGGACGGGAAGAATCCCTGGCACGGCTGGATGCGCAGGCTGCGTAAAGGCTGAAGCCAGAACCACAATTTGGGCAGGAGAAAGACCTTGGCAGACAAGCTGGCGAAACTCGAACTGGGCGGCGAAACTTACGAGTTTCCCGTTCTTCAAGGCAGCACCGGCCCCGATGTGGTCGACATCCGCAAGCTCTATGGCTCGACCGGAGCGTTCACTTTTGATCCGGGCTATAAATCGACGGCCAGCTGCGAAAGCGCGCTGACCTATATCGATGGCGATGCCGGCGTGTTGCTGCACCGCGGCTACCCCATTGGGCAATTGGCCGAACATTCCAGCTTCATGGAAACGTCCTATCTGCTGCTGAACGGTGAGTTGCCTAGCGCTGAAGAACTCGACGATTTCACTTACACTATCACGCGGCACACCATGCTGCACGAACAGCTTTCGGTCTTGTATCGTGGTTTTCGGCGCGATGCCCATCCGATGGCGGTGATGTGCGGCGTGGTCGGCGCACTGTCGGCATTCTATCACGACAGCACCGACATTTCCGATCCCGAGCATCGCAAGATCAGTTCGCACCGGCTTATCGCAAAAATGCCGACTATCGCAGCCATGGCGTATAAATATGCGGTCGGTCAGCCGTTTGTTTATCCCGACAATTCGCTTAGCTACACCGGCAATTTCCTGCGCATGACCTTTGGTGTTCCGGCAGAACAGTATGAAGTGCATCCCGCCATTGAAAAGGCGATGGACCGCATTTTCATCCTCCATGCCGATCACGAACAGAATGCGTCGACCTCAACCGTGCGGCTCGCCGGTTCGTCTGGCGCGAACCCATTTGCCTGCATTGCAGCAGGCATTGCCTGCCTTTGGGGTCCGGCACACGGCGGTGCCAACGAAGCCGCTCTCAACATGCTTCAGGAAATCGGCTCGCCCGATAAGATCCCGCATTATATTGAACGGGCAAAGGACAAGAACGACCCGTTCCGCCTGATGGGCTTTGGGCATCGTGTCTACAAGAATTACGATCCACGCGCGACCGTGATGCAAAAGACGCTCAAGGAAGTGTTTGAAGCGCTAAACGTCGACGATCCGGTGTTTGAAACAGCACTGCGACTCGAAGAGCTCGCGCTCAACGATGATTATTTCAAGGAAAAGAAACTGTTCCCGAATGTCGATTTCTATTCGGGTATCATCCTTTCGTCGATTGGCTTCCCAACGACAATGTTCACCGCGCTGTTTGCTCTTGCCCGGACCGTGGGCTGGGTCGCGCAGTGGAACGAGATGATTTCCGATCCAGGCCAGGTTATCGGGCGTCCTCGCCAGCTTTATACCGGTCCGACCGAACGCGACTACGTTCCCATTGGCAATCGCTAACTTCGCGGGGAATTAGTTCGCAGCAGGCAGGCTTAGCTTGAAAACGGCCCCGGCGGTGTCTTCGGATACCGCCGACTGTTCCACCACGAGGTCGCCGTTCATGGCGCGCGCCAATTTGTGAGAAATATACAGGCCCAGCCCCGATCCGCTGTCGTTGCCGCCGTCGCTATCGCGCCCAAGCCGTTCGAACTTGTCGAAAATGCGCGCCGCTTGATCGGCATCAACGCCCGGACCCCGGTCAATGACAAGGATCTCAACCCTGCCATTGCCCGCATTTTGCGCGGTCAAGGTGACTGTGCTGCCTTCGGGTGAATAGGCGATAGCATTGCCGATAAGGTTGATTAGGATCTGCAGCACGCGGCGGAATTCACCGACTGCGATTACGGGCGTTTCAACATTGCCGATTGTCACTCTGATCCCGCGGAGCTGCGCCCTCACACCAAGAATGCCGCTCGCCCGGCGCGCCGCATCACACAGATCGACCTTCTCACTCACGGTTGAGAAACCCGGAGATTCGACGACTTCCAGATCGGCCAGATCGTCCAGCATCCCCGACAGATGCTGTCCAGCGGAGGCGATGTTGCCTGCATATTCGCAATATTCGGCGCGCAGAGGCCCGGCGAGACGGGCACGAATGGTCTCCGCATTGGCGATGATGCGCGCAATCGGTTGGCGGAGCGCAGGGGTGAGCGCGGTACCGATAAGCCGCGAATGAGCGGTTTCCACCACCGAGGTGTGTTCGTCATCCGGCGTTGATAAAGGTTGATCGGCGATCAGCAGCAACTCAAACCCTCGCACGGTGTCGCTGGAATGGCCCATCGGAATGAGCCGCACCCGCCATTGCCGATCAGATCCTTTAAACTTACAAGAAGTCCCATCGAGCAGCCGCCAGTGCAGTGGCTGGCGATGTTCGACCCCTTGAAGTTGCACATAGTGATTCCAAGGATTGCCAGGCTCTGCGGCAATGGCCGCCTGCAGCTCAGCGGCATCGGTGGCGCTGGTGTGCAGCACTTGCACCTGTTGACGCGCATCCAACCTTGCAGTCACTTCGGCGGCCGCGCGGTCGATTGCATCAATCCAATCAGCGCTCGTGCGCGCATCGGCCTGTGGTCGCGGCGTGCGGTGCCAGTTTTCAAGCAGCAATTCGCAGCCACCGCCCTGTTCTTCGCTCAATGGGTGAATGCGGGCAAAACCGCTCACCCTTTCCGCGCCGTCAAAGGCGGTAAACTCGCGCGCGATCCGCACCCCCATTCGGCGTCCTTGTCGCACCAGCTCAAGCAATTCTGGCACCGCCAATGTTCCCGGCAATGTCCCGCCGCAACTTTCCTGCAGATCCGCCAGCGGTTCGTCTGCGGTAAGCAACCGGTCGCGATCATCGGTTACACCGCGCGCCGCAAGAATGGATTGTTGCCGGTTCACAGCCCTTCCCTCAGGCCGCATCATAGTGGAACGATGGCGAAACGTCCGAAGCGGCGAGCAATTCCTGCGCGCGCTCAGCGCGCAAGTCGGCAATTCCGGTCGGAAGCATCTCATCAGGCTCAATCAAAACGAACTGACGTTCGATTGCGCGGGCATCAAGCCCGGCTGCGCGCAGGCTCAGAGCAAGCCGAGCGGCCTGTCGTTGGTGACAGGCAAGGATGGCAAGATCGCGCGGCTGCCGCGTCAGTGCGGCCATTGCGCTCACAAACAGGGCTAAGCCGGAATGATTGAGCTCCAATGCGACCACTGCTCCCCCACGCATCGACCCAATCAAGCGGGCGAATAGTCCTAGTCGGCCAACACCCTCGTCATATCTGGCCTTTAGCGCCGAAACGCCGCTAGAAACCTGCGCAGGGTTCAGATTAAGGGGAGCCTTCCTGAAGCATTCAAGTGCCTGCAGAAATAGGTCTGCCGGAAGCTCACCCACTGGCAGGTTCATGCGTCGCTGTCCCTGCATAAACCGCGACTGCGCCGCCAGAGCGTTCATAGCAATTTCAGCCACGTTGGGCCGATCCGATGCGATCAATTCCTGCAACAGCGGACTGAGTACAGGGTCTAAAGACGATCTCTGTTCGAGTCTCTCGGTCAGATGACCTTCCATCGCCAAGGCATAGAGGTGATTAAGCACGCTGCTGTTGCCTGCCAACGCGGCCGATAGCTGATCGGCGGCATCTTCGTTCACTTGCCCGCGCAAATGCGGTGCAAGCCCCGCACCGAGCAACTGCCGTGCCACATCGCTCAGCATTCCGCGCAGCCTGGCAACGATCGCATCGCTTACCAGAGCATGGCCAGAATTTTCGAGCAAATGCGAAATAACGGGCGCAACCCCGCTTAACGCACGATTGCCGCGCGCCAGCTCATCCCGCAGGATGGCTTCCACGCAAGTGGTCTCGCTCCGGTCCATCGACAGCTCTTCCATCCTTGGCCCTTACACCGGCCATGGTTAAGCCCCGGTTAGCCGATCATCGAGCGCGGTGCAGCATCAATTGCAACATTGCCCCAAGACCGAACAACGCGATTGCTTCGTCAAGGAAGCCGCCAACCGCCGCCGCAGCGAACAAGGCCAGATGCAGCGGACGGTCTAGCCAGAATGCCGCGCTCCGCTCCGTCGTCGCCAATGCCGCCTGATGCGCGATCCCCAAAGCAAGGATGGGTAGAGCAATATCCGGCTGGTTTAGGGCCGGAAAAGACAACACACCCTCTGATCTTGCATCCAAGCCAACGGCCAAAATGAGAGTTAAAGCTGCGGCGGCGTCAAGAGTATTCTTAAGCAGCGCGATCGCGCGTCCATTCCTTCCTTGATCAAGCGACCAAAGTCCAGCGCGCACATCGCTAAAAGTTTGCCATACTGCAGCAACAAATGCGCCCATCGCTGTCGCCGCCAATCCAGTTGAATCCCATCCTCCAACTACAAAGGCAATACCGACTAACAACAACACCGCAGCGATTCCTGCACTTACAATTGCACCGTGTTCCAACCAACGCGGCGTGATGCGCCGCACCAACACCGCTGCAAGCGCCCGGCCCGGTCCAGTCCAAGGCAAAGCCTCCGTAACACTATCAATCAGCGCCCGCTCACGCCGTCTCAAAGCGTCGCTGTCCGATGCCAGCATCCAGCATCCATCCTCGGATGCAAGGGTTTGAATATCGCGGCATTCGGTCCGAGCCTGCAGCCCAAGCCGCAAGAGCAGCGACATCGCATCGCTATCAGGCGGCAAATCGGCTAGTTTGTGGACCTGACTCGCGCGCATGATGGCCAGCCCTGCCCAATGCCGGTCGCGGTCGATCCGTTCAAAATCATCCGGCCATGCGTTCACGAGCGAATTTGCCGTTGGAACAGTGGCAATCGCTTTTTCCAACCTGTCATTCTCACCTGCAAAGGTCCGCACAACATCCGCTGACGCCAGTAATCCGTCCATCAGCATCACCAACTCGTCATCGGCTCGTATCAGGCTAACGAGTTGCAGATTGCCCCTAACGGCGTGAAATTCTGTGCCCCGGCATTCAACCTGCCTTTGCAAGGCGAGTATGGCGGGGCCGGGAGTTTCGCAGAGACAAATTATCCGTTCACACCCAAGACTTTGCATCAGCTGGCCCTGCCATTCGAGGACACTGCGTCCGCCCAGCATCAAGCCTGCGCGCAATTCGCCCGCATCGGTCTGCTTGAACGCGGAAAGTAGAGCGGTACGCACGCGTTGGTTCCCATGGCATTGGCGCGGCGCAGATGTCGCCGCGCACAATTTGCTATGACAGGTCGCCGCTTCGCATCAAGCGCAGCGCAGAACCAAACCCCGTGTATTTGCGACGGTCAGCCGCATAAATGGCTTCGGTGGCCGCCAGCAAAGCGTGCCAGAACATTTTCGATGTCACGGATTGCAGCTGGTTCACCGGGGGCCGATGCCAAAGCATTTTCCGCCGCGATCAAGAGATCCTCAGCATGGAAACTCGCAGCCAACCCTTTCAAACGCATTGCCGCGACGTTCCAATTTCCATCGCAGCGTGAACGTTTCAGCAGATCCAATTGCTTTCCAGCGCTTTCCACAAACGCACTGCGCAACTCCCCGATCAGCGCCGGATCGTGTCCGGCTGCTGCAGCAAGGGTGGCATCAAGGGCTCCGCTTTCATAAGCCATGGAACCACGCAATAAAGTGAGAGAGTTAAAGCGGGGTTTATCCCGGCCCGCGCTGTGGTATCTATGCGCAATGTCCATTGGAAAGCATATTCGCGCCGTGAACCATGGTGCCGCCAAGGAAGCGCAGCCTCAATCAGCTACGCAAGACCAATCCATGCCGGAAGCGGCAAGCAAGGTGGAGGAACAAAGCCTCGCCGATGCCATTGAAATGGATAGCGAACTTGATCTTTCACCGTATGATGAGGAAGCTTCGGATGGAGCTGCCACTCAACGCTTTGGCTGGGTTGTGCCAACAATTGCAATCGCGCTGATCGCTGGCTGGAGCGCGCTTTATGGCTGGGCGATGCAAGACCGGCTGCTCGCTGCGGCAAGTGCCCAGCCCAGCGAATGGACCCGTTGGATCATCGATTGGTCGGTGCCTGTCCTGCTCGTCGGAGTTGGTTGGCTACTGACGATGCGCCATTCGCGGGCGGAGGCGAAGCGGTTTGCAGAGACCGCATCGCTGCTGTCACGGGAAAGCAGCGAATTGGAAACACGGCTGAGTGTTGTAAACCGCGAGCTTGCGTTGGCGCGCGAATTTCTGGGAGCGCAATCGCTTGAACTTGAATCGCTAGGCCGGATTGCGAGTGAACGGCTGTCTGTCCGCGCCGCTGAATTACAACAATTGATCACCGACAATGGTGCGCAAGTTGACGCAATCGGAAGCGCAAGCGAAACTGCGCTGAGCAATATGACCCGTTTGCGCGATGATCTGCCGGTGGTCGCCAACTCAGCGCGCGATGTCTCCAATCAGATCGGCAATGCAGGCAGAACAGCGCAGGATCAGCTTGAAAAGCTGGTAACCGGCTTTGATCGGCTCAATCAGTTCGGCAAAGCGAGCATGAACCAGATAGCTTCCTTTGATACACGCGTTGCCGATGTAATGACCGGTTTTGAAAAACAACTTGTCGATATTGGCGAGGTCATTTCTTCTCGGCTCGCTGCGGTTGAAGCAGCCGTGGGCACCTATCACAAGGAAATATCGGAAACAGAAAGTCACGCGTTGAGCGCGCTCAGTGAACGCATGTCGATTTTGCAAGCCGAAGCTCACTCCATTGCAGAGAAACTGCGCGAAGCAGAGGCAGGCGCTATGGCACAATTGCAGGCGTCAAGGTCACGGTTCGAGGCCGACGTGACCCGCACTGTACAAATGCTCGACCAGCTCGATCAACAAGCCATTTCGGTATCCCAGAAGCGGGTGCAGGAATTGCATGAAGAAGCGGGGCGCTTTGATGACAGGCTGGCTGTGCGGGATGCAAAATTCAGAGATGAGATTGCGCGCCGCCAGGAAGAATTTGAAACCCGCGAAACGCAGGCCAGTGAGATTCTCGCACAGCGACTGGCAGATCTTGACGACGCCCTTGCCGAACGACGCGAGGAACAAATTGCTCAAACAGAAAAGCTCGTCGCGCAAAGTACTGCGATGACACAGCAGCTTGAGGCGCTCCAAGGTCTGATTTTAGAAGTCAGCACCAACAGCGATTCGGCGCGCGAAGGACTGGTGTCGGGCATCGGGACATTGGGTGAACAATTGGCACAGCAGCGAGCCGCTCTTTCCGAGACCGAGGAACGGATCGCCGGCCTTACCGATGCGAGCATCCGATTGCTCGAAATCATCCAGTCTGGCGCCAAACACAGCCGCGAAGACTTACCAAAGGCGATCGAAACCGCCTCAAACACGCTTGGTACGGTGGAACAACGCGCCGCTGGATTGTCAGGGGCAATGTTTGTTGCGCATCAGAAGGCAGAGGGGCTGGGCGACTATTTGATAGAGACGCAGGCCAAAATTGAACTTGCAGACAATTCGATCCAATCATTGCAGGCCCGGCTGGCAGAGCAATCTGAGGAAGCGCTGGCGAGATTACAGGGCCTTCGGGGCGGCTTCACTCGCCTCACCGAACTAAGCGATAGCTTTGCCGGGGAAGCGCAGGACCGGCTGCGCGAGGGACTGAGCGCGCTGGAACAGGCCACCGCCGCTGCCTTTGCCGCACTCGAAGAGGGCGCGCGCGAACGTGTTGGCGCGCTTGCCGGAGCAATCTCCAAAGAAGCGGTAAGCGAAATCGAAAAGTCGCTCCGTAATGACACCGCAGAGACGGTCGGCAAGCTTGAACAGGCTGCCGCCCATGCCTCCGGGGTCGGGCGCGAGGCGACAGCCCAACTGCGCGATCAATTGGCCAAGGTGAACGAACTGACCATCAATCTGGAACAGCGCATTGCCCGATCCCGCGAATTGGCCGAAGAGCAGGTCGGCAATGATTTCGCCCGTCGCATGGCATTGATAACCGACAGCCTCAATTCCAATGCAATCGACATCGCCAGCGCGCTTTCCACCGACGTCACCGACACTGCGTGGGACGCCTATCTAAAGGGTGACCGCGGCATCTTTACACGCCGCGCCGTGCGGTTGATCGACAACAGCGGTGCCAAGGAGATTGCCGATCTGTATCAGCGCGACGACGCCTTCAAATCCAATGTCAGCCGCTATATCCATGATTTCGAAGCGATGCTGCGGTCAATGCTTTCGACCCGCGACGGCAACGCATTGGGGGTAACGATCCTCGGCTCTGACATGGGCAAGCTTTACGTTGTGCTGGCACAGGCAATTGAGCGGTTCCGCCAATAGGATAAGGTTTTAGCGGCCCTTCCCAAGCTGCGAGGGCGGATCGGGGAAGACGTTGATATCATCCACCGTTATCCAGCCATATTCAAAATTGAGCACGAACAGGCTGGTAAGCAAAGCCGCGATAATTGTCGCGCGGATCAACAATTTGCTAGGCCGAAAATTAACCGGCGCACTGTCGGCTTGCCCCGGCACCTTTTCCACCCCGGCCTCATCGGCAGTCCGCACGCCAAAGGGCAGCATGACAAAGGCGGTCATGACCCAGAACAGGAAATAGACCGCCAGGATCGACGTTACCTTCATCTGCGCGGCGCTCCTGTTCGGGCGCCGGGCATAACCACGCGCACTTGCGGGCTCTTGCCAGACCAACGCCGCGCCGCACGACGGGCTGCAAGCCGCGCTGCTTCTTGCACCGCTGCTGGGTCGCTGGCGTCGCGACCTTTCAGCTTGCCGATGGCTGTCAGAATGTCGTTTTGCGCTTCTTCAATGAATTCGGGCATGTCCTCGTCAAGCGGCAGACCAAGCACTTCGAGAGCGGGGCTTTCACCGCGCGCCAAAACCACCACGATCACCCCCTCACCCGCAATACGCCTTCGCATAGCGATCGCTTCGCCATCGGCTGGGGCGATAATGTCGCCATCGAGAACAAGCCGCCCGTGGCGAACCTCGGCAATCTTGCCCGGAGCACCCGGAGCAATGCGGACTATATCACCGTTCGATTGAACGATATTCTTCGCGATACCCGCCGCTTTGCCGACCCGCGCCTGTTCGCGCATATGGCGCATTTCCCCGTGGACTGGCACCAGCACCTCGGGCCGCAGCCAATCATAGAGCGCTTCTAGTTCGGGACGACCAGGGTGACCCGAGACATGAATGAAGCTTTGCCGGTCGGTCACCAGCTCGATCCCGCGCCCGGCCAGCTGATTCTGAATCTTGCCGATGGCGATTTCATTGCCGGGGATCTGGCGCGATGAGAAGAGCACGACATCACCGCTGACCAGTTCAATCTGATGATTGCCATCGGCAATGCGTGACAAGGCGGCACGGGGTTCCCCCTGTCCGCCCGTCGCAAGGATCAGCACCTCGCCGCGCGGAAGTTTCATCGCTGTGTTAAAATCAACGGGTGTGGGAAAGTCTTCGAGATAGCCATTATCCTGTGCCACTTCGATAATCCGATCGAGCGACCGCCCGGCGACACAAAGTTGACGGCCCGTTTCGCGCGCAACTTCGCCCAAAGTCTGAAGCCGGGCGACATTGCTGGCAAACGTCGTCACCAGCACACGCTTGCCAGAATGGCGAGCAACCTCTTCCATCAGCCCCTTGTACACTGCGCCTTCGGAACCCGACGGATTGGCATTAAAGACGTTGGTCGAATCGCACACCAGCGCCAGCACGCCCTCGTCGCCTATGGCGCGCAGCTCTTCCTCGGTTGTGGGTTCACCGATGATCGGATCGTCATCAAGTTTCCAATCACCTGTATGAAACACCCGGCCATAGGGTGTGTCTATCAGCAACGCATTGCCCTCTGCGATCGAGTGAGCCAGCGGCAGATAGGTTATCGTGAACGGACCAATATCGATTTCGCCGTGGTCTTCTTCGATAATGTTGAGTTTGACCTTGCCCAGCAACCCCGCTTCTTCAAGCTTGCGCGCGACCAGATCGGCGGTGAACGGAGTGGCGTAGAGCGGCACGCCCAGCTCACCCGCAAAATAAGGCACTGCGCCAATATGATCTTCATGCGCGTGGGTCAGCACTATACCGATCAGATCGCGCGTGCGTTCTTCAATAAATTCCAGATCGGCAAAAACCAGATCAACGCCGGGATATTCTCCGCCGGAAAAGGTCATACCTAGGTCAACCATCAGCCACTTGCCGTCGCAGCCATACAGGTTGACGTTCATGCCAATTTCGCCAGACCCTCCGAGCGCGAGGAAAAGTAATTCATTTTCAGGGGTATAGTTCTTTTTCACATGATCTCGCGTTTTTTGGGGCTTCGCTCAGGCTCCGGCTTGTTTAGCCAGTATTGCGAGCCCTTCTATGGTCAGGTCGGTGTTGACCTCGTCAAAAATATCGGTCGCATCGTCGAACAATATGGCCAGACCGCCGGTTGCGATCACTCTTGCGGGACGGCCAATCTCAGCCTTCATTTTCGCCACGATCCCCTCCATCATGGCGACATAGCCCCAGAATACGCCGATCAGCATCTGATCTTCGGTGTTGCGCCCGATGACACTGGTGGTGGTCGGTGCGCGAATGGCAATGCGTGGCAGTTTGGCGGTCTTACCGACCAAAGCATCAAGCGACAGGTTGATACCTGGAGCAATTGAACCGCCCTTATAAGCGCCATTGAAGTCAATAGCCTCAAATTTGGTCGCGGTGCCGAAATCGACAACGATCAGATCACCGCCATATTTCTTGTGCGCAGCAAGGATGTTGAGAGCGCGATCCGCCCCCAGCGAACTGGGCTGATCGACATCAATCTCAAACTGCCAAGCGGCAGCTCCTTCGCCAGCCTTGATCGGCGTGATTCCAAAATATTTCTGTGCGAGCACCGTCAAATTGTGATCAGCACGCGGCACGACCGAGGCATATATCAGCTGAGTTATGGCTTCGCGTGCCACACCTTCGATGTTGAGCAATTGCAGCAGCCAAACTGCATATTCGTCCCCCGTCCGGCGCGGATCGGTGGCAATACGCCAGCGCGCGCGCGGGGAGAATCCTCCCTGCCCATCCGGTTCGAACAAGGCAAAAACAACATTGGTGTTTCCGACATCGGCGGCCAGCAGCACTAGGATTTCCCTTCTGCAATCAGCGATACATCGCCTGCGTGGATAGTCCGCACTTCACCATTCTCCAAGCGCAACAGCAGCGAACCAGCTTGATCGAGCCCGGCGAATGTGCCGTGCGCCTGTTCTCCATCACCAACATTGACCGAAAGTCCGGTGCCAATGGGAAACGCCCGGTCGCTCCAGCGTCTAAGTAGCCCCGGCAAGCCATCGCTGCGCCACAGCGAAATCGCGTAAGCCATCTCCTTGGCAAGATATTGCAAAATCCTGTCCGGACCACTTTCATTGCTGCTGTTGACGGCGTGAATACTGGTTGTCTGGCGGCTTTCGACTTCGGGTGCAAAGCGAACGTTAATCCCAATCCCCACCACAACGCTATCACCCGTTCTTTCAAGCAAAATGCCGGCGATCTTGGCCTTGCGGACAATGATATCGTTCGGCCATTTCAGATGAAGGTTGGCGTTGACCCCGATTTGTTCACGCAGCATGTCCCACACCGCCGTGCCCGCAACCAGCGAAAGCGTGTGCGCCGGCGGATCGTCTTTGCGCAAGTTCACGACGGTGCTGGCATAAAGGTTTCCCGCAGCACTCAACCATTTGCGACCGCTGCGCCCGCGCCCTGCACGTTGTTGCTCCGCGCGCAGCCAGTAACCTTCTGCTATTGCCTCCCCACTGCTCAATCGGGAGAGCAAGTCGGCATTGGTCGATCCAGTTTCGGGAACGGTTTCGATCAAGGAACTAGGAACAGGGATGCCGCGGCCTTGTCAGCCAGATCTGTCAGCGAAGGGGTCAGCAAATAGCCAAGTGGTGAAACGATCGCCGCAGTCAGACCGAGCAGGACCCAATGTGCAGCGCCGCTCTTGCCCGTGACCACCCCGGCAGGCTCGTCGAAAAACATAACTTTGACAAACTTGATGTAGTAAAATGCGCCGATCACACTTGCGGCGATGGCGATGGCGGCAAAAGCGACCAAGCCCGCTTCGACCGTGGCCTGAAACACCACGAACTTTCCGTAGAAGCCCAGCAAGGGCGGAATTCCCGCAAGGCTGAACATCAAGAATAGCAACCCCCATGCTATCGCAGGGCGGGTCACTGCCAGGCCGCTGATATCACCGAACGTCTCATAGAGTTTGCCGTCCTCGCCGCGCAGCATCAGCAGTGCCGCAAAGCTTCCAAGACTCATCGCAATATAGATGAACAAATAGACCAGCATCGCGCTCGCGCCTTCGGGAATTCCCACAGCCAGCCCCAGCAGGATAAAGCCGACATTGTTGATCGAGGAATAGGCGAGCAGACGCTTTAAATTCTCCTGCCCAATCGCGCCGAGCGCACCGAAAACGATCGATGCAAGCGCCATGAACATTACGATCTGTTGCCATGCCTCAACCTGACCGCCGAACACTTCAAACACCACGCGCGTGGTCAACGCAACGGCGGCAACTTTGGGTGCGGTGGAAAAGAACGCAGTGACTGGTGTCGGCGCGCCTTCGTATACGTCAGGCGTCCACATATGGAACGGCACCGCGGCAATCTTGAAAGCCAGTCCGGATAGCACGAAGATAAGGCCGAACAACTGGCCGGTGCTCATTTCCCCTTCGAGACCGGCTCGCACACTGACAAAATCGGTTCCGCCGGTAAAGCCATACAGCAGGCTCATACCGTAAAGCAGAATGCCCGACGCCAACGCGCCCAGCACGAAATATTTGAGTCCCGCCTCGGCTGAACGCTGATCTTGCCTCAGGATCGAGGCAAGGACGTAAGCGGCCAAACTGTTGAGTTCCAGTCCCAGATAAAGCGTCATGAAATCAGCGGCGGATACCATGATGCTCATGCCCAGCACCGCAAACAGGATCAGCACCGAATATTCGGCGCGCATGCCCTTTTCGCGGCCCGCCGCCTCACTGTCGAAAAATGCCGGGGCCATAATTAAGCACGCAATGGCCGAAAGATAAATCAATGCCTTGGCAAACAACGCAAAGCTGTCGATCTTCATCAAGCTACCGAATGCCAAAGTGTCGGGGCCATCCACTCCGAAATGCAATCCAGGCACTAGCATGAATCCTGCGCCAAACAGCGCTGTCACCGCCAGCACCGCAACCAGGCGGGCCAGCTTGTCGCCGCCCCATGCCGAGACGAGCAGCAACACCAGACCCGCTGAAGTCAACAAAAGTTCAGGCGCGATCAGCGCGAATGAAGCAGGGAAATCCATCAGTGGCTCCCCTCCGCATGATGCTCAATCGCATTGGCAATGTTCTCTCGCGGAGCGCCCACGTCTAGCTCCGCATCCCCAACGGGTGCAGCGGCAGCGATTTGCGCATCAAGCACCGCGATATCGGCGCGCATGGGCGCAAGGAAGCTTTCGGGATAAACCCCCATCCAAAGAACGACGGCGGCGATCGGCGCCATCATCGCCCACTCGCGCGCGGAGATATCCTTCATCGCTGCAGCGTCAGCGTTCTTCTGGTCACCAAATGCTACGCGGCGATAGAGATAAAGCATATAAGCAGCGCCAAGAATGATCCCGGTGGTGCAAATCAGCGCCACGAGGCTGGAAGACTGGTAAATCCCGGCAAGCGACAGGAACTCGCCGACAAAGCCGCTCGTTCCTGGCAGCCCGATAGAAGCCATGGTGAACAGCAGGAAGAAGATCGCGTAATACGGCATGTTGATAGACAGGCCGCCGTAACGCTCAATCTCGCGGGTATGCAGGCGATCATAGATCACGCCCACACACAGGAACAATGCGCCCGAAACGAGGCCGTGGCTGAGCATGACGATCATCGCTCCTTCAAGACCCTGAACGTTGAAAGCGAATAGACCCACGGTAACAATCGCCATGTGCGCGACTGAAGAATAGGCAATCAGCTTCTTCATGTCGGCCTGCACCAGCGCGACGAGCGAGGTGTAAACAACCGCGATCATTGACAGGATGAATACAAACCACGCGAAATCTGCAGAGGCATCGGGGAACATCGGCAGGCTGAACCGGATAAAGCCATAGCCGCCCAGCTTCAGCAGAACCCCTGCGAGGATCACCGAACCGGCAGTCGGCGCCTGCACATGGGCATCGGGCAGCCAGGTGTGGAACGGCCACATCGGAACTTTCACCGCAAAGCTCGCAAAGAACGCTAGCCACAGCCATGTCTGCGCGCCCGCCGGAAAATCATATTGCATCAAGGTCGGGATGTCAGACGTGCCAGCTTCGGCCACCATCCAGAACATCGCGATCAGCATCAGCACCGAACCGATCAGCGTATACAGGAAGAATTTGTAGCTTGCGTAGATGCGGTTATCCCCGCCCCACACGCCGATGATGAGATACATCGGGATCAAGCCCGCTTCGAAGAAGATATAAAACAGGAACAGATCCTGCGCCGCGAAAGTGCCGATCATCAGCACCTCCATGAACAGGAAAGCCGCCATATATTCGCCGACCCGCTTCTGGATCGCGTCCCAGCTGGCAAGGATACAAATCGGCATCAGAAACACACTGAGCATAATCAGCATCAGCGAAATGCCGTCTATACCCAAAGCATAGGAGAAGCCTGCGAACAGTTCATAACGTTCCTGAAACTGCCACTGTGCGCCGCCAATGTCATAATTCGACCACAGCATCACACCGAGCGCGAATGTCGCAAGCGTGCTTGCGAGCGCAATGCCGCGCGCAGCCCGCGCTGCACTGAACAGGCACAGCGCAGCACCTGCGAGCGGAACCAGCATCATGGTGGTGAGGATGGGAAAGCCTTCCATTGCTCAGACGATCCTCAAAGCAGCGCGTAAGTGATTGCAGCGATCAGGCCGAGCAGCATGATCAACGCATAGGTGTAAAGATAGCCAGACTGGATTGTCTTGGCCGCTGCCGCACCGCGGGTAACGGCCCAGGCGACGCCATTGGGGCCAAATCGGTCGATAGTGGCAACATCGCCAAGCTTCCAGAACTGGCGGCCCAGCCAGAATGAAGGCTTAACGAATATCCGGTCATAAAGCTCGTCAAAATACCATTTGTTGAAGACGAACCGGTGCAGAGCGCCAAAGATGTTCACGAATTTGGCAGGGATCTCAGGCTTGGCCATATAGGCGAGATATGCGCCGCCAAATCCAATGATCATCACGATGAACGCCGAATATTTCACCCAGTAAGGCACTGCGTGCATCGCGTGGATCAGGTCCCCATTGTAAAACACCGATCCGCCCCAGAATGCCGCGTCGTCGATAAAACCCGGAGCAAAAAACTGCCCCGCAGCAACCGCCCCGACAGTCAACAAGCCGAGCGGAATGAGCATCGTGACCGGGCTTTCGTGTGGGTGATAGCCGCCAGTCGTATCGTCGCCCGCCTGTTCGGGGGTCTTGTGGACACTGTGCTGGATATGCTCGCTCTCAATCCAGCGCGGCTTACCCCAGAATGTCAGGAACATCAGCCGCCAGCTGTAAAAGCTGGTGAGCAGTGCAGCGGTAACGCCGAGCCAGAACGCCATGACCGAAATTTCAGTCCCGCGCGCAAAGGCGACTTCGAGCACCGCATCCTTCGACCAGAACCCCGCAAAGCCAACACCAAAGTGATACACCCCAAGCCCAGTAATTGCCAGCGTGCCTGCAAGCATCGCGGCAAAGGTCAACGGGATTTCCTTACGCAGACCGCCGTAGCACCGCATATCCTGTTCATGATGCATCGCGTGGATCACTGACCCTGCGCCAAGGAACAGCAATGCTTTGAAGAACGCGTGCGTGAACAGGTGGAACATCGCCACATTGTATGCGCCCACCCCGGCAGCAAAGAACATATATCCCAGCTGCGAGCAGGTCGAATAGGCAATCACCCGCTTGATGTCCCATTGTGTTGTGCCGATGGTCGCGGCGAAGAAGCAGGTGGCTGCACCGATCACTGTCACGATCATCAGTGCGGTTGGCGCGGTTTCGAACATAGGTGACAGACGGCAGACCATGAACACACCCGCCGTCACCATGGTTGCCGCATGGATCAGCGCGGAAACCGGCGTCGGGCCCTCCATCGCGTCAGGTAGCCAAGTGTGCAGGCCCAGCTGAGCCGATTTGCCCATCGCGCCGATGAACAGCAGGATGCACAGAATATCCATCGTATAAAGGCGCATCCCGACAAAGGTTATCGTCGATCCGCTCATACCAGGCGCAGAGGCGAGGATTTCCGAGATCGAGGTCGTCTGGAACACCAGATAAGTGCCAAAGATGCCCAACATGAAGCCAAGGTCGCCCACGCGGTTGACCACAAACGCCTTGATTGCGGCGGCTCCGGCGCTTGGCTTCTTGAACCAGAAACCGATCAGCAGATACGAGGCAAGCCCCACCCCTTCCCAACCAAAGAACATCTGCACAAGGTTGTCTGCTGTCACCAGCATCAGCATCGCAAAGGTGAACAGCGACAAATAAGCGAAGAACCGCGGCTGATCCGGGTCTTCCTCCATGTATCCCCACGAATAGAGGTGCACGAGCGCGGACACAGTGTTGATCACTACCAGCATCACGGCGGTGAGCGCATCGACGCGCAGCGCCCAATCAAACGCCAGGTCGCCCGAACGAACCCATTGCAGCACAGGGACAACCTGCGCGGTTTCTGTCCCGGCAAGAAAGCCGAGGAAAATCGGCCAGCTCAAAGCCGCAGAAAGGAACAGCGCCCCGGTCGTGACCGATTTGGTTATTGCATTGCCCAGCGCCCGATTGCCCAGCCCTGCGATGATCGCAGCGAGCAACGGCGCGAAAACGATGATGAGGATCATATCCACCGGCGGCTATCCCTTCATCCGGTTGACATCATCGACCGCGATTGTCCCGCGCCCGCGATAATAGATGACGAGAATAGCAAGCCCGATGGCCGCCTCTGCCGCCGCAACAGTGAGCACCATCATGGCGAAGACCTGACCGACCAGATCCTGCATGAAGGCGCTGAAAGCGACCAGATTGATGTTCACACTCAGCAGGATCAGTTCAATCGCCATCAGGATGACGATCACATTCTTGCGATTGAGGAAAATCCCCAGCACGCCAAGCACGAACAGGATCGCTCCGACGGTCAGGTAATGTTCGATACCGATCACAGTTCGACCCCCTTCCCGTATTTGGGGTTCTTCATGATGGTCGCATCCTCGGGGCGGCGGCTGATTTGCTTGCCGATGTCCTGACGCCCGCGCGCGCCCGGCCTTGGTTCGCGGTGGGTCAGCACGATGGCCCCAATCATCGCCACCAGCAAGATGATCCCGGCGATCTCGAACAGGATGATATAGCGCCCATACAGCAGCGCCCCGATGGCCTCGATATTGCTGACCCCCGGGCGACCCGTTGCGGCCATTCCGTCAGGCGTGCCAAGTTCCAGCCCGCCCGCGCCGTAGGCACCAATCCCAAGGAACAATTCGGCCAGCAGGATCAAAGCAACTGCGATCCCCAGCGGAAAATTCTTGATGAAGGATGACCGCAATTCCGCAAGATCAATGTCGAGCATCATCACCACGAACAGGAACAGCACCGCAACGGCACCGACGTAAACGATCACAAGCAGCATCGCGATGAACTCCGCGCCCACCAGCACCATCAGCCCAGCCGCGTTAAAAAACGCCAAGATCAGCCACAGCACGCTGTGCACCGGATTGCGCGACATGATGACCATGACCGCGCTTGCGATGACCAGCCCTGCGAACAGGTAAAAGGCGAGTGTCTGAATCATGATCCCTGTTTTTCCGTCCCGCGTGTGTTGGCTTTGCTCGGGGCCCTAGCGATAGGGTGCGTCGGCTTCAAGATTGGCCGCGATGGCCCGTTCCCACTTGTCACCGTTCGCCAGCAGCTTTGCCTTGTCGTACAGCAGCTCTTCGCGGGTTTCGGTGGAATATTCGAAATTCGGCCCCTCGACGATGGCATCGACCGGGCAGGCTTCCTGACAGAAGCCGCAATAGATGCACTTGGTCATGTCGATATCGTAGCGGGTGGTGCGGCGGCTGCCGTCCTCGCGCGGTTCGCTCTCGATGGTGATCGCCTGCGCCGGGCACACGGCCTCGCACAGCTTGCACGCGATGCAGCGTTCTTCGCCGTTCGGATAGCGGCGCAGCGCGTGCTCACCGCGGAAACGCGGGGAAAGCGGCGACTTCTCGAAGGGGTAGTTGATCGTCACCTTGGGCTTGAAGAAATACTTCAGCGTCAAGGCATGCGCTTTTAGGAATTCCCAAAGGGTGAAGCTCTTGATGAGGTGGGACACTGTCATTGTTTCTGTTGCCTGAATGTTGGATCGCACTGATATTCCCGTGTGCCGCCATCAAATTCGAGTTTGGCCGTAACGACACGGGTTCCCCTGCCAGCATTATGCTCGTCCCGGATCACCAATGTCGCCGGTCCACCGTCACGCTCTCCGGTGAGGTGGGCGTAAAACACCACTATGTCGTCCCCTTTTTGGGTATCGACGCGCGTGATGTAACCGTTTTCGAACTGATGAGACGGACCGTTGCTGAACAGGCGGACAGTCGGGGCATTGTTACCCTTCTCCACATCGAGTGTACCGAGTTCGCGATAGCCCGTTTCCGGCAAGACATCAGTGATGCAGACATGGAGGAATGCGACTTTCTGGCGGAATTCTTCCGGCGCAACGGTATTGGCCCCAACAGGACCAAGTTCCGCCGCGAGAGCTAGGGTGAGCGCAATCATCCGAAATGCCCAATCGCCATCAGATACCCGCTGATCACCGCCACAAACAGCAGGCTCATCGGCAGGAACACCTTCCAACCAAGCCGCATTAATTGGTCATAGCGGTACCGCGGCACGGTGGCCCAGATCCAGCTGAAGATCAGGAAAAACCCGAAGGTCTTGAGCAGGAACCACACGATTCCCGGCACATAATAAAGCGGTGCCCACTCAATCGGGGGTAGCCACCCGCCCATGAACAGCAGGGTGCACAGCGAACACATCAGCAGGATGTTGGCATATTCGCCCAGCCAGAACAGCGCGAAGGCCATGGAGGAATATTCGGTCTGATACCCAGCGACCAGCTCGCTCTCCGCCTCGGTCAGATCAAACGGCGCACGCGCGGTTTCGGCCAGCGCGCTGATGAAGAACACCACGAACATCGGGAACAAGAGCAGGTTGAAGGCGAAGGCGTTGACGATGCCGAACCCATGCCCGCGCTGCGCCTCGACAATGCCGCTCATGTTGAACGTCCCCGCCCACAGCACAACGCACACGAGGATAAAGCCGATCGAGACCTCATAAGAGATCATCTGCGCGGCGGCCCGCATCGCGGAGAAGAACGGGTATTTCGAGTTTGACGCCCACCCGCTCATCACCACGCCGTAAACGCCCAAGGAGCTGATCGCGAGGATGTAGAGAAGGCCGACATTGATGTCCGCCAGCACCACGCCTGCATCAAACGGGATCACCGCCCACGCAGCGAGCGCCACGGTGAAGGTGATGATCGGCGCGAGCAGGAAGATGCCCTTGTTCGCGGCGCTCGGGATGATCGTCTCTTGCAAGAACACCTTGAGCCCGTCCGCGAAGGACTGGAGCAGCCCGAAAGGTCCCACCACATTGGGACCGCGCCGCAACATCACCGCGCCCAGCACCTTGCGGTCGACATAGATCACCATAGCGACACTGAACATGACGAGCAGCGAGATGATCAGGATCCCCGCGAGCGTCGCGATGGTCCATGCCCATTCGTACGGCAGGCCGAGCGATTGGAAGAAGGGAGTCATTCTGCCGCCTCCTTCATTTCGGCCCCATGCAGCAGTTCGGCCGAACATTGCTGCATCACCGCGCTCGCGCGGGCGATGGGGTTGGTGAGGTAGAAATCCTTGACCGGATAGGCGGTGATTTCGCCTTCGAACTTCGCAGCCGAATCTGCCTTGGACAGAGCGCCGTAATCGGCAAGTCCCTCTTCTCCCAGTGCGGGAGCCTCGGCGATCATCTTCGCCTGCAATTCCCCAAAGCTGTCAAAGCCCACGCTCACACCCAGAGCATCAGCCAGCGCGCGCAGGATCGTCCAATCCTCACGCGCGTCGCCCGGCGCGAACACGGCTTTCTCGGCGAATTGCACCCGGCCTTCGGTGTTGACGTAAGTCCCATCCTTTTCGGCATAGGACGCGCCCGGCAGGATAATGTCGGCGTGATGCGCGCCCTTGTCGCCGTGGTGGCCGATATAGACCTTCAGGGCATCGGCGAACGGCTCAAAATTCATCTCATCCGCACCGAGGCTGAGCACCACCTTGGGGCTGGCAGCCGCGATCTCAGCCATGCCGCTTGGCACGGTGAAATCGAGCATCAGCGAACCCATGCGCGCGGCGCTCATGTGCAGGACGTTGAAACCGTTCCAGGTTGTCCCGTCTTCTTTGGCCCGCACCAGCTTGAGCTTGTCGACCAGCTTGAGCGCCGGAGCCAACGCCCCCGCCGCCAGAGCCGCGCCGCCAAGGATCACTGCCGGGCGTGTCGCCGCCTTCATCGCATCGCCCAAAGCCTTGGGAACGCGGTTCAGCACCTTCAAATCTTCGCCAAGGAAGGTCGCCGGATAGGTCGTTTCCCATTCCGGCCCGACCACGAACACCTTCGCCCCGGCCTTCACCGCCTTGCGGATACGCGCATTGACCAGAGCCGCTTCCCAGCGGATGTGGCTGCCGATGATGAAGATGCAGTCAGCCGTCTCGATCCCGGCAAATGTCGAGTTGAAATTGACCGCCGCGAGGTTCGTGACGTCGTAGGTCATGCCGGTCTGGCGCGCTTCGACGAGGTCGGAACCACATGCCTTCACCAGCGCCTTGGCCGCGAACATCGTCTCGCAATCGACGAGGTCGCCCGCGACAGCAGCGATCTTGCTCTTGTCCTTGCCAAGGTGGCTGGCAATGGAGTCAAACCCTTCGGTCCAGGTCGCGGGCGCAAGCTTCCCTGCCTTGCGCACATACACCTTGTCGAGCCGCCGCTTGCTCAGACCATCGACCTGATAGCGGCCCTTGTCGCTCAGCCACTCCTCGTTGACGTCATCGTTGATGCGCGGCAGCGCGCGCATGACTTCGCGGCCCTTGGAATGCAGCGAGATATTCGCGCCCACCGCATCCGACACATCAACGCTCAGCGTGCGTTTCAATTCCCACGGGCGCGCTTCAAAAGCGTAGGGGCGCGAGGTCAGTGCGCCGACCGGGCACAGGTCGATCACATTAGCCGACAATTCATGCGCCGCCGCCTGTTCGAGATAGGTGGTGATCTGCATATCCTCGCCGCGATACAGCGCGCCGATTTCGTCCACGCCCGCAATCTCCTCGGAGAAACGAACGCAGCGGGTGCAGTGAATGCAGCGCGTCATGATCGTCTTGATCAGCGGGCCCATGTATTTCTCGGTCACAGCACGCTTGTTTTCACGTTCGTACCGCGAACCGCCGCGGCCATAGGCGACCGCCTGATCCTGCAAATCGCACTCGCCGCCCTGATCACAGATCGGGCAATCGAGCGGGTGATTGATGAGCAGGAACTCCATCACCCCTTCGCGGGCCTTCTTGACCATCGGCGTGTCGGTGCGGATTTCCTGACCCTCGGCAGCGGGCAGCGCGCAGGACGCCTGTGGCTTGGGCGGCCCGGGCTTCACCTCGACCAGACACATCCGGCAATTGCCTGCGATGCTGAGCCGTTCGTGATAGCAGAAGCGCGGGATTTCCTTGCCCGCCAGCTCGCACGCCTGCAGCACAGTCGCGCCCGCCGGGACCTCGATTTCCTGACCGTCTACGGTGACTTTAGGCATTAGCCGTGCCTTTCGAATTTCTCGATTTTTTGCGGGTCGTCCAAGCAACAAACCCGAATGAGATCGCTGGAATGAACAGAGCGGCAAGCGCCTCGACGCTCGGCTCGGCTGTGGCGCTCAACATAGCCGCGACCACAACAGCAAGGATCGCGAAGAGCGCGCTTATCCCAAGCAAAATCGTGTGAAGGGCTTCTTTCACTCCGCCGCCTCCGCAAACTGCGCGTTGTGCTCATGGATCCGGCGTTCCAGCTCCGGCCGGAAATGCCGGATCAGCCCCTGGATCGGCCATGCCGCCGCATCGCCGAGCGCGCAAATGGTGTGGCCTTCGACCTGCTTGGTGACTTCGTGCAGCATGTCGATTTCCTCGATTGCCGCATCGCCCGTGCGCAAGCGTTCCATCATGCGCCACATCCAACCCGTGCCTTCACGGCAGGGGGTGCACTGGCCGCAGCTTTCGTGCTTGTAGAAATAGCTGATGCGGCTGATCGCGCGAACAATATCGGTTGACTTGTCCATCACAATCACCGCTGCGGTGCCAAGCCCGCTGCCAAGGTCTTTCAGCCCGTCAAAATCCATCAGCGCATGACGCATCTGTTCGGCGGGGACAAGCGGCACCGATGATCCACCGGGGATCACCGCCAGCAGATTGTCCCACCCGCCGCGAATGCCGCCGCAATGTTTTTCAATCAGTTCCTCGAACGGGATGCTCATCGATTCTTCAACGACGCAGGGCTTTTCCACGTGGCCGCTGATCTGGAACAGCTTGGTGCCCTTGTTGTTCTCGCGCCCGAAGCTGCTGAACCATGAAGCCCCGCGCCGCAGGATCGTCGGCGCGACCGCGATGCTCTCGACATTGTTGACCGTGGTCGGGCAGCCATAAAGGCCCGCGCCCGCCGGGAACGGGGGTTTGAGGCGCGGTTGGCCCTTCTTGCCTTCGAGGCTCTCGATCATAGCGGTTTCTTCACCGCAGATATAGGCACCCGCACCGCGGTGCATGAACACGTCGAAATCATAGCCCGAACCGCAGGCGTTCTTGCCAATCAACCCAGCATTATAAGCTTCGTCTATGGCCTTTTGCAGCGTTTCGGCCTCGCGGATATACTCGCCGCGAATGTAGATGTACGCCGCTCGCGCGCGCATCGCGTAACCGGCGACCAGCGCGCCTTCGATCAGCTTGTGCGGATCGTGGCGCAGGATTTCGCGGTCCTTGCAACTGCCCGGTTCTGATTCGTCGGCGTTGATGACGAGGAAACTGGGCCGACCGTCGCGCGAAACTTTGGGCATGAACGACCATTTGAGGCCAGTGGGGAAACCTGCCCCGCCGCGCCCGCGCAGGCCGCTAGCCTTCATCTCTTCGATAATCGAGTCCTGCCCGCGTGCGAGCAGCGCCTTGGTCCCATCCCAATCGCCGCGCGCCTGCGCTGCCTTCAGGCCCCAGTCCTGAAAGCCGTAGACATTGGTGAAGATCCGGTCCCTATCGGCCAGCATCGGGTGATCCCTTCATTTTTGCCAATTTTAGCTGACGCAAAGTCAAAACCTGAAAGATCAGTCCCATAGCCATCAATGCGATTCCGATGCCGCGCTCTCCGGTTGCAGCAAGATATGCGCCTGCGCCAAATCCAATGAGGCCCGCCAGCAACAATGCGAGGACGCCGCCGTTCATTGCCACTCGCCCCGGTAATCGTGGTTTTTGGTGACCATTTCTTTCAGCGTGGTCGGCCCGCCGCTGGGTTCGGACGTATGCCGCCCCGGCTCCTGCGTGCCCGCCTTGGGCATCTCGCCCGCTGCCAGTGCATCGAGCACCGCGTCCAAGCGTTCGGGCGTCAGGTCTTCGTAATTGTCGTCGTTGATCTGGACCATCGGCGCGGTGGCGCAATTGCCCATGCATTCGACTTCTGTGAGGGTCCACAGCCCGTCCGCCGATACCCCGCCCTTCACCATCCCTCGGCTTTTGCAGGCGGCGATGATGTCGTCGCTGCCGCGCAGCATGCAGGGCGTGGTGCCGCACACCTGGACGTGGAATTTGCCGACGGGCTTCAGGTTATACATGAAGTAGAAGCTGGCGACTTCGAGCACGCGGATCACCGGCATGTCGAGATACTTCGCGACAAATTCGATCACCGGCAGCGGCAGCCAGCCTTGCGTATCGGTCTCCTCGCCCACCTGCCGCTGGGCAAGATCGAGCAGTGCCATAACCGCCGATTTCTGGCGGCCATCAGGATACTTGGCGATCTCGCGGTCGGCCCTGGCTTTGTAGGCCTTGGAAAAAGCGAAGTCGCCCCAACGCGCGCGAAGTTCGGGGGTATCGGGTGCAGGTGTGCGGTCAGCCATTCGAGATTTCCCCGTCCCGATACTTCACTGCGTAAATGACCCACATTGTTGAGAGCATTATTACGACAGGCACTCCTGCGCCTTCCTTGCCTTGTCCGATCAGAAAGGCAGCAGCCATGATCACGAACGGCACAATGTAAAAACGGTTAGCTAGCTTCTTGCTCACCGGTCGCACTCCCCGAACACCACGTCGATCGCGCCCAGAATGGCGGTCGCGTCGGGCAGCATGTGGCCTTTGCTCATGAATTCCATCGCCTGCAGGTGCGAGAACGCCGTGGGGCGGATCTTGCAGCGGTAAGGCTTGTTGGTGCCATCGCTGACGAGGTAGACGCCGAATTCGCCCTTGGGGCTTTCGGTCGCGACATAGACCTCGCCCGCAGGCACGTGGAAGCCTTCGGTGTAGAGCTTGAAATGGTGGATCAGCGCTTCCATCGACTGCTTCATCTCGCCGCGCTTGGGCGGAGAAACCTTGCCATCGCTGCTGGCAATCGGACCAACAGGCATCTGCGCGATGCATTGCTTGATGATTTTCGCGCTCTCGCGCACTTCCTTCACCCGCACCATGAAACGGTCGTAGCAATCGGAGTTGGTGCCGACCGGGATGTCGAATTCCATCCGGTCATAGACATCATAGGGCTGCGACTTGCGCAAATCCCACGGAATGCCCGCCGCGCGGATCATTGGACCGCTGAAACCCCACGCAATCGCATCATCGCGGCCAACCACGGCGATATCGACATTGCGCTGTTTGAAAATGCGGTTGTCGATCACCAGGCTCATCGCGTCGTCGAACAGCTGGAAGAACCGGTTGTCGAGCCAGTCGCCAATATCGACCAGCAGCTTTTCGGGCACATCCTGATGCACGCCGCCGGGCCGGAACCATGCGCTGTGCATGCGAGCTCCGCTCGCGCGTTCGAAGAAATTGAGGCAATCCTCGCGCAGTTCGAACACCCACAGGTTGGGCGTCATCGCGCCCACGTCCATCACATGCGCGCCGATGTTGAGCATATGGTTGCAGATGCGGGTCAGTTCCGCGAACAACACGCGCAGATACTGGGCGCGTTCCGGCACTTCGAGGTTCAGCAGCTTTTCGATTGCCAGAACGTAGGAGTGCTCCTGACACAGCGGCGAGCAGTAATCGAGCCGGTCGAAATAGGGCAGCGCCTGAAGATAGGTCTTAGTCTCGATCAGCTTCTCAGTGCCGCGATGCAACAGCCCGATATGCGGATCGACGCGTTCGATCACCTCGCCGTCCAATTCCATCACCATCCGCAGCACGCCGTGTGCCGCCGGGTGCTGAGGCCCGAAATTGAGCGTGTAATTCTGGATAACATCGCCGTCGGTGGTCGGAGAATTTTCGATCTGGACGCTCATTCGTCGCCCTCCTTGACGTCTTCGATGTCCACCTCGATCATGTCGGGCGGAACAGCATCGGTGCCCTCGGCAGCGACTTCGCAGGTTTCCGGATCGGCGCCGCTGTCACCCGGCTTTTCGGTCACCTTGGGCCTGTCCACTTGCGGCGGGCCATCGGCCTTTTCATCACCGGGCAGCACGTAATCGGAGCCTTCCCATGGGGAGAGAAAGTCGAAAGTGCGCATGTCCTGCGGCAGTTCTACCGGCTCGTAAACAACGCGCTTTTCCTCCTCGGAATACCGCAGTTCTATATAGCCGGTCATCGGGAAGTCCTTGCGGAAAGGATGCCCTTCGAAGCCGTAATCGGTGAGGATGCGGCGCAGGTCGGAATTGCCATCGAACACCACGCCGTAAAGGTCGAACACTTCGCGTTCGAGCCAGCCCGCATTGGGCCACAGCGTCGTGACAGTCGGCACCGGCGTGTTCTCGTCGGTCGAAACTTTTACCATGACGCGGTGGTTCTTGGTGAGCGAGAGCAGCATATAGACCACCTCGAACCGCTCGGCCCGGTCGGGGTAATCCGCGCCCGCGATCTCCATCAGCTGTTGGTAGCCGTGATCGTCGCGCAAGGTGCGCAGTACGGTTTCGATATCCTCCCGCTTGGCGGTCAGGATAATTTCGCCTTGCTGCTCATACGCACCGTACAGCCACACGCTGACGCTTTCACTCAGCGCATCGATGACGCCAGCGTTCGAAGCAAACTTTGGGGCGGAATGGAGAACTGACATTCTGGGTCCTTACCGCTCGATCGTCCCGACACGGCGGATCTTGCGCTGCAATTGCATCACACCGTAAAGCAGCGCTTCGGCGGTTGGCGGGCAACCGGGCACATAAATATCGACCGGAACAATCCGGTCACAGCCGCGCACGACGCTGTAGGAATAATGATAATAACCGCCGCCATTGGCGCAGGAACCCATGCTGATCACATATTTGGGATCGGACATCTGATCATAAACCTTGCGCAGCGCCGGGGCCATCTTGTTGCACAAAGTGCCCGCGACGATCATCACGTCCGACTGACGCGGGGAAGCGCGCGGGGCAATCCCGAACCGCTCCATATCGTAACGCGGCATGTTCACATGGATCATTTCGACCGCGCAGCATGCCAGACCGAAAGTCATCCACCACAGGCTGCCTGTGCGCGCCCATTGGAACAGGTCTTCGGTCGAAGTGACAAGAAACCCCTTGTCATTTACCTCGGTCTGCATCGCCTTGAAGTAATCTGCATCAGGCGCGCGCATTTCTCCCGGCTTTGCGGTTTCAAGCGCGGCGGTATCGGGCAGGCTCTGCGGAGGGGTGATCAGCGTGCTCATTCCCAGTCCAGCGCTCCCTTTTTCCATTCATAGGCCAGTCCGATGGCGAGGATGCCAAGGAACACCATCATCCCGGCCCAGCCGGTCCACCCAGTTTCGCCCAAACTGACCGCCCATGGGAACAGAAACGCTGCCTCGAGATCGAAAATGATGAAACTGATAGCGACCAGATAGAACCGCACGTCAAACTGGCTGCGCGCATCCTCGAACGCGGGGAAACCGCATTCATACTCGGACAGCTTTTCCGCGTCGGGATTGTGAGCTCCGGTTAACCTCGAAACGCCCATAGGCAGAAATACGAAGAGAGCCGATAGCCCGAAGGCGATGATGATGAAGAGCAGTATCGGCAGATACTGGCTCAGGTCGACTAGCGGGTCGATCACGGCGATTTCCAAGCTTGCTTGATCCCAATGCGGAGCCCCTACGCCCCTAGCAAACGCCGCGCAAGTGGTCGACTCGGGCATTCCTCCACATATCTGTTGCATAAAATCGAACTAAGCTTTGCGCTTATGTCAATGTGGGGTGGGACTGAGCGGAAGTCGCCTGATTTCGGTTGGGATCGCCTGCTTTCCATCTGCAAGCCGGCCTTCGACAAATCGGTCCCATTGCCCATTTCCGACGTAAATCAGCGAGCCTTCATCAATCGAGCCGCTCAAGGGCTCAGTCCATTCCGAATGCGCCTGTTCAAGAATGCGGTGGCTGACCACCCGATTGCCGTCCTCGGACAGGATGAAGGCGCCGATCCGCATCGGCGAGCTACCATTCTGAACTGCGATCAGCTCGTTGCCATAGCGCCACAGACCATCGACCCCGTCGAGCAGCAGCGGAATATCCGAAGTCAGGCGCGAAACTTCGAAGGTTTCGAGATCAACGATCGCGATCCCATAACGGTAATCGCTCACATAGAGCCTCGCCCCGTCTTCGCTGACCGCCAACCCCTGCGGGGAGCGGAATGTGCCGGGTTTGACAACAGGCTCTAGCGATTTCGAACCGTTCCCAAGGCGATAGACCCCGCCCCCAATGGAATCGCTCGCGTAAAGCGTCCCATCCGTTGCCGCGACCAGATCGTTCATTGACTTGGCCTGACTGTCTATCACGATAAGCTGCTGACTGCACTCAAGTTCCATGCACAGGGACATCAGGCCGGCAGCAGGTTGCTCTGCGTTAAACGGGTTCGGCACACCCGAAACAGAAGCCCAAAGCTGATCCAGAACTGGGCGGTAAACGATGCCTGAAAAGCTGTGTCCTTCGCCAAAATCGATCTGAGCGTGTTCATCAGGCGAAGTGTATTGCCAAATCGAGTTGCCTGACTGGGAAGTGACCGCGAGCGTGTTTGTGCGCGGGTCTTTCACGACGCTTTCGGTCAGGCCTGCCTCAGCTGGAAGAATCGCGATTATCGCGCTCGCTTCGATCACTTCCGCTTCGGCGATCAAACGCTCGGCGATGCGCCCTGCATCGACCCCTTCGATCAGCTTTGGGATTTGGGCCTGCGCCGCATCGCTGAAGACGTATCCGCGATCGTAAAGCCACTCGAGCGTCTCCAATGCCTTTCCGACTTCGCCTGCGGCTATCAACGGCTGGAGTAGCCTCAGGCGTACCGATCCGCTCTCGGGAAAATCCCGGGCGAGTTGTTCCAGCCCGTCGATATCCCGGATTTGCCCGGTCTCGACATCAACCGCACGCCAGGGTGCGCGATCCTCTGCTAAGGTCGGACTGGCGAGTGCCAGCGCGCAAAGAGCGACTAGCGCCCTCACTTCATCATGCCGGCCGCAGCCTTTTCGGTCGCCTTGCCATAGGGGGGCTTGAACCCGCCGAGTTTTGCAATGTCGATCTTGGGCTGGTGATAGACGCTGCGGGCGTGGCTAAACTCGCGGAAGCCTTCAACCGCATGATAGCTGCCGATACCCGACGGGCCGACCCCGCCGAACGGCAAGTCTTCCATCGAGACGTGGAAGATCACATCATTGGTTGTGACACCTCCGGAAATGGTCCGGCTAAGGACGCGTTCCTGCTCGTCCTTCTCCTCGCCGAAATAATAGAGACCCAGCGGGCGGTCATGTTCGTTGATGTAATCGACCGCCTGGTCGACGGACTTGTAGGTCATCACTGGCAAGACCGGGCCAAAAATTTCCTCCTGCATCACCTTCATGTCGTCGTTGACGTTCTTGAGGATGTTCAGCGGCATTTTGCGCTGGTTGGCATTGCCAAAATCTTCGTTGCCGGGATTAACCTCAATCACTTCTGCGCCCTTGCCCCGCGCGTCTTCGACAAGGCCCTGAAGCCGTTCAAAATGTCGATCCGACACAATCGAAGCGTAATCGTCATTTTCAAGCAAAGTCGGGTACATTGCCGAAACGCCGTTGACCACGCCTGCGACGGCTTCGTCCTGTTTGTCTTCGGGGACATACATGTAATCCGGCGCGAGGCATATCTGTCCGGCATTCATCATCTTGCCCAGTGCGATGCGTTCCCCTGCCTTGGCGAAATCAGCGCTGCGGCCCATTACCACGGGCGATTTGCCGCCCAGTTCCAGCGTCACGGGAACAAGGTTTTCGGCCGCCGCCTGCATTACCCTGCGGCCCGTCGCGGTCGAGCCTGTAAACACCAGATGGTCAAAGGGAAGCGATGAAAACGCCGCCGCCACTTCAGGTCCGCCGGTGACCACTGCAACCTCGTCGCGGGTGAAATATTCATCCACCAGCTCTGCCAGGAGCATACTGGTGCGTTCTGTAAACTCGCTCGGCTTGATCATCGCACGGTTACCCGCGGCCAGCACCTGCATCAGCGGGGCAAAAGCCAGATTGACCGGGAAATTCCAAGGGCTGAGGATGCCGATGACGCCCTTCGGCTCATACCGCACCTCGGCCTTTGCCCCCAACAAACCAAGCGGAAATTGCACTGGGCGCTTTTCGGTACGCGCCCATTTGTCCATGTGCCCTAATGCATGCTTGCCCGCACCCACCGTCGCTGCGATGTCGGTCAACATACTTTGTTCCATCGAACGATTGCCGAAATCGGCGCTCATCGCCTTGCACAGATTGACCGAGTGATCCTTGACCAGCGCCATCGCCCGCTTGATCCGATCCTTGCGCATAGCCATCGTTTCGGGCCGTGAAGCAGTGAATGCCCCGCGTTGAAGTTTCAGCAATTGTTCCAATTCATCGCGGCGGTCATCGGCCATGGCAATTCTCCCAAAGGCATCGGTTTTGATTTGCGACCAGCTTTGCGGGAAAGCGCGCGCCCTCGCAAGGTAATAGCTTATGCCGCCAATGACCGCGTTGCCTTCCTCGCCCATGCACCCTAAATCGAGGCAGACCTTCTCTCGCTTGTTTCCGGAGCTTTCCATGAGCCAGTTTTCAGCCGCCGATCCGATTGTCATCCTTTCCTATGCCCGCACCCCGATGGGTGCGATGCAGGGCGCGTTGTCCGATGTTTCCGCTACCGAACTTGGTGCGGCAGCGGTCAAAGCAGCGGTTGAACGGTCAGGCGTTCCCGCGGACAAGTTTGAACGCGGCTATATGGGCTGCGTCCTTCCTGCTGGTCTGGGACAGGCACCGGCACGGCAGGCGATGATCAAGGCCGGACTGCCCCAATCGGTTCAGGCTACCACCGTCAACAAGGTATGCGGCAGCGGCATGCAGACCGTTATCATGGGCGCAGAAGCGCTGGCCAGCGGTTCGGTTGACTATGTGATCGCGGGCGGGATGGAGAGCATGACCAATGCGCCCTATCTGCTGAAAAAGCACCGTTCGGGCGCGCGCATCGGCCATGATACGGCCTATGATCACATGTTCCTCGACGGGCTGGAAGATGCCTATGAGGAAGGCCGCGCAATGGGCACCTTCGCCCAAGATACTGCCAACGAATATCAGCTCACCCGCGAGGATCAGGACGCCTATTCCATCGAATCGCTCGCCCGCGCCAATGCCGCGATTGCCAGCGGTGCGTTTGCCGATGAAGTCGTGCCGGTGACCTTCTCGACGCGCGCTGGCGAAATGACCGTCAGCGAGGATGAGCAGCCCGGCAGGGGTCGCCCGGACAAGATCCCGCAACTGCGCCCTGCCTTTGCCAAAGACGGTACCATCACAGCTGCAACCTCCAGTTCAATCTCGGACGGAGCCGCTGCCGTGGTCCTTACCCGTGCCAGCGTCGCAGCCGAAAACGGCCACAGCCCTGCGGCCAGGATCGTCGCCATGGCGGCCCATGCCCGCGCGCCCAAGGATTTCACGGTTGCCCCGGTTGGCGCTATCGAAAAGGTGCTGACCAAGGCGGGTTGGAGTGTGGATGACGTCGATCTGTGGGAAGTGAACGAGGCATTTGCCTGTGTTGCCATGTTCGCGATGCGCGACATCGGCATTCTGCATGACCGAATCAACGTCAACGGGGGCGCAACCGCGCTGGGCCATCCCATTGGTGCATCGGGCACGCGGATCATAGTCACGCTGCTCAATGCCCTTAAAACGCAGGGCAAATCGCGCGGCGTCGCCAGCCTGTGCATCGGCGGCGGAGAGGCAACCGCTGTGGCGGTCGAGCTGGTTTAAGAGCGTTTGCGCTAAACAAGCGCGGATGAAAATCAGATCGCCATCCGGATATGCGCGGGAAAATCCGCGCTATTCTGGCACTTCCAACTCACCCGCGCCCCAGAGCCGGTCCTGCACCACCCAGCCTGTGCGTCCGCCGGCTTCGATCTCGCAAAAGCCTTCGCGGCAGCGGATCAATGCTGCGACAACGCCCGGTTCTGCGCGCCATCGCAGCGGGCTTGCCGCGGTCGGTGCCGCGCGCAGTTCCGCCAAACCTTCGCCAATGATCATTGCGCCCAATGCCGTGCTAAGCTGACTGCGTTCGATCCAGCCTTGCGTGCCTTCGGGGTCCTCCACCAGACGCCACCCTTCGCGCAGGCGCACCACCCGCACCGGCATTCCCTTACGCCGGTAAACCCATTCAATCGGATAATCCTGACTTGGCCCTGCGCGCATATTGACCTCGTCAAAGCGCAGGCTCGCCCAATAGGGCGCCTCGCGGTCCTGCGCATATGCAGCGCCTGCCCACAACCCAAGGGTCAATGCCAGCGCCGCAGCAATGACACGCAGCGACGCGCAAATTTTGGAAGCAACCATGCCGCGCTGATAGCGCTGCGATGGTTCATCATTCAAGCCGGTTCCGCTCTCGCCCACGCGGTTTGTCCCAATCAACGTTGCCGCCGCTTGACCAAGATGGGCGAAACCCATTAGCGCAGGTGCATGGCTCAGACGCACCCTGCCCCGCAATTTTCCAATGGCAAGCCAAAGGTCGTGGTTACCCGTCATCTGATGCCCAGTGTCGAGGCACGAATGAGCGAGCTTTACGAGGCCGTGCTGAACCCTGACGACACGCCCATGACGCGCGAAGAATTGCGCGCCGCGATGGCGGATTGCGATGTGCTGGTGCCGACCGTCACCGACCGGATCGATGCCGAGATGATCGCGGGCGCTGGGGACCGTCTGCGTCTGATCGCCAGTTTCGGAGCGGGAACCGAACATATCGACCTCGCCGCTGCCGCTGCGCGCGACATCATGGTCACCAACACGCCCGGCGTTTTTACCGATGACACCGCCGATCTGGCCATGGCCGGCATTATCGGGGTGCCGCGCCGCATCCGCGAAGGCATCGCTCTGGTTCGGCGCGGAGAATGGACTGGATGGGCGCCGTCCGGACTGCTCGGGCGTAAATTGAGCGGCAAGGTGCTGGGTATTGTCGGCATGGGCCGCATCGGACAGGCAGTCGCCCACCGCGCCCGTGCCTTTGGGCTTTCGGTTGCCTATTATAGCCGCAAGCCGCTGCCGCAGGCCGCCGAAACGATGTTGGGCGTAAAATTTGTGGGTGATCTCGATACGCTGATGGCGCAGGCCGACATTCTTTCCCTGCATTGTCCACTTACCCCGGAAACACGCGGAATGATCGACAAGCGGCGGATTGCGCTGATGCAGCCGGGATCGTGCATCATCAACACTGCACGCGGCGAATTGATCGATCAGGAGGCCTTGATCGCAGCACTTTACACAGGACAACTGGCAGGCGTAGGGCTGGACGTTTACCCGGAAGAGCCGAACGTCGACCGCCGCTTGATCGATCATCCCAACGTCATGACCCTGCCCCACATTGGCAGCGCCACCGCCGAAGGGCGCGAGGATTCGGGCCACAAGGTGATCGCCAATATCCGCATGTGGGTCGACGGCCACCGCCCGACCGATCAGGTGCTGACGGCATTGGTGCGGGGCTGATCCTCGGTCACTCGCTGACCCATCGCCAGTTCCTGCGTCACGATCTGGACGACCTCTTCGACCGACCGCCTGCTCGATCCGAGTGCAAAATGCCGCGCCGTGACCAGATGCGCGCTGTCACGTTCCTCGCCCTTGCCCCAGGCACAGCCGCGCCCGATCACCCCCTCGTTGAGCGCTTCGACAGCGACAGTATGAACCGGCGGCTTCACACTCGGATCATCGGGCAGGCTGGGTTCATCGACCGTGTGGTCATTGAGCGCATTGTAAAGCCGCCATGCGTTGTTGGCGTGCCGGTCGCCTGAAAAGGGCGTGCCCAGCGTGACGACCATCTTAGCCTTTTTCGGGTGGCGCTGAGCCAGAACGCGGGCATAGATCCCACCAAGGCTCCAGCCCAGCAGAACAACCGGTTCAACGTGGCGCTGGGCAATCTCCTCCAGACGCCGCTCGGCCCGTGCCATCCGTTCCGGTGTTACACCCGTCACGAAGCCCAATTTCGATCCGTATACGGGAAAGCCATTCGCCTCGAGCGTCCTTCGCAGGAGCGAGGTCGAATTGTCGCTGGAAACAATGCCGGGAAAGACGAGGACGGGCGGCAGATTGCCTATCGCTTTGAAATCGAGATCGATCTTGCGCGCCCGGCGAAATCGGCCAGCGGCAATGGCACCCAGCCACGGCAACTCGCGCAGCCAAAGCGAGAATGGTGGGGGTGTCTCTTTGCTCATGGGATGGCAAGCGCAAACAGCTTGTTGAATTCGCCCGCGCTGTACCCGGCGAAATCCGAGCACGGGCGAAATCCGAAACTTTGGTAAAGCTCGGTCGCCGCCGCGAAGGGTTCGCCGCTGCCGGTTTCCAGCTTCACTTCGGCATATCCCAGTTCCCGCGCACGGTCGATCAGGTGTTTAAGCATAGCCTTGCCTACGCCCTTCCTCCTCGCCTCGGGATGTGCGCGCATCGACTTGATCTCGGCGAAATCGCTATGCTGTTTGAGCGCGCCGATGGCCAGCAGCCTTGCATCATCCCACGCGGCAAACACCTCGACGCCCGGTGCCGTCAATCCCGACAGGTCGAGTGCATGGTTTGTCCCCGGCGGCGAGAACGCCAGCATCTCGCGAAGATGCAATTCGATCAGCGCCACCACCTCGGGCTCGCTCAAATCGGTGCGCCGAATCTCCATCGCCGCGCCGCTTAGAGATTGTCGAATTGCGGCATGCCCAGAACGTGGAAGCCGCCATCGACGTGAATGATCTCGCCAGTGGTGCAAGCCCCGGCATCGCTGCACAGATAGACCGCGGTCCCGCCCACCGCCTCCAAGGTTGCATTGCCCCCAAGCGGGGCGTTGGCTTCGGTGTGCCGGTACGTCTTGCGCACCCCGCCAATAGCGCTGGCAGCGAGCGTTTTCATCGGGCCGGGGCTGATCGCGTTGACCCGGATTCCCTCGCGGCCAAGATCATTGGCGAGGTAGCGCACGCCAGCCTCAAGCGCGGCCTTGGCCATGCCCATTACATTGTAATTGGGGGTGACCCGGCTTGACCCCAGATAGGTCAGCGTCAGCACGGTGCCGCCATGTTCCACCATCATCGGATGCGCTCTGCGCGCCACTTCGATCAGGCTGTAGGCCGAGATATCCATTGAGTTCTTGAAGTTCGCGCGCGTCGTGTTAAGGATGCGGCCAGACAATTCCGCTTTGTCGGAATAGGCAATCGCGTGGATCACGAAATCCAGCCTGTCCCACCGCTCCCGCAGCGCGCCGAATGCGGTATCGAGTGAGGCGTCATCTGTGACATCGACATCCAGCATGACATCTGAGCCGACGCTGTATGCAAGCGGTTCAAGACGCTTGCCAAAGGCTTCACCTTGATAGGTAAAGGCAAGTTCGGCACCCGCATCGGCGCAGGCTTTGGCAATTCCCCAGGCGATCGACCGGTCGTTGGCAACGCCCATCACGAGACCGCGTTTTCCTGAAAGCACGCCCATGTTCAATCACCCTACCCAACGGCACCTAAACCCGCAGCGCGGGCCTATCCGTGAAATTTCGACAACAGCATCGAACCATTGGTGCCGCCAAACCCGAAACTGTTGGTCATAACCGTATCGAGGCCCGCATTCTCCACCAGCTGCGTGGCGATCTCCTCCGGCCTCAGCGCCGGATCGAGAGTCTCCACATTGATCGAAGGAATGATGAAATCGTGCTCCAGCGCCAGCAGGCAATAGATCGCCTCTTGTGCGCCGGTGGCTCCTTGACTGTGACCTGTCATGGATTTCGTCGAACTGACCGGCGGGGTTACACCTTCTCCAAACACCCTGCGCACCGCCTCGATTTCTCCCACATCGCCGACCGGGGTCGAGGTGCCATGAGCGTTGATATAGCTGACCTTGCGATCCTCACTCAGCGACCGGAGCGCCCCGCGCATTGCGCGTTCCCCGCCCTCACCCGAAGGTGCAACCATATCGGCACCATCGGAAGTGGCGCTAAAACCGGTGACCTCGGCGTAAATCTTCGCGCCCCGCGCCAGCGCATGTTCGAGCGCTTCGAGCACCACAATTCCGCCGCCGCCGCCGATTACAAAACCATCGCGGTCAGCATCAAACGCGCGCGATGCCCGCTCCGGCGTGTCGTTATATTTGCTCGACATAGCGCCCATCGCGTCGAACAGACACGACAGCGTCCAGTCCAGCTCTTCGCCGCCGCCGCCAAACATCACATCCTGCAGACCCAGCGCAATCTGCTGGGCCGCCAAGCCGATGCAATGCAGCGAGGTGGAGCAGGCTGAGGTAATGGAGAAGTTCATCCCCTTGATCTGGTAAGCCGTCGCAAGGTTGGCGCTTACCGTCGAAGACATCGTCTTGGGCACTGCGAATGGCCCGATGCGTTTGGTCGCACCGGTAGAAAGCACCGTCTGGTGCGCCGCGAGCATGGCCGAAGTGGAAGGGCCGCCCGATCCGGCGATGACCCCGGTCATCGGGTTGATGACGTCGCTTTCCGTCAGGCCCGCATCGGCAATCGCCTGTCCCATGGCGATATAGGCATAGGCGGCACCCGGCCCCATGAACCGCAAGGTGCGTTTATCGACATGTTCGGCCAGATCTAGATCGACCGTGCCTGCGACTTGCGAGCGGAAACCATGTTCGGCCATGGCTTCGTTGAAAGTGATGCCGGATTTGCCCGATTTCAGCGCGGACAGCACCTCATCCGAATTGTTGCCAATCGAGGAAACAATCCCCAGCCCAGTAATGACGACGCGGCGCATATTCCCCTTTTCCCGCCCCAAACCTGATCCGGACCAAGGCCCAATCAGGCTTCAGATAGGGCGACTTTCATATCTTTGACTTGATAGATGACCTCACCATCGGCCTCAACACGGCCATCAGCAACCCCCATGGTCAAACGCCGCGATTGCACGGCCTTGGTGAAATCAACGTGATAAGTGAGCATCTTACGGTCAGGCCGGACCATACCGGTCAGTTTGACCTCGCCCACACCCAAAGCATAGCCGCGCCCCTGCCAACCGCGCCAACCCAGATTGAAGCCGGTCAGCTGCCATAATCCGTCCAGTCCAAGACAGCCCGGCATGATGGGATTGCCGGGAAAATGGCAGTCGAAGAACCACAGATCGGGGGTGATATCGAATTCTGCGACGACATGGCCTTTGCCGTGCATGCCGCCATCGCCGGAAACATCGGTGATCCGGTCCATCATGAGCATTGGCGGTTCGGGCAATTGTGCGTTGCCGGGGCCGAACAATTCACCCCGCGCACATTTCAGCAGATCTTCACGGTCAAAACTGGTTGGAAAATCTGTCATTCCCGGCCGAACTCCTCACCTGCGGCAACTCAATGGACGCCGCGCCTAGCATCCCGCTTTGTTGATGGAAAGGGCGCGGGGCCCGGCTGGTTGATAACTGAGGGCGGTGCCGGAAATCTCGCGGCAAATACTGAATTCGAGCATTCATGCTCGGACCCATCGATCAGCCTGACCTCTATGTGTTGGCACAGGCCTTTATCGCCTGTGGATCGCTGCGCGCCTCGCCGCGCTCAAACCGCGCAAAATATCCTTTGATATCCGGGCGTTCGACAAATTCGACCAGCCTGTATCCGACCGCTTCAAATTCGCAAAACAGCAATCCGGGCGGAATGCCGTGTCGCCCTGTGGGCCGGTCAACATCGACAACAATGATCTGACCACCGCCAGCCAGCGCGGGCCACATACGCCACAAGAACGCATAAGGTTCAGTCACTTCGTGATACATATGAACAAGAAATATGCGGTCAAAACTGTCTTCGGGAAGTTGCGGATCGTCCGCCGCGCCCGGCTTGATCGAGATATTTTCCAGCCGCTCGCGCTCGACCCGGCGCCCCAGCCGTTCCAGCGCGTCGCGGTCGATATCCTGCGCCAGCACGCGGCCATCCTTGCCGACCCGCTCTGCCAGACGCACGGTGTAATAGCCCTCCCCCGCACCAATATCCGCGACAGTCATACCGGGACGAATATTGGCAAGGTCCATCACCACCTGCGCCTCGCCCCGCTCGTCGCGAGCGTCCTCGTTGGAGAATTGGTTGGAAACGACTTCGGAAACAGGCCGGTCAGGCAGCGGAAATTCGAGCGCGGTTTCGGGCCGATTCGGATCAGCGCCAATATCGTTGCAGGCCGCAAGTCCGGCGAGAACCAGCAGGCAGAGACATGCCGCGCTGATCCCTCGCGGCTTCACTCCACATCCTCCACATCGACAGCCTCGCCCGTAACCTGCTGCGCGAGAGCGGCGGAGATGAAGGCGTCAATCTCGCCGTCGAGCACCTTGTCGGGCGAGGTGGACGTCTCGCCAGTGCGCAAATCCTTCACCATCTGATACGGCTGCAGGACATAGGAGCGGATCTGATGGCCCCAGCCAATCTCGCTCTTTTCCTGATATTCACCGCTGGCCACTGCTTCGCGCATCGCCATTTCGCGTTCGAACAGCCGCGCTTTCAGCATGTTCATTGCGGTGGCGCGGTTCTTGTGCTGGCTGCGGTCGTTCTGGCTCGCCACCACGATTCCGGTCGGTTGGTGGGTGATGCGCACGGCGGAATCGGTGGTGTTGACGTGCTGACCGCCGGCGCCCGACGCACGGTAGGTGTCGATCTTCAGGTCTGCGGGATTGATATCAATGTCGATGTCATCGTCGATCACCGGATAGACCCAGACGCTGGAGAAACTGGTGTGCCGCTTGGCCGCGCTGTCATAGGGGCTGATGCGGACGAGCCTGTGCACCCCGCTTTCGGTCTTGGCATAGCCATAGGCGTTCTCGCCCTTGATCTGGAGCGTGGCAGATTTGATCCCGGCCTGATCGCCCGATTGATATTCCACCGTCTCAACCTTGAAACCGCGCCGCTCGGCCCAGCGACCATACATGCGGAACAGCATTTCGGCCCAATCCTGCGATTCGGTGCCGCCTGCGCCTGCGTGGATTTCGAGATAGGTGTCATTCGCGTCCGCTTCGCCCGAAAGCAGCGCCTGAACCTTGTCCGCATCGGCGCGTGCGGCCAGTCGTTCGAGGCTTTTGAGGCCATCATTGATGATGCTTTCTTCGTCCTCAGCCTCGCCCATTTCGATGAATTCGACCGCATCGCCCATTTCGGCGGAGATTTCGTTCACGGTCTTGACCGCGTTTTCGAGCAGTTTCTGTTCGCGGCTGATCGCCTGCGCCTGTTTGGGATTATCCCAAAGGGTGGGGTCTTGAACCCGCGCATTCAGTTCATCGAGACGGCGCAGAGCGCGCTCCCAATCGAGCGATCGCCGCACCAATTGAAGCGCCGCCTCGATCCGGTCAACAAGAGCTTGGGCCTCGGCCCGCATAAACTGTCCTTCAAATTTGATTGGCTGGATAATCTGGCTGCCCCGCTTAGCGCGGAGGCTGCGATTGTAAAGCATCGCCGTGGCGGGCGCAGCCTTGCCCGGCGCCTAGCGACAGGTTCAGTTGGAAAGCGCGCGAACCGCCGCCAGGGTGCGCGCGACATGGCCGCGGTAATCGCTGTCGGAATGGACATAGGCAATCCGTCCGTCCTGCGCGATGACGTAGGATGTGCGCGATGCAAGGTCAGAATTGCCGCGCGCCACTGCATATGCGTTGATCAATCGCGCGCTCGCCGAACCCACCGCAAAGGCATCGCGGCATTCCTCGCGGCTAAAGCGTTTTAGCGTTTCAATATCATCGTTCGACATGCCGATCACGCTGGCCCCGGCGGCGCGAAATTCGGGCATCGCCTCGGCAAAGGCGTTGGCTTCGAGGGTGCAGCCTTGAGTGAATGCCTTGGGGTAGAAATACAGCACGACCGGCCCGCGCCGCAGCGCCGCCTGAAGCGAGAAACCGAACTCTTCCCCCGCCAGCGCAGCGCGGGCGGTAAAGGCGGGCGCGTCATTGCCCACGGCGAGCTGCGCTGATGCCGGAACGGCAACAGTAATCGCGGCAATAGCGGCAAGCGCT
The DNA here is from genome assembly GCF_047872805.1 of Qipengyuania sp. ASV99. Taxonomy (NCBI): domain Bacteria; kingdom Pseudomonadati; phylum Pseudomonadota; class Alphaproteobacteria; order Sphingomonadales; family Erythrobacteraceae; genus Qipengyuania; species Qipengyuania sp. ASV99. Next base: position 10,455 of record NZ_JBLQUK010000006.1, on the reverse strand, counting down.
GATGTGAATAGCGTTCTCATATCTTTCCTAACCCGCCTGCGTCCGTCTGGTTTCCGCCGCGATTGAAACTGCAGCGAAGCGATCAATATATGCCGCCTTGCTCTTCGACAAAGTCGGCAGGCTGGCCCTCTGCCCGTTCCGGCCCGGCGGCAACAGCGCGGCGCGAATCGCGGATGAGGTTGAGGATTTCATCACGCTTGGCCGCGATTTCATCCTGACGGGTGGCGCGTTCAGGCTCCGAATCGGGTTTGAACGCCTCCCAGATGATGTCCGAACGCGGGTCGCCCGTGGGCCAGCCATCGAGCACCCGTTTGCCCGTGCGCCGGTTGACGCGAACCATCCGGATCCCCTCGGGTGCAATCGCCGGCAAAGCGGTCCAGCGATCACGCGAGTTTTCGATCAGATCCTTGAAAATCGGCGCTGCGATGGTTCCGCCAAAGGCATAGCCGCCCATGTTGCGCGGATTGTCGAACCCGACATAAACCCCTGCGATCAAACGCTGGGTGCCGCCGACGAACCAGACATCCTTGGGCCCCGTGGTCGTGCCGGTTTTGCCAAACAGCGGCAGGCCAAGGTCGCTGAGCACGGTCGCGGTGCCGCGCGTCACGACACCTTCGAGCATATGCATGGTCTGAAACGCGGTGCGCGCGTCCATTGCCTGTACGCCCTTGATACCGAAACGCGGCATCGCGCTGCCATCATATTCGGGCATGTTGCAGCCATTGCAGGCACGGTCATCGGCGCGCCAGATCACCCGGCCCTGCCGGTCCTGCACATAATCGATCACAGTCGGTTTGTTCAGCCGACCATGATTAGCGAGCGCGGAATAGGCCGACACCATCCGCAAAACTGTCGATTCCTCTGCGCCCAGTGCGGTCGCAGCAAAGGGGTCTGGATCGTCAGAAATGTCGAGTTTCTCGATCGTTTCGACGACATTCTCCATGCCCGCCTGCATCCCGATCTGGACTGTCATGATATTCTGCGATTGTTCGAGCCCGTAACGCATCGGGAATTGCCCGGCGCGGCCGCCGCGAATGCATTTCTGGCCAAGCTGGCGGCCCTGATAATAGCAATAGCTGGAATTATCGATCTCGGTCGACGGCGTCATGCCGTTGTCGAGCCCGGTCGCATAGACAAACGGTTTTATCGTTGAGCCCGGTTGGCGCAGTGCCTGCGTCGCGCGGTTGAAATCCGAGAGGCGGTGATCGAACCCGCCTTGCATCGCCAGCACTCGCCCGGTTTGCGCGTTCTGCACCACCATGCCGCCCTGCGCCTCGGGTATGGTGCGGACCCGGAAACCGTTGCCCTGGGGGGACACTGCAATGACATCGCCCGCCTTTAGCGCATCGGGCAAATTGCTCAGAGGTGCCTCATCGCCGTCTGCAAAACCCACTGTCGCCGCAGAGCCGCTGCGCTGTGTCACAACGCCGACGCGCCAGTCTTCGTAACTGATGCTGAGATAGGAGCTGGCGAGTTGGCCTGCCCAATTGCCATCATCCATATTGATGGTCGCAATCGGCCCGGTCCATGCGCGCCCGCCGTGATAGCGCAGCAGGCCCCGCCGCAGCGAATCGCGCGCCGCATTCTGCAATCCCACATCCAGCGAAGTGCGCACCCAGAGGCCGCCCGCATAGACGCTGTTCTCGCCGTCCTCGGCGCTTTCGCCGAAATCCTCGATCAATTGGCGGCGCACTTCTTCGAGGAAATAGCCCGCATCGGCGCTGCGTTCGCTGCGCTGACGTGCCAGACCAAGCGGCTTTGCCGAGGCCGCGCTGCGTTCGGCTTCGGTGATGAAGCCATTGTCCGCCATTTGCGCCAGCACGAAATCGCGCCGCTCTATCGCGGCCTGTTCCTGCCCCTTGCGGCCATAGCGTTCGGGCGCCTTGGGCAGGATGGCCAGAAACGCGGCTTCGTGCAGTTCAAGGTCGCCAACGTCCTTGTCGAAATAGGCGCGCGCCGCAGCCTGAACACCGAATGATCGCCGACCAAGCGGAATTTCATTGAGATAGAGTTCCAGAATTTCCTGTTTGCTCAACACCCCTTCGATGCGGCTTGCCAGGATCATTTCCTTGAGCTTGCGCGTGACCGAATATTCATCCCCCAGCAGCAGGATCTTGGCGAGCTGCTGAGTTATCGTGGACCCGCCCACCGCGCGTTCGCCCGAACCATATTTGGTCGCGTAATCGAAAACGGCATTGACCGTGCCCGGAAAATCCACGCCGCCATGGCTGAAGAAGGTCTTGTCCTCCGCCGAAATATAGGCGTTGATGAGCGGTTCGGGAAAATCGCCAAACTGCAACTGAACTCGGCGTTCGCGCGCATAGGAATGAACGATTTCGCCATCGATGCCACGCACCACCGTGGGCAGCGGGGTCTGGTAACCGATCAGGCTTTCGGCCTCTGGCAAATCGCTTGCGAGGAATAACCACGCCGCCACCCACAGCGCCGCTAGTCCAGCAAGGGCAAATGCGGCCAGTTTGAACAGCCAGCTCGACTGCCATTTGTCCACGAACCAGGTGACCGCCATCTCGCTATCGCGGGAAAGACGAAACCGCAGATAATCGCGGAACGGAGTGGTTGCTGTGTCAGTCATCTGCCGCGCGATTTATCGTGCTTCGCGCTAGATTGCCAGCAGCAGCTTCTCCGTCCGCACATTCGCACCCTAAGGCAAAGCCCGGCGCGCAAAATAAACACGAATCGCGCGGGCCAGTGCCTGTGCATATTCCTGTCGCCCTTGCTCCGTCATCAACCGTGCGCGATCCGCGTCATTGGTGACAAAGCCGCTTTCGAACAACACACCGGGGACGTCGGGCGCGCGCAGCACTGCCAAAGCCGCAGAGCGGCGCGGCTGGGGATGAAACCGCACGCGGCCATCCCCTTCGCGCGCGATCAAAGCGGCAAATTCAGTCGCGTCTTCCTGCGTGCGTTGCTGCGACAATTCCACCAGGATCGCGCTGACTTCGGCGCTTTGTCCCTCGATCGTGATGCCGTTAAGCGCGTCTGCGGCGTTTTCACGTTCGGCAAAGCGTGCCGCTGCCTCGCTCGATGCCTCATTGGACAACGTATAGATGCTCGCGCCTTCGACATCCCGGCGCTCTCCGGCCGAATCCGCATGGATCGACAGGAACAGATCCGCGCCTAGCTGCCGGGCAATTTCGGGACGCTGAGACAGCGTAACAATCCTGTCGGTGTCGCGGGTTAGCGCCACGCGGATGCCGCCTTCCTTCAGCAATTCATCGCGCAGCGCCAGCGTCAAAGCCAGCACGATGTCCTTTTCCAGCACCTCCCTGCCGCCAGCGCCGCGCCCGATGGAACCGGGATCGCGTCCACCATGCCCGGCATCGAGCACCACCAGCGGGCGTGCAGGATCTTCTGGCCCGGCAATCGCGGGGAGTTCCAGCGGCTCACCTTCTGGATCGAGCAGAAAGCTGAGGACATAATCGCGTCCCCAATGGGGCACCGGAATAATCACCCCCGCAGCCATTGCTCCGCCAACAATCAGAGCCGGGACCGCCAGGATCAACAAGAGGAGCGCACGTACACTCATGACAATCCGGGCTTAGGATGTTGCGCCCTACAAGCGCAATAGAGTTGCGGCGCGTAACCCACGGTGCTAGCGCTTGTTTTCGAAACGGGGTTCCTTGTGCCATTCGGCGACAACATGGTCCGCGCTTTCATCCACACGGCAGACCGCACCAATTGGTTCACCAATTCGTTAAAGGGTCAGCCGCCCAACAGGTTGATGCAGTGACGAGACGCTACTCCTCGCAAAGGTATGGCCAGCGCCCAACAGGCGCCGAAAGCCTTGTGAGGACCCACCAAGGGTACAGCGCGGAAACTATCCGCACTCTCGTCGCAGCAGACACGAACATCGCGCCCGTGCTGAACTGTCACACGCGCGCTTCCACCAATACCGGCCCGCAGACCGCCATTGCGGATCCTCAGGCCGATTTCACTCATATGACACGCCCCTTGCGCCGACTATCGGCGCGAAGATCGGGCGTTTGGAGAATATTACATGGCAACGCGCATGCTAATCGATGCGCGCCACTCGGAAGAAACCCGGGTGGCGGTGCTCAAAGGAAACCGGATTGAGGAATTCGATTTCGAATCTGCCGAACACAAGCAGATCAAAGGCAACATCTACCTCGCCAAAGTAACCCGCGTCGAACCGTCCTTGCAGGCGGCATTCGTCGATTTTGGTGGCAATCGTCACGGTTTCCTAGCGTTTAGCGAGATTCACCCGGACTATTACCAGATCCCGCAATCGGATCGGGAAGCATTGCTCGCCGAAGAGGCGGAGGCAGCCGAAGAAGAAGCGCGCCTGCGCGCCGAAGAAGAAGAGGAAGGCATTTCTCCGGGCGGCGAATATGACGCCGACGATGAAAGCGCCGGGGCCTTGGCTGAAGACCTTGCCGAAGATGGCATGGAAGAAATAGACACTTCGGAGAAAGACGAGGTTTCCACCTTCGAAGGCGGCACATCGGATGATGACCGCGACGACGACGGTGAAGACAGTGACGCTGAAGACGGCGACGATGATGAAAGCGACGAATCGGCTGGATCATCTTCTGATGAAGACAATGACGAGGATGGCGAATCCTCGCGCCGCGGCCGGAGAGGCGGCGGACGCCGCCGTCAGGGCGGAAAGCGGCCCCAGCAAAAAGGCCGCAGCCGCGCCAAGGAAGTCGACGAAGTCCGCACCAAACGCATGGCACTGCGTCGCCGTTACAAGATTCAGGACGTTATTCAGCGCCGTCAGGTGTTGCTTGTTCAGGTCGTAAAGGAAGAGCGCGGCAACAAGGGTGCAGCGCTGACCACCTATCTCAGCCTCGCGGGCCGTTATACCGTGCTCATGCCCAATTCCAGCCACGGCGGCGGGATCAGCCGCAAGATCAATTCCTCGTCGGACCGCAAGCGTTTGAAACAGGTCGTGTCCGATCTGACCTTGCCCAAATCGATGGGCCTGATCGTGCGCACCGCCGGGATTTCGCGGACCAAGACCGAAATCAAACGGGATTTCGACTATCTCGCGCGGCTGTGGGATGAAATTCGTCAGACGACGCTGCGTTCAACCGCGCCCAGTCTGGTCCATTCAGACAGCGATCTGATCAAGCGCGCGATCCGCGACATCTATAACCGCGAGATTGAGGAAATCATCGTCGAGGGCGAGGAGGGTTACAAATCCGCCAAGGCCTTCATGAAAATGCTGATGCCCAGCCATGCCCGGCGGGTTAAGGCCTATTCCGATCCGGTGCCGATGTTCCAGCGATACGGCGCGGAGGATCAATTGCGGGCGATGTACGATCCGATGGTGCAGCTCAAATCGGGCGGCTATCTGATTATCAACCCGACCGAAGCGCTGGTTTCGATCGACATCAACTCGGGTCGTTCGACCAAGGAACATGGGATCGAACAGACCGCGCTCCACACCAATCTCGAAGCCGCGCACGAAATCGCGCGGCAGTTGCGGCTGCGCGATATGGCCGGACTGGTCGTGATCGATTTCATCGACATGGAATACAATTCCAACACCCGCAAAGTTGAAAAGGCGATGAAGGACGCGCTGAGATCAGACCGCGCGCGTATTCAGGTTGGACGTATTTCGGGCTTTGGCCTGATGGAAATGAGCCGCCAGCGGCTGCGCACGGGTGTGCTTGAGGCGACCACGCGCGAATGTCCGCATTGCGACGGCACGGGCCTGGTGCGCACCGCATCCTCTGCTGGCCTTTCCGCGCTGCGCCTGATCGAAGACGAAGCGGCCAAAGGCAAAGGCACGCTCATCAAACTCGCGGCAAGCACCGAAGCGGCAATCTATCTGCTCAATGAAAAGCGCCATGAGCTGGTCGAGATCGAGGAGCGTTACGGCGTTTCGATCGAAGTCCAACCCGAGGGCGAAGATGAAGGCGCGAAAATGACCGTGTCGAGCGCCGGACCGCGCCCGACACAGGCACCAAAGTTCGAACCGATCATCGACGATGACGACGATGACGATTTGCCTCTCGAAGATGAGGACGGCGAAGACGATGAAGAGGGTCAGGACGACGCTGGCCGGAGCGAGTCGGGTCGGGGCGATTCTGACCGCGAAGATGGTGCCCGCAAAAAGCGCCGCCGCAGGCGCGGCGGACGCGGGCGCAGCAAGAACTTCCGCGAAGACGGCGGAGAAGGCGACGAAGCCGAAGAAAGCGAAGCCGAAGAAGCTGCGGATGACGTCGATGATGGCAATCGCGGTGAAAGCGGCGATGGCGGGGAAAGCGCAAGCACTGCGGATGAGGATGACGAATCCAAACCCCGCAAGCGCCGCCGCCGCGGCGGCCGAGGACGTCGCAGAAAGGCCGAAGATGGCTCAGAATCTGCAAATGCTGAAGTAAATGCGGAAACAAATGCTGAAGAACCGGCTGTGGCACCGCAAGAGGCCACTTCACAGGACGCTGGCGATCCGGAAGTAGCGGAAGCCGAGGCACCCGCAGCTGAAGCGGAAAAGCCCAAGCGCAAACGCGCTCCGCGTAAGAAGAAGGTCGAAGAACCAGCAGGTAGCGATACGACAATGGCTCCGGCAGAGGCTCCAGCAGAGGCTCAGGCCACTGCCGATGCCGATGCCGCACCCGATGCCGAAGAAAAGCCCAAACGCAAACGCGCCCCGCGCAAGAAGAAGGTTGAAACGCCCGATCCTGCGCCAGAAGCAGAGGCAGCGGCAAAGGCTGAGACAGCGGCGGATATGGCCGCTCCTCCGCCCGCGCTTGAGCCAGCAGAGGCCAGTGTAACGGCCGCTGATGACGGCGATAGCGGATCGAAAAAGCGCGGCTGGTGGCAGCGCACCTTCGGCGAATAAAGCTAGCGGGCGATAATCCGCATGATAAACGAAAGGGCCGGAAAGCATCGCTGTCCGGCCCTTTTTCGTGCGACCTCGTGTTCGATGGCTAAAACCCCGGACGCCGGGCAATGCCCCATTCGTTCCACATGGCGAATTTCGGTGCCTTGGGCAGATAGCCCTGCCCCAGCGGCTCAACATCGAAACCGGCGCCGCGAAACGCCGAACCGATGGAGCGTGTCAGGTGACAGCCTCCGGCGAGGCGTTTCCACATAGGTTCGATCCGTTCCTGCCATTTGGCGACGCCGCCATCGGGTGCGCGGCCATGTTCCAGAAACAGAACTTGACCGCCGGGCCGCAGGATGCGGCGCATCTCGCTCAGCACCCGTTGCGGATCCTCGACAGAGCACAATGTGAACGTGCACACCACCGTGTCGAAATTGCTCGATGGGAACGGAATGTCCTCCCCCTGAGCCTGCCGCAAAGTGGCGGGCCAGCCCTTCGCTTCAGCGGCGGCGCGCGCGCTGTCGAGCAGCACTCCATGCGGGTCGATCCCGGCGTAAGACGAGATCGCCGAGGCGTCATAGAAATCGTGATTGATCCCGCCGCCGCAGCCCAGTTCGAACACATCGCCGCGAGCCAGCGGCACAATCGCGGCGCGGCGCTTCATCACCTGCCCCGTACCGCACGCGCATTTGATAAGGCGCGGCATGATATGCGCATCGTACCAGTTACCAAGCGAATCAAAAGCCATCGGACGCGATCTCTCCCCTTACCGCGCGGCAATCGGGAGAAGATACGCGATTGTTACTCTTGCGATACGCCCAAGTGACGGAACGTTACGCTATCATTGCGTTTTCGTAGTCAAGTGTTGCAAAAGACCCGCAATTTTCTGCATGTCGCGCGATAATTCCACCGCGATGTCATTGGCATCCATCGCTGCCCAACGGGTGATTTGCGGCATCGACAAACCAATCCTCAGCGTCCCGCCCCAACCGCCTTCATCCAGCGCGACACACTTCACCGGTTGCCCCAATCGCACCCCTTCCAGCGCAAGTTCGCGGTGCAGGCTTTGCGCTTGCTCAAATGTGGTGAGGCCGGGCAGATTGCTGACATCGATCGTCGCCAGAGTGCGCATTTCGATCGGCATCTCCTGCGCAGCACCGCCCGGTGTTATCCGCCGCACGTTCAGCGCAGAAATCAGGTGCTCCGCCAAGGCGTCTTCGAAAGCGGCGATGATCGCTGACACCTCAGCCATCGACAATTGCTGAAACTTCTCGGCCTCGAACAGCGCCGCCTCCAGCCGCAGGGCCAGTGGCAGGTTCTCGCCTTCGGGCAGTTGTTCCGCCCCGGCCCACCCTTCCGGCCACTCGGCGCGGCGAAAGATCGTGGCAAAGCCGCTCGGCAGCGGCGCAGCGGCTTCCATCAAGGCAGCGGGAAACAACGCCCAGCCATTGAACGGCGGCGCTCCGATAAACTTTGACCCGGTCATCAAAACAATCGCCCCGCGCGCCAGATATTCGGCAATCGCCGTGCTGGTGATGCGCGCCTGACAGGCATCAATCACGAAGGTGACATCGGCGCCAAAACGAGCTTGCAACGCCTCAATATCGTGCAGGCCAGGCAGAACCAATCCGGTTTTTGAACCGTGCACGCCGTGGACCAGACAATGTTTGCCCGCCGCGCGCGCTGTTTCGATCTCGCGCGCCATTTCGGCGATAATCTCGGCGCTCTCGCGTGCTTGCCCCGCCCCGCAGCGCACCGGAACATCAACCGTAGTGATCTCTTCGCACCCCGCCACATCGCCGGCCGGTTCAACCGTCAGACCCAGCGCAGTCTCACCGGCAAAATAGCGCCCGCGTGCCGAATGGATGCAGCCGCTGCCGATTTCATCCGCGCCCAGCAGCACATTGTGCACGCCGCCCGCCGCCTTGCCGAACACCGCAGCCAGCGCAGCATATTCAAGGTCGGTGCCCGAAGGCGCAAACACAATCCGCGTGTCATCGGAAAGGCTAAAGGCCGCACGTATTCGCCCCCGCAGATGCTGCAACCGCTCCGCGTAATCGGCGCTCTGATCCACCAGTGGCAACAGATGCGCAAAGGCCTCTGGTGAAATATCGCTGACGGTGGAAGAGGAATAGGCAATAATATCGCGCGGATAGGGCGCCGACAGATAGCGGTTCAGCCCGGTCGCAGGCTCCAGCGTGATGCGCGCATCGCCGCCCTCTGTCAGAAGCACGGCGAGCCGTTCTTCCGGCGCACCCCAGGAAAGCCCATCAAGCAGGCGGTTCAGCGTAAGCTTTGCAGCAATGTCAGTAATGGCGAATGGTCCCGTAAACCCGGTAGAGGAGCGCCGGGAATAGTGGCGGTGAGCGCCATAGAAAAGCCATCACTGCCATTAAAATGCAAAATAATCTGGTGCGCCGCCTTGCGAAGGATTAAAGCGCGCGGCCTAACCGCCTGATCACAATCGCCCTGCGATACAGAAAGCTGACATGCCGCACACGCTCACCCCGCTCAGCATCCCTGCCGAAGCCAAAGCCCGCCTCAAAATCCTGTTCATCGCCAAGAATGCCCTGTGGGAAGGAGACCTGCACCCAACCGACGGCAATCACGCGCGTTATCATCAGGAAATGCGCCGGGTGCTTGAAGGGCTGGGGCTGAACCTGACAATCAGCCAGACGCATGACATTCTGTTCGATCCGCCCAAAGGCATCGATTTCGTCTTTCCGTTGCTCAACCGCGCCGGGTTCTTCAATTCGGAAATGCTGCTGCCGCTGCTGTGCGAGCGCGCAGGCATCCCCTATCTGGGCGCAAGCCCGATCCTGCGCGGATTGTCTGACGACAAGCATCTGGCCAAGCGTGCCGCTGTCGATGCCGGGATTCCCACCGCACCCTGGGCGATCTATCGCAAGGGCGCGCCAGTAACTCCCGACAAATTGCCCGCCGCGTCGCGCTATGTGGTGAAGCCCAACAATTCCTCTGCCAGTTGGGGGGTGGAGGACGCCTATGACTGGGACGGGGTCGCCGCCGCGGTAAAGCGGATCCACGATGATCCGGCGAACGGCGGACAGGACGCCATTGTCGAACCCTTCATTGAAGGCAGCGATGTCGAAGTGCCCGTCGTGACGATTGGCGGCGAACCGCAAATCCTTCCGATGCTGATTTTCCGTCAGGCCGACCCTGCGCATCTGCGGACCTATTACGAAAAGCGCGATCTGGTCGATCGCAGCCAGAAATATTCGCTCGATCCGTTTACGCACCCGGAAATGTCCGCGCGGATTGCCGAACTGACCAAGGCGTGCTGGGAAGAATACCGCCCGTTTGATTATGGCCGGTTCGAATTCCGCGTGAACGAAACGACTGGCGAGGTGACATTCCTCGAACTCAACCTCAACTGCAATCTGTGGTCAGAAAAGGTGTTCGGCCGCGCGGCGGTGATGGCCGGCTGGACGCAGGAACAATTGATCGAAACGCTGTTAGCCGAAAGCCTCGCACGGCATGGATTGATGTAAGGGCGGCTGTGCGGTCAAGCGGCTGCGAAGCAGGCGTTCGGCTATCGACCCTATTGCTGCCACGAAATCCTTTGCAACCCCCGCTCAGCCTGAGCCTGTCGAAGGCCGCGCACTGACATCGCCGGCGCT